>CAYSHT010000009.1:0-20556 GCA_964430915.1 uncultured Syntrophaceae bacterium
TACCAGTTTGAGATTCCCCAAAGGCTCGCCTCGGGGTGTTTCAATAATATCCATCCTTCCGATTTACCGGTATTTACCTGTTTTTCGCTTTTTTTGCGACCAGAAAGTAAAGATCCCCTTCTTCCTTCATATGCCCTGCCATAATCTCGGCATATTCATCCTCGCCGCAATAGAGATCGACCCTCCCGGGACCTTTGATAGCACCTCCGGTATCCTGATTGAGGACGAAACGGGAAAAAGATATCCATGATTCTATGTTTCCATCATTATCGAGGACCGGCTTTCTCACTCTTATAAACGCCAGTGCACCTTTGGGAAAGAGGCTCGCATCCGTGGCAATAGTCCTCCCCCCGGTAACGGGGACATTCAGGCTTCCAACGGGACCGCTTTCAACGATGCGGAAAAATACGTAGCTCTCATTATGGCCGAGGATATCCAACATTTCTTCGGGGTGTTCATTGAGATATTTCTTGATTCCCCTCATGGAGACCTCACCGATGGAAAGTTTTCTTTCATCCATCAAGAGCTTGCCCACACTCCGGTAGGGGTGGCCGTTTGACTGTTCATAACTTACATTCATATAACTTCCGTCACGGAGATGTATGATACCCGAACCCTGGATGTGTAAAAAGAACACATCAACAGGATCGGCAAGCCAGACAATTTCGAGGCCCCGTTCCCTGAGAAGCTCATCTCTATCGATGTCTTTTCTGGTATAATAGGGAATTGCCTCGCCATCGACAACCCTTGCAATTAAACGCTTCCCCTTGTAGGTACTCTTAAACCTGCCGAGATTAATCACCACATGGTCATCGGGTGTCCTGTAGAGCGGATAACAGTAGTGCGAAGTCTTTTCGACCGAACCCTCAAGAACGGGGGCGTAATAACCGGTAAAAAGGACATCCCCGCTCCCGGTTTTTCCTGTAGCCCTGTAAAGAGTAAAGGTCTCTTCTATGAGGTCCCTTTTCATCTCATCAGAGATCGGCATTTCAAGAATCTCCATAAACTGCAGGAGAGATTCCTTCATCTCGCCGACGGTGTAGGCCGTATCGCCGAATCGGTAAAGTTCATCCTCCGGCAATCTCTCGTAATACTCGATGCTCCTCTCAATGGCTGTTTCAAGGGACGCCCTGTCGAGATCATCCTCAAGGGGCGGAAGATCGCTGGGTTCAGTGGTCATAAGCGGAGGAAGCATCCTAACCGGTCTCTCGATTATACCGGCGCAGCTCCATAAAAAGGTAAGAATGAAAACAACGAGAAGAAAGGCCCTGAATTTTCCTGACAAAAGTCCCCGAACGGTGAAAGCAAAACTGAGATATTCAGGAAGAATACTCATGGCCAAGAAACGGTAACGACAGAACATGCCCCGGTTCGCCTTTCTAAAAAAGTCTGATCATTGCGATTTCATCACAATAATCGGGATATTTCGGACACTTGAAACAGTCAGACCATATCTTTTCCGGGAGTGTCGATTTATCAACCTCCTCGAATTCCATCGTACCAAAAAAGGCGTCTTGATAGGTAAGGGCAAATATCTTCATGAGATCGAGGGTGATCGCTTCAGAAATACAGGCCTCGACAAGTCTGGTCGCTATTCCCCTCCCCCTGAATTCGTCGGCGACGTAGAGCGATCGTATTTCAGCCAGATTTTCCCAGAATATGTGCAGGGCGCAGAGGCCCACAATGGGACCTTCATCGTCGTCAAGGTAGACAAAAAAGTCCCTCAGGCTGCCGTAGATATCCATCAAAGATCTGGGGAGCATCTCCCCTTTGGATGATGAGAAATTTATCAAACGGTGAATTTCCTTTGCATCACTTACCTTTGCCTTCCGTAACATCGCAAACATCCCTATCATTGCATAAAATTCTTATTGTTCTTAATAACGGTCACGGGACAACCGTCACTTAACCTGCGAAGCCTTCAGCATTTCCCGTGCATGTTCCCTCGTTTTTTCTGTAAGTTCCAGGCCGCCCAACATCCTGGTGATCTCATCGACACGTTCCGATTCATCAAGAAAAGAGATACCAGCATTGGTCCGCCCCTTGTTCACTTCCTTTGAGACGAGAAAGTGTGTATTTCCGAAGCATGCTATCTGAGGAAGATGGGTGATACAGATAACCTGATGGTGACTCGATACATCTTTCAATTTTTCGCCCACCGCCTCTGCGGCCGCCCCGCCGATGCCGCTGTCTACCTCGTCAAACACAACAGTTCCCACCGAAGCGGTCGTGGCGAGCACCTTTTTCATGGCAAGCACTATCCGTGAGAGCTCTCCGCCCGAGGCAATTTTATTCAGTGGTTTCATATCCTCGCCGATATTCGTGGAAAGGTAATATTCAAGAGCATCGATCCCCTTCGAGTTGAGACATGAAACGTCACTCTCTTCCGGAGATTGCAGGAACCTGACCTCGAAGCTGGTATTATTCATCATCATTGAATGAATTTCTCTTTCCACCTCTTTTTCAAGCACCTGGGCAGCGTCCCTCCTCTTGCCCGAGAGCTCGCTTGCCTTCTGAAGGACAATTGCTTGTTTTCCAGAGATCTCCTCTGACGTCTTCTCAATCTCTTCCTCCATAGACGATATAATCCCCAGTTCCTCTTCTATGGCCTTTTCTTTCTCAAGTATATGCCCTATTTCTCCTCCATATTTGCGTTTCAATCTACTCAGATATTCGAGACGATCGTCAATCTCTTCAAGTCTTTCGGGATTGAAAACTATTCCCTTTTTGTAGTCTCGAAGCGCATAGGCGATCTCTTCCAGTCCGAACTCAACCGATTCCATCTCCTCGTCGGAAACCTCGAGGCCCGAATCTATCGTCTTTATCTCCTTCAGGTTTTTGACGGCTCGTACGAGCCCCTCCAGCACCGAACCCTCTCTACCATAGAGGATATCATAGGATTCCTCGGCATATTCTTTCAGCTTCTGGGCGTTTATGAGAACCTTTCTTTCGCTCTGAAGTTCTACATCCTCATCAATTCTGAGGCCGCTTGCTCCGATCTCTTTCAGCTGAAACCTGAGTAATTCTTCCCTCTCACCCTTTTCTCTGTTGACGGTCTTAAGCTCTTCCAGTCTTTTCAAAAGGGCCTGATACTCGTTGTAGAGACCTGAATATTCGGTCCGCAGGGGCAACAGGTCTCCGAACTCGTCAAGTATATCGATATGATTATCAGCATCGAGGATAACCTGGTGCTCGTGCTGGCCACATATGTTGACCAGAAATTCACTAAGAGAGGAGAGCATTCCGAGGGTTGCCGGGCTTCCGTTGATATAGACTCTGTTCTTACCCGAGCGTGACACGGTTCTCTTCATAAGAAGTTCATTGCCATCGTACAATCCCATGGAATCGAGCTTTTCCCTGATTCCATTTTCTTCCCTGATATCAAAGAGGGCTTCGACTTCCGCAGACTTCTCAGAGGACCGTATCAGATCATTCGACGCCCTTTCACCGAGAAGGAGGCTCAATGCTCCCATTATAATTGATTTGCCCGCACCGGTCTCGCCGGAAATCACATTCAGCCCTTCCGTAAAGGAGGTTGTGAGCTCATCAATAATGGCAAGATTTTTTATACTCAGCTCTCGTAACATCTCACGTTATGGCAATCCGCCCCAGCCAAGTTTGGTTCGCAGAATCTCCCAGTAATCATGATGTGGGGAAGTGACAATATTTATATCGAATTGGGATTTGGCAACGCTCACCGTATCACCCGATTTCACAACAAACATATCCTGACCGTCAAGTGTTACGGAAATACCCTTTTCCGGCTTCACGACATTGACATCAATGGCAACATCGGGCGGAAGCATAATAGGTCTGTTTGTCAATGTATGAGGACAGATAGGGGTAATGATTATGGAATAGTGCTCAGGCGTGACGATGGGACCACCCGCAGAGAGCGAATAGGCCGTGGAACCTGTGGGAGTTGATATAATAAGCCCGTCGGCCTTGTAGGTTGTCAGGTATTTTCCGTCGACGAAGGTCTCCAGAATTACCATCCTGGAGAGGCTGCCCCTGGTAATAACGATATCATTGAGTGCGGAATTCTCCACACCATCCACCGAGGCTTGAAGCATCATTCTCCTGGAAGTTTCGTACTCTCCCTTAAGTATAACCTCCATGACACTCGACATCTCGTTCGGGTTTATCGCCGTCATGAAGCCGAAGCCGCCCAGATTGATACCGACAATAGGAACGGGGTATCCCTTTACCGCGCGGGCTACCGAGAGGAGCGTTCCGTCGCCGCCGAAAACGGCGATCATATCAACGAGATGGACCATATCACCTTTCGTAATGCCATCTTTCTTTCCGAGTTTCAAAGCGATCTCCTCATCGAGGAAGACCTCTATTCCCCTCTCCTCCAGCCAGTTTTTCAACCGGCCCGAGTATTCGACGGCATTTTCCTTATCACTGTTTGCGATGATTCCGAATTTTCCTATGCCCATGGGCTCATCCCGCTTAACTCTGAACACATTACCTGCCTTATAACGCTGAAGTACCCCGAAGCGAGGCCCCGAAGAATCTCCGGCCGGCAGGGAGAATATTTTGATTTATATACTCGCTTTTCAGCTCAAAAAGTAGGTATCACAAAAAGAAAAAGGTGTCCATTTGTAATTCCGAAAGGTTGAAGCTCCCCGCCCACAGGGCGGGGCTTCCCGGTAAGGAATCTGTTCGTTTTATATTGCGCCCCTTACCCCGCCTACAAAGCGGGGCTTGCGGGTACGCTCCCGGTCGCGCATAAAGCTTGACAACTCCGGCGAAACTGCGTTAGGTACCCTCACTCATTACAAAGAAAGGTGGTAACATTCACAGTATGGGACTTACAAAGGGAGCTGTAACCTTTTCACGATACCGTGTTATCGGCGATTTGCCCGACAACCTCCCCGACTTTATCGATACAAAGTTAAAGCGCTTCGCATTCAGAAATACTCTGTCCGATGAAGAAAAATCGATCGGCTGGACCAGCATCGGAAATGTGCTGGACACGAAATTCGAATATGCCAATTATTCTCTTGCAACCTACATTATCTTCTCGCTTCGTATCGACAGAAAAGTCATCCCTCCGTCACTTTTAAAGATCAGGGTTCTTGAGGCGGAAAGGGAATATATGGCCGATAAGGGAACGGATAAAATCTACCGGCAGGACAGAAGAGACATCAAGGAAAATGTCCGGGCGGAACTGATGAGAAATACAAGCCCCATACCCTCTTTCCACGAGGTCTGCTGGTCGCCGTCGCAGGGCTGGCTCCTCTTCGGTTCACTCCCCGAAAAGATACAGGTTGATTTTGAGGAATTCTTCAAACAGACATTCGAACTGAAACTCATAAACTTTATCCCCTGGGACCCCGAGTATATTGAGGAAAAGGTGCTTCGGGATATGGCATCGGCCGAAATCGGAACGACAAAAAGGGAACTCTCATCTCTGGGAAGAGAGTTTCTTACCTGGCTCTGGTTCAAAAGTGAAGAGAGAAACGGGAGTATAATGATTCCCGATGAATGGGATATAGAGCTCACCTTTATTGAGCGGCTTGCTCTTGAGTCGGGTGAAGGCGAATATTCGGAAAAGGTTGTCTGCAGGGGCTTTCATGCAGATATGGAAGAGGGTAAAGCGGCCCTTCGCAAAGGGAAAAAAATCAAGGAAGCCAGGCTGAGGATCGCCATTGGATCAGAGCAGATGGATTTTAACATCAGGGCAGACCTCTTTCAATTTCAATCGATGAAGATGCCCGATTCAATCGGTAAAGACGAAGGAGAACTTGACGAGGAAGGAAGGCTCCTCGAGAGGATATATCTCATAGAAAAGGTCTGGGGCATTATGGAACGGCTCTTCCATCTCTTTCTCGAAATGCGCCTTTCACCGAAGTGGAACTCAGAAGAAATAATTCACATGAAGAAGTGGATCGCCGAATAGGACGGGCGCTTCATTAGAAAATCGATCGCACAAGTCTTTCTATCTGTCTTCGAATTTGAATTTATTCTCTTTAAAGAGTCGAATGCAGGAATCGGCAACATCATCGTCGTAGAGAGTTCCCTTATTCAATGAGATCTCCTCCAATGCCTCATCGATCCCAAGGGCGGGTCTGTAAGGCCTGTGGGATGACATCGCCTCTACAACATCCGCCACCGCCATGATCCTTGCCTGAAGAAGAATATCATCTCCCTTCAATCCCTGGGGATATCCCGAGCCGTCAATCCTCTCATGATGCTGATAAACGATATCCGCAATAGGCCAGGGGAACTCTATCCTTTTCATTATATCGTAACCGGCCTGTGCATGAGTTTTTATCAATCCGTATTCAAATTCGGTCAACTTGCCCGGCTTGCTGAGTATCTCCGAGGGAACCTGTATCTTCCCAATATCATGGATAAGTGAGGCAAGGCGGAGTCCCTTTATGTCATGATCTAAAAAATTCATATCCCTGGCAATGGCATTGGTAAGTTCCGCTACACACCGCTGATGTCCTGCCGTATAGGTGTCCCGCATCTCCAATGCCGATGCAAGGGCATTGATCGTATCCTCCATGCTCTTCAGTAGTTTTTCCGTGCTCCCGTGTTTGTAAAGAGCCATCTCAATGGTACTGTGAAGTTCCCGCTCTTCGAAGGGTTTTATAAGATATCCGAAGGGCTCCGTTATCTTTGCCCTGGAAAGGGTTTTCTCGTCCGCATAAGCGGTAATATAGACAACGGGAATATTGTAACAATCTTTTATTCGACGGGCCGCTTCGATACCGTCGATATCCCCCTTTATTACAATATCCATCAACACAAGATCGGGCTGTAATTCCTCAGCCTTTTTTATGGCATCCTCGCCTCAAGAGACAATCGCCGGCGCTTCATATCCGAGGCTTTCCAGCTTGCTCTGAATATCTCTGGCAATAATAGTCTCGTCTTCAACGATCAAAACTCTCTTTTTCATGACTCCCTCACCGGTATCTATCAAATAAAATTAGCGAGTTGTAATTATAACACCCACATGGTTGATGTCAATTTCTCATGTCCCTTTCCGTACCTTCGATCCTCACGTCTGATGATAAGAGATATGCCTCATCATTTGCACAAGAGACAAAACCCGCGACGATGCTACAGATAATGACGGAAGTGAGGAGGAAAATGAGATTCTGCGATATAAGAATCTTCTCAAGAGTTTTTTCATTGTATCGGCTCTTATATGATGTTCCCAAAAGGGATTATCATATAACCTGCTATAAATATTTGCATAATGAGCGCATAATTACCAGAAAAAACAGTTTTGTTTCCTGTATTGACGATGTAATGCTGTAGAAAATTTCCGACTGTTTCGTACGTTAGAAATAATTCTCCATGTTTCTCGGGCAGAAAATAGTTCCGTTAACGCAGTATCCCGATTATCGGGGTTACTGAAATTTTCGATTTTATGATCGTGCTTTCCTGTTGAATCTCCCCGCAACAAGTTGCGGGGAATCTCCGACTGTTAGGGAAAATATTTGTTTTTTATTCGCTCGCTAACCCCGCCGCAAGCAGCGAGGATTGCGCTCGCTGTTCAGTTCAAAAAAAGTAATTAGGCATTTGACAATAAAAGAAATCATGGTATTCTTCCACCTATGGTAGCGAGAAAGAAAGAAACTGATTTTAACGAATATTTCGATATCCTGTGGGAACATGCCCGGTCTCTCGGTATGAGCAAGGGTCAGTTTATGAAGGCTTCCGATCTCTCTCCGCAGAGATTCAGTGAATTTTCCCAGCAGGCGCGAAACATCACGGGGGAATATCTCCTCAAGATGTTGGGTGGTCTGGGCCTGACACCCGATGATATGGAGCGGATAAGTGGAAAGACCTTTTCCCCGGACCAGGTATCCCAGCTGCAATTCGAGAGCTTTGTAAGAAGCCAGAAGGCATTTCTTGAAGATTTAATGAGGAATCCCGAAACATTGCAGATATGTAAGGTTATCGTCAAGTCAAAGTGTCTCTGGCGTAATCCCTACATTAAACGCCTGCTGTCAAAATTTAGCGGCAGAGAAATCTCCAGACAGCTGTAACACTCTCAACAGCGCCTATGGAACAACCTCAGGTATTACTTCAGGATATCGGGGATGCAGATCTCTCCTACCTTCATTACGAAGGTGATGGAGACACAATCATCTTTCTTCACGCAACAGGCTTTCTCCCCTGGTTATGGCATCCGATTGCGAAAGCACTTTCTCCCTCATACCGAATCATAGCCCCCTACTTCTGCGATCATCGCGAAACGGATCCCGAAGAGGGCGGTCTCAACTGGATGAGGCTTGCCCAGGATCTCTCCTTTTTCTGTGAAAAACTCGATATAACAACACCCTTTCTTGTAGGGCATTCCATGGGTGCAACGGTCCTCACCATGGTAGCGGCAACTCTCGGACTGGACGCACGGAGCATGATTCTCATAGAACCCATTTTTCTGCCCCAGGATTTCTATCGAATACAGCTCAAAGTTGAGGATCACCCGCTCGCTTCCAAGTCCATCAAACGAAGGAATCACTGGGAGAGCGAAAAAGAGGCAATCGAATACCTCAAATCACGGCCCCTTTTCGCGAAATGGGACGATGAAATGATAGGTCTTTACATTCGATACGGCATGGTAGAGGGAGAAACGGGCGGTCTCGAGCTGACTTGCTCACCGCTCAGGGAGGCATCACTTTTTATGGGAGGTATGCAGTACGATCCATGGCCGCTTCTTTCCAAGATTACCTGTCCCGTTCTCGTACTCGAAGGCGAGGCAAGTGAGAACAGAAGCTATATAGACCTCAAGAAGGCCACATCACTTTTTCCCAAGGGCTCCTACCGTCTCATGACGGGCGCCGGCCACCTCATACCGATGGAACAGCCAGGAGAAATAACCGGAATCATACGGGAATTTTTCGATTGAATCTCCCCGCAACAAGTTGCGAGGAATCTCCGATTGTTAAGGAAAATATTTATTTATATTCGCTCGCTAACCCCGCCGCAAGCAGAGGGGAATGCGCTCGCTGTTCAGTTCAGGCTGATCGATGACACCGGACCGGAAAGGTTCGGAACAATAATCATCACTGCAGCATCGTTACTTCCATGTCGTTTGCACCATCATATGTCACGAGCGCTCCTCCGCGTCCCGCACCCATGTTACAGTTAACCACGAGAGTTTCCCCCACATACTTCCAACCCGGTCTTTCATGGATGTGTCCGCAGAGAAAGAGTCGCGGCTGTCGCCGTACGATCATGGTATAAAGACCCCTGGAGCCGGCATGAAACCTGCTGAAGGCCTCGTCAAGAATGCCCCTGGGCGGAGGATGCGCAACAAATACGGTTTCCCTTTCCAGGAAATCCTCGATTTTTTCAATGATCCTCTTTTCAAAAAAACATAGTTTTGAATAAAAAGGGAGCGGTATGGTACCGCTCACACCGGCAAAAGTAACACCCTTCAACTCAATCGTATTGAGGTGAAGGGAAGAGATATTAGAGGCCCTTTCAATCAGGGTTTCCACTCGTGAAAGGTCCGTATTTCCCCGAACGGCCAAGACAGGTACGGGCATATCATTCAGATCTTTGATGACTGAACGCGAATCGGTGTAGTTCGTTATATCCCCGGCAATAACGAGCACATCGGGCCTTAGGCCTGATATGTTCTCCCTGATACGGGCGATACGTTCCTTCCTCCCATGAAGATCAGAAACTGCATATATACGCATTTACACCTATCCAGCTGCATATTTTGACGAATCATATACCGAGATACAGTTACGCTCGTCTGCTATATTTTCATTGACACACCTGGCCCCCTTTATATATTAATTGAACCAGAAAGATAAAGAGCATTCGACAGGAACGCAAAACCAGGAGGGATCATGTCAAAGCGACCGGAGTGGTGGTTAACCGTACTGGCGAAAGTCTGGCCTATCACATGGATTAGCGCCAGGGCAACAACCTGGCCGGTGATAGGATGGTTTGTTAAAAAGGCGTCGCTCCCCTTCTTTTCCGGAAAGAACCTCAACATTACCTACCTCCCCATCAATGAGGAAATAAAAGGGACGAGCACGCTCCTGCCCGTCACAATAGTGGAAGAGCTCATCAAACGTTCGTCACACCGCGTGATCATCAAGAAATGTACCTGTCGTGATGCCCGTCAATGCAAAAATCATCCCATTGAGTATGGCTGTACTCTTCTCGGCGAGGGAACCCGTGAGATCGATCCGAGAATTGCCCGTCACGTCTCAAAAGACGAGGCAATTGCGCATCTTCATAAAACCATCGAAGACGGACTTGTACCGATGATTGGCCGGGTCAGAATTGATAACATCATCTGGGGGGTTCGTGATGAGGGCAACCTCCTTACCATCTGCCACTGCTGTCACTGCTGCTGCACGATCCTTACCTCGGGCAGATACCTGCCACAGGAAATGGCCGCTTCCCTTGTACCCCTGAAGGGACTGAGAATCGCCGTCGATTACGATGCCTGTAATCTCTGCTCAACCTGCATCGAAGCGTGTCCCATGATTGCTATTTCAATGAATGGAGGGCAGATCACGCACGATATGTCGAAGTGCATAGGCTGTGGACGATGCATAACGGTCTGTCCCGAGCGTGCGGTGAGTGCCGAGATTGATGATATAGACGAGGCCATACGGGAACTAACATCACGGATAGGGAAATTGGCCTCTATCGAATAAATAACAGTAACAGAAGGAGAACCGACATGCTTGAAAAAAGGGAGTTCTGGTATTTTTTGATGTCCGGCGCACTAGCCCTCTGGGTCGTGGTTTTCTGGCTCAGCTTTCTTCTCTTTCCCGAAAGCTCGATTGGCAAGGCAACCTTGCCCATTGCCCTTTTTATCCTGCATCTCGCAGAGGTTCCCCTCTCGTTGAAAATCGGCAAATCCAGGGGAATATCGAAGCAACGGGTGGTCTTTAACACCCTGCTTTTCGGATTCACCTGGTGGCTGCCCATCAAAAGAAGCGTGTTAGATTAAACGGAAACGTCAACCCTTTCAGGTACATGCTTACTACTGGTGATAAACCATGATGAATTTTATGAGATACGGCCCCACGAAAAAGATGGTCAGGTTTATGCTCTGGCTGTCATGGCCGATTATTATCGTCGCAAAAAGGTGGAGTTCTTTGCCACTGCTGAAGTGGATCATTAATCCCTTCTTTGCCCATCCATGGAACGCGGTCACTTCAGTCCCCATTAATGAGAAAATTCTCCCGCCGGAGAGCCTTATTCTCCCGCGACGTGCGGTGGAACGGCTGATATCGGAAATTAACGACATTTTTATCCTCGATGAGTGCATATGCAGGACGAAAGAAAGCTGCGAGAACTATCCCCAAGACATCGGATGCATGGCCCTGGGTCCCGCAATCGCTCGACTGCATCCCTCTCATGGAAGGCGGGCGACAAAAGAGGATGCAGTGGCGCATGTACGAAGGGCTTCCAAGGCCGGACTCATCGCAAATGTGGCCCATGTGTGGATAGATCCGGTAGCCTTTGGACTGACAGACTTCAGGAGGCTCATGTTTATATGTTTCTGCTGTGACTGCTGCTGTCTCTACAGGACGCACATGGAAAAACGGGGACCCAGTCTCGACAGGGCCTACAAGAAACTCCCCGGGATATCCGTGACAGTTGACGCCGAAAAATGCAACGGATGCGGCACCTGTGTCGAGAGGTGTTTCGTTTCGGAAATGACGCTGGTCAACGGTATCGCCACGGTAGGTGAAGGCTGCAAGGGATGCGGACGATGTGTAGAGGTATGCCCCGAAGAAGCAGTTTCACTTAGAATAGAAAATGAAGAGGTTCTCTATCAGCAGCTGACAGACCGAATCAAAGACGTAGCCGATATCTGGGCTTCATAAATGCCCTTGTAAGAACTCTCGCCCGAAAAGGAAGTAGTGCGCGGTGACATCGAAAGAAAAAATTCCCTCGACAGCGGCAATCAGAAGACTTAAGTCACAAGGCATAGATTTCAGACCGTGCATATACAACTACGAGGAGCGTGGCGGTACCAGGGTTGCCTCCAGGGAACTCGAAATCGGGGAGCATGAAGCGGTCAAGACGATCGTTATGGAAGACGACGGAAAGAAGCCTCTTATTGTTCTCATGCATGGCAACAGGGAAATCTCCACCAAGAAACTGGCACGGTACCTGGGGGTAAAAACCATCACTCCCTGTGATCCCAAGGTTGCCATGAGGCATACTGGATATATGGTAGGGGGAACGTCACCCTTTGGCACGAAAAAATACCTCCCTGTCTACATCGAGAAAACCATTCTGGATCTGGAAAAAATATTTATAAATGCAGGCCGGAGGGGTCTTCTGGTGGAAATGAGCGTGCAGGATCTGGTGAGGATACTCAAACCACGCACTGTAAATGTGGGGTACTGAGGTTCCAAGGAGATCAAATGATGAAAGAGAACACCGTCATCATAGGTTGTTCCGGGTGCAATACAAAGAACCGAATACCGAGAGATCGCCTTGGGGACAGACCAAAATGCGGAAAATGCGGCAACTATTTAATGATCGAGGGCTACTCCGACAGTCCCGCCGATATCACAGATCGGTCTTTTGAAAAAGAGGTGCTTTCCTTCCCCGGTCCAGTTCTTGTTGACTGCTGGGCACCCTGGTGCGGCCCTTGTCATATGGTTGCACCGATTCTTAACGAGCTCGCATCGAAATATGCGGGGAGGCTCAAGATTGCCAAGCTCAATGTGGATGAAAACCCTGAAACGGCATCCCGATACGATACGAGGAGCATCCCTACCATGCTTATCTTCAAAGGTGGAAAGCTTGTTGAGAGGATTGTGGGAGCCCTCCCCAAAGAAAGGATTGAACAATATATTCTCTCTGTCATTACCTGATATGATAAGGTGATAGCCAAAGATAACGACCCGATAGACCTTAAAAAAGCCTTTCATACCGTAACGCTGACATCTTTTTCGTGGTACGATCCCCTGAAAATCCAAGTTTCAGGTTGAAAGATAAGGAGAATTCATTCATAATGTGCGCCTCGCAGCCGGGTAATGTAAGGGATTCCCTACGCCGGTGATAGTGAAGAGGAAAACCTTTTCGAGGGCTCTTCGGAAATTTTGAAGAGGCTTTATGGCTTGAAATGACGAAAGAAGAATTTTTCAATCTCTATAATCATGGATTCATAAGGGTTGCGGCCTGTACGCCCGAGGTAAAGGTAGCCGATCCGGGTTTTAATACGGAGAGCATGATCGAACTGGCGAAGGAGGTGGAAACAAATGATGCCGTTTTTGCCATCTTCCCGGAGCTCGGTATCTCCGCATACTCAAATGAAGACCTCTTTCACCAGGATGCCCTTCTCAAGAGTGTTCTCGATTCTCTGCAGGATATTGTCGATGCATCAAAAAAGATGAATCTGATCCTGATTGTCGGTGCACCCCTTCGGGTCGATTCCGTCCTCTTCAACTGCGGTCTCGTTATTCAGAAGGGAAAAATAATCGGCGTCACCGTAAAATCATACCTTCCAAATTACAGGGAATTTTACGAAGGTCGCCAGTTCAGCCCTGCTGAAGAGGCAATCTCTAAAAGTATCAGCCTTTGCGGACAGAAAAACATCCCCTTCGGTGCTGACCTGATATTTGACGTTACGAATATCAGAAACTTCACATTTTTTATTGAAATCTGCGAAGACGTTTGGGTTCCCATACCACCTTCAAGTTTTGCCGCACTTGCGGGCGCGACGGTGATCGGAAACCTTTCCGCCTCGAATATCACCGTCGGGAAATCCGAATACAGACGTGAGCTTGCCTCGAATCAATCGGCCCGTCTCATATCGGCCTATCTCTATACGGCGGCAGGCATGGGTGAATCCACCACGGATCTCGCATGGGACGGGCATGCCATGATTTACGAAAACGGCACCCTCATCTCCGAATCGAAGCGTTTTTCAAAAGAACCGCAGATCATCTATGCAGACCTGGACCTGGACCGCCTTGCCCAGGACAGGATGCGGATGACGAGTTTCGGCCAGAATGCGAGAACGCACAGGGAAAGAATCGAACGATTCCGTACCGTATCCTTTTCCCTTGACACTCCAAAAAAAAAACTGCTGCTGAATAGGCAATACTCGAGATTCCCCTATATACCGTCGGACCCGAAAAAGAGGGACAGGCGCTCTTATGAGATATATAATATCCAGAGTTACGGACTCGCGAAGCGTCTGCAATCCTCGGGTATAGAAAATATCGTCATCGGCATCTCAGGAGGACTGGATTCCACCCACGCCCTTCTCGTCACCGCCCATACCATGGATCTCCTCGGGTTTCCTCGGACCAATATCAAGGCCTATACCATGCCCGGTTTTGCAACGTCGGAAAAGACCCACACCAATGCCCTGCGCCTCATGCAATCGCTCAATGTTGAATCGAACGAAATCGACATCAGGCCCAGCTCTCTGCAGATGCTCAAGGACATCGGCCATCCCTATGCAAGGGGCGAAAAAATCTATGATGTCACCTTTGAAAATGTGCAGGCGGGAGAAAGGACCTCTCACCTCTTCAGAATCGCCAACCATCGTGGCGCCCTGGTGGTAGGAACGGGAGACCTCAGCGAACTCGCCCTCGGGTGGTGCACCTATGGCGTCGGCGATCACATGTCACACTACAATGTCAATGCCAGTGTGCCGAAGACGCTGATTCAATACCTGATCAGGTGGGTGGCTTCGTCAGGTCAATTCGACCGGACAACATCAGAGACGCTCCTCGATATCGTCGAGACGGAAATCAGCCCCGAACTGGTCCCAGGAGAAAATGGAGAAGAACCAGCACAGATAACGGAGGCAACTATTGGGCCTTACGAACTGCAGGATTTCAACAATTTCTATGTCACCCGTCTCGGCTATCTGCCAACAAAGGTCGCCTTCATGTCATACTGCGCCTGGAGAAGAAAAGATAAAGGTGTCTGGCCCGATGTGCCGGACAAGAGTAAAAATGAATACACCATAGAGGAAATCAAGCACTGGTTGCGTGTTTACCTCTTCCGCTTCTTCAAGACAAGTCAATTTAAGCGCTCCTGCATCCCCAATGGTCCGAAGATCGGCTCAGGGGGGTCCCTCTCTCCCCGCGGGGATTACCGTGCCCCCAGCGACAGTGAGGCTACCGTTTGGCTTGAAGACCTGAAAAACATACCGGAGAAAGCATAGCGAGATGAAGAGAGACTCCTTTAGTGAATTCGATGCCACCGAACTCTACTGCCCCAAATGCAAAAGGGCAGTTCCCGTGAGGAAACGACTCCTCATTGTTCTTCCCGAGGGAGACAAATACGACTACTTCTGTTCCATCTGCGGAACGTCGGTGGGGGATAAGATGGATCACCAGAGTGACAACTTCAGAATTCTGAAAAAATAGTTCCCTTATGAATAACGTTAAACGTGGGAATAACGATTGAAGATACAGGAAAGTACTGTTTTTCCGAATTAGAGACAAGATCTTTTAATGCCTTACTTTTTTGTCCCTTTTTTCTCCATCGCCTTTCGCAGCTTTTCACCGAGGATCCCCAGGGCGGATCCGCTTTCCTTCGAACCTACAGTGTCGGTGTGAACTGTCGTGCCTGATCTATCGGAGGCGGCACCCTCGTAGTATTCTCCGAGAAGTTCCCTGCTATGGATATCGTCATGACAATAGACGCAGAGATTTTCCCAATTGCTCCCATCAGGGGGGTTATTGTGATGGTTGCCGTCTTTATGATGAACCGTGAGGAGATAACGATTGGCAGCATCAAACTCCTTTCCGCATCGGGCACAGACTAGACCATGAATTGCAAGGGATTTTTCACGGTAATCTTCACCGGGGTCTTTTCGCATTCCCTCCTTTATGTCGCGGACGACATCCCCGACCGGTCTCGAACCCGCAGTATTTCCCTTCAAAACGGTCTTTCTCACCCGTTTTCCCTTGTTGCCAAAGGAAATCTTGGCCATAGATCCTCACCGCTCTTATAAAATAATGAAAGAGAGGGAGCGGTGGCTTCGAAAAGCCGCCTCTCCTTCTTTCATTTACAGAAACTTTGGCGACAATGGAGAGACAACGCCCGTTTTGAGGGCTTCTACACCACTCCCTGGGCCATCATTGCATCGGCAACCTTTACAAACCCGGCAATATTGGCACCGCTCACATAATTACCGGGGTTACCGTATTCTTCGGCAGCATTGACACATGCTGTATGGATGTCATGCATTATCCTTTTCAGATACTTATCGACCTCTTCACGCGACCAGCTCAGGCGTAAGCTATTCTGCGACATCTCGAGACCGGACACGGAAACGCCGCCCGCATTTGACGCCTTCCCCGGGGCGTAGAGAATCTTGCTCCCAAGGAATACCTCGATGCCTTCAGGTGTCGTGGGCATATTCGCACCCTCGGCCACTATTGTTACATCGTTATTCACGAGGTTCTCGGCATCTTTGCCATTGATCTCGTTTTGCGTTGCCGAGGGAAAGGCACAATCTGCTTTATGGTTCCAGAGGGGATTATAATCGATATGTGGATCAACAGGTGTATACACGGAATCAGGGTATTTATCGGCATACTCCTTTATCCTGCCGCGCTCCACATTCTTTAGATATATTACATAGTCAAGCTTTTCCCTCGTGATCCCCGACTCGTCGTATATATATCCCGATGAATCGGAAAAGGTCATCACCTTCCCGCCCAACTCAAGAATCTTCTCCACCGTATACTGGGCCACATTGCCCGATCCGGAGACGAGACAGACCTTCCCTTCTATGGAATCGTCCTTCGCTGCGAGCATCGCAGAGGCGAAATAGACGCAGCCGTAACCCGTTGCCTCGGGGCGTATGAGGCTCCCTCCCCATTGCAGACCCTTACCTGTCAAAATACCGGTAAATTCGTTCCGAAGCTTCTTATACATGCCGAAGAGATATCCTATCTCCCTTTCGCCTACACCGATATCGCCTGCCGGAACATCGGTATTAGCCCCGATATGCCTGAATATTTCACTCATGAAACTGTGACAGAAACGCATGACCTCATTGTCCGATTTCCCTTTGGGGTCAAAGTTCGAGCCGCCCTTCGCCCCCCCCATGGGGAGTGTTGTAAGGGCATTCTTGAAGGTCTGCTCAAAACCCAGAAACTTGAGTATGCTGAGATTGACAGAGGGATGGAAACGAAATCCTCCCTTATAGGGACCGATGGCACTGTTCACCTGTATACGGTACCCCCTGTTTATCTGTATTTCACCCTTATCATCCACCCAGGGCACACGAAATATAATGGTCCGCTCGGGTTCAACCATGCGCTCCAGAATTTTTGCCCTTCTGTATGCCGGATTCTTCTCCAGCACCGGTTTGACCGACTCGGCAACTTCGGTTACTGCCTGTAAAAACTCAGATTCACCTGGATTACACTCCTCACACATTCTGATAAATTCCTTCATCTACTCACTCCTTTTATAATGAAAATTGGGCATTCAGACTTTTGAACATACCTTCAAAAAAATGCCCATAGCCGGATCAACAACCATGGGATTATTTTCTATCACATTATTTCACCGATCGTCAATATGGATTTATCGATCGTCACACGCATTTGCTTATTATATAGGACATATCTGACTCTTCAGAAATGATAAATTGACTGATATAAATCCATGTGGTAGTCAAATTTTCTTGAAACCATATAATAAGAGAGGCTGCTATGATCTTAGGAATCGACGTGGGAGGGACACATACTGATGCAGTTCTCCTTGATCACTACGAGGTGAAAAAGAAGGCAAAAGTTCTCACCAACAGGGAAAATCTGCTAGATTCACTGCTTGAGGTCACTGAAGAGATACTAAGTGATGAAGGCCCCGAAATACTCGACAGGGTCGTCTTAAGCACCACTATGTCCACCAACGCTATTGTGCAGGACAAGATAAGCAAGGTGGGAATGATACTGGCAAGCGGCCCCGGCCTTCCTCCGTCGATGCTCACGATAAACGATGATACCCATTTCGTCTCCGGCTATGTGAATCACCGCGGAGTTGAGGTTGCCGGTATCGATCACGATGAGATATCGAAAATCGCCGGAAATCTCCGTGAGAAAGGGATCGAGCACGTGGGCATAGTCGGCAAATTCTCAACGCGAGATCCACATATCGAGACGGATATCGGCGATTCGATTCATGACAAATTCAAACATATTTCCCTCGGTCACAGGATGTCGGGAAACCTCAATTTTCCCCGTCGCATCGCAACGACCTATCTCAACGCCGCCGTCTGGGATATCTATAATTCCTTCATCGATAGCATCAAAGAGTTCGTGGGAAGATTCAAAACCGATTTTCCCATCTATATCCTGAAGGCCGACGGGGGAACCTTCGAAATTGGTCAGTCGGTAAAGTGCCCCGTTCAAACCATACTCTCGGGACCCGCCGCCAGTATTATGGGAATTCTGAGCCTCACGAATTTCAAAGAAGACGCGATAGCACTCGACATTGGAGGAACCACCACGGATATCGCAATATTTGCCGGCGGCATCCCTCTTTTGGAACCGCTGGGAGTTACCATTAAAGGTCACAAGACACTTATACGGGGACTCAGGACACGTTCCATCGGCATAGGGGGAGACAGCAGGGTTGACTACGAAAATGGTGAATTAAAGATAGGTCCCGAAAGAATCGGTCCCGCGGCCGCCTTTGGCGGGCCATCACCCACGCCGACCGATGCCATGATCGTTCTTGGCCTCACCGATATAGGAGAAAAAGAAAAGGCCGAAAAGGCAATAGCAGGGATTGCCAAATCGATGAATGTCTCCCTCCATGATGCGGCAGAAACAATTTTTCATAGCGCATGCGAAACAATTACCTCGTCGGTGAGAGATATGATCGACGAGATAAACAATGCGCCTGTTTACACGGTTCACGAAATGTTCGAGGGGAAAAAAATCGAACCAACCCTGCTCTATGTCGTTGGCGGACCTGCCAACCCTATGGCACCCCGCCTGGGAGATATGCTGGGATGTACCACGCACATCCCTGAAAATGCGGAAGTAGCAAATGCCATAGGGGCCTCTCTCGCAAGAACCACGACAGAGCTCACAGTACTCGCCGATACCGAAAAGGGAACCCTGACAATTGTCGAAGAGGGAATACAGTCTGAAATACCCCGTGAATTCGAAAGGGAGGATGCCCTGAAGATCTGCATGGATAAACTCCGCGAGAGGGCAATAAAAATGGGGGCAAAAGAAGACGATCTGGAAATAGAAATCACTGAGGATCAATCCTTCAATATGGTGCGGGGCTACTATACGGTCGGAAAAAATATCAGGATCAAGGCACAGGTAAAACCAGGCCTCATCTCCAACTTTCAAAAGGGGGAAACCAGATGAACGCGAAGAAAACAGGGCTGATATTCTTTCCAGCCTTTGACTGGGCGATATCACCGACCCATCCCGAAAGGGAGGAACGGCTCCTCTATACACAGGATCAGGTATTTGAGGAAGGCCTCCTCGACCTCGACAATGTTTTCGAGTTCAAGCCGGGTCTCGCCTCCACTGAAGATATAAACCGCATCCATATATGCGTCCCCGGAGCGGAAAGTGTCATCACCGAGTCTCATCTCATCTCTGCGGGAGGGGCCATTACGGCCGCAGAAAAGGTTCTCACAAAAGAGGTGGATAACGCCTTTGCCTTAGTGCGGCCACCGGGTCATCATGCAATGAGGGTGGTCCACGGGGCACGCGGATTCTGCAACATTAATATTGAAGCAATCATGGTCGAATATATACGACATAAATACGGTCACAAAAGGATTGCCATCGTGGATACGGACTGTCACCATGGAGACGGTTCACAGGATATTTTCTGGCACGATCCCGATACCCTCTACATCTCCATACATCAGGACGGAAGGACACTCTACCCGGGCTCGGGATTTCCGAATGAGTTTGGCGGTCCCAATGCGCTCGGATATACAATAAATATCCCACTCCCCCCGAACACCTCTGACGAGGGCTTTCTCTTTGCACTTGACAACCTGATCCTCCCCATGCTGGACGAATTCAAGCCCGACCTTATTATCAATTCGGCAGGTCAGGATAATCACTATTCCGACCCGATTACCAATATGAATTTTTCAGCGAATGGTTACGCCACACTGAACGAGCGGCTCTCACCCGATATCGCCGTCTTAGAAGGCGGTTACTCCATAGAAAGCGCCCTTCCCTACGTCAATGTGGGCATCATTATGGCAATGGCGGGCCTAGATTACAGTTTTGTAAGAGAACCGGATTACAATCCGAGGGAGATAGAGCAGTCTTCTGAGATCAGCCGATATATCGAAGATGAGGTATCGCAGATCTACGAGCTCTGGAAAAACCGTCATTCCCAGAAGGCCGAGATGGTAAAGGATGCCAAATACGCTAGGCGAAGCAGGAGCATCTACTATGACACGGATGGGATTAACGAAGAGCAGGAAGAAACCGTTCGCATCTGTGACGACTGCGGAGGTATGCTCACAATCGATTCCAAGGCAAGTACGGGAAACAGAATATTTGCCGTTATCGTTCCGGGGCAGAGCTGCCCCGCCTGCAGGGAGAAGGGAGAAAAGGCCTTTGA
>CAYSHT010000009.1:20656-31167 GCA_964430915.1 uncultured Syntrophaceae bacterium
GCCTTAATAAATGATGGAAAATAAATTTGACGATCTTGTAAAAATAATGGAGCGGTTACGCTCCCCCGATGGGTGTCTCTGGGACAGGAGCCAGACAAAGGAGGATATAGGAAAGTACCTCTTAGAGGAAACCCACGAGGCCATCGACGCGATTGAGGAAGGAAAAAGTGAGGCCCTCAGGGAAGAACTCGGCGATGTCCTCTTTCAGATCCTCTTCCTTGCGAGAATGTCCGAAGAGTCCGGCGAATTTGATATCTCCGACGTGATCGATACAATATCCGAGAAAATGATTCGCCGCCATCCCCATGTTTTCGGGGACACGACCGTCGAGAGCGTCGACGAGATCAGGTCAAACTGGGAAGAGATAAAGATACGAAGCGAGGGTAAACCCGACAGGAAGGGCTCTCTTTCTTATAAAATACCCCGTTCCCTCCCGTCGCTTGCGAGGGCAAAGAAAATCACCGAACGCGCATCAATGGTCGGTTTTGACTGGGATAAAAAAGAAGGAGTCCTTGAAAAAATTGAGGAAGAGCTTGAAGAGTTGAAAGCTGCCCTTGGGAAAGATGGAGGGCCCTTAATAAAAGAAGAGATCGGGGACCTTCTCTTTTCCATTGTCAATCTGTGCAGATTCACCGATGTTGAACCGGAAGAGGCCCTCCGATTTTCCATTGCTAAATTTATTAAACGGTTCGCCTTCATCGAAAAAAGCCTGAAAGACGAGGGGAAGACACTCGAAGAGTCCTCTCTCGAAGAAATGGACCGGCTCTGGGATATCGCAAAGTCGAGAGATGATGCCAAACGATAAGATGAAGGAATCATAGTAATGAAGTTGTTGTTATGTGTCATAGGTCTGGTATTGATTATTGAGGGACTCCCCTATTTCGCCTTTCCCGAGAAGATCAAGTCCTACCTCATGAAGGTCCATGAAATACCTGACAACACCCTGAGAATTCTCGGCCTCGCCTCCGTTGTTGCCGGACTGATTCTCGTATATTTCGGGAGAAAGTAGAACCTCAGGGAGGACCGTTCCGCAATAGTGAGGGAGAGCAAACTCCACACCATGAAAGAACGGAACCGGCGTATACCCTCGCAACAAAATAATAACCGTTACGATTACCTATTGACTTTAAAGTTTTTTTCTGATTATTTCCCTCAGTTCGCAACTATGAAAACAGAAGATTTTTACTACAGGCTTCCGGGAAGCCTCATTGCACAGAAACCCTCCGATCTGAGAGATCATTCGAGAATGATGGTCGTTGACAGGGAAAAGGGGTCTGTGGAATTGAGACATTTCTATGAAATCGCCGAATTCTTCGAGAAGGGAGATACCCTGGTCATTAATGATTCCAGGGTAATACCGGCACGGCTTTTCGGAACAAAATCGACGGGAGCGACCATCGAGATACTCCTCCTTGCGAAACATGGTGCTCCGGAGCGATGGGATGTGCTCCTTCGACCGGCCAAGAGGGTAAGAATCGGAACGGAGATATCGTTCAATGACGGGACATCTGCCCTGGTTGTGGAACGAAGGTCGGAAAAAAAATGGATTCTCGACTTTCATACTAAGGACGACTTTGACCTCTTTCTGAAACGGAACGGACGTGCCCCTCTTCCCCCTTATATAAAGAGGAAAAAGGATGGTGGCAACAATGATCTTGATCAGGAACGATATCAGACTGTCTATGCGAAAATGCCGGGGTCCGTGGCGGCTCCCACGGCGGGGCTCCACTTTTCCGAGGAGATCCTTGAAAAACTGGAAAAACGCGGAGTAGATATTGTCAGGGTCACGCTCCATGTCGGATATGGGACGTTTCTCCCGATAGAAACGGCCAATATCGAAGACCACACGATGGAGGAGGAATCCTACGAAGTTTCAACGGAGGCGGCAGAAAAGATCGGAAAGGCACAAAGGATAACGGCCACGGGGACCACATCCGTCAGAGTCCTTGAATCGGCAACGGACCCGGAGGGCATGGTACGGTCGGGAAGCGGACATACGGATCTCTTCATATATCCAGGGTACGACTTCAAGAAGGTGAACCGACTCATCACCAATTTTCATCTTCCTCAATCATCCCTTTTCCTCCTCACCTGCGCCTTTGGGGGAAAAGAATTAATAGAGAAGGCCTATAAGATCGCCGTGGAAGAAGGATTCAGATTTTACAGTTACGGCGATTGTATGCTGATAGTATAAGGGTTGGACTGAAACATGAAGCCCACATTCGAACTTTTAAAAAAAGACAAGACATCGAAGGCCAGACTGGGAAAGCTCACTACACCCCATGGTACGATCGACACGCCCGTTTTTATGCCAGTGGGAACCCAGGGGACGGTAAAGGGCCTTGTTCCTGAAAGAGTAAAGGAACTGGGAGCGCAAATCATCCTTGGAAACACCTACCACCTCTACCTCAGGCCCGGCCATGAACTGATAAGGAACTTCGGTGGACTGCACAGGTTTATGAACTGGGACGGCCCCATACTGACTGACAGCGGCGGCTTTCAGATCTACAGTCTCGCCACATTGAGGAAACTGGAAGAAGAAGGTGCAACCTTTCAGTCACATATAGACGGGTCAACCCACTTTATAGGCCCCGAAAAATGTATAGAGATTCAGGAAGCGATAGGCTCTGATATCATGATGTGTCTCGACGAATGCCTGCCCTACCCTGCCACACGCGACTATGCCCAAAAATCACTCGCCATGACCACCAGGTGGGCAAAAAGGTGCAAAGCTGCAAGAAAAAGTGACAATCAGGCCCTCTTCGGTATCTCCCAGGGTGGCATGTACGGAGAACTCAGAAAGAGGGGAATAGAAGAGCTTACCAATATCGGTTTCGACGGCTATGCCCTCGGTGGGCTCAGCGTCGGCGAGCCCAAAGAACTCATGTGGGAGACGGTAGAAAAGTCTGCACCCCTTCTGCCTGAAGAAAAACCGAGATACCTTATGGGTGTTGGAACTCCGGAAGATATCGTGGAGTGTGTCCGCTACGGGATCGACATGTTCGACTGTGTCATGCCGACAAGAAATGCAAGAAACGGAATGTTATTTACAAACGGGGGAAAGGTTGCTATAAGGAATTCCCATTATCGGGACGATGGATCACCCCTCGACAGTGAATGTGATTGCTATACCTGTAAAAACTATTCCAGGGCCTATCTCAGGCACCTGTTTGTCGCCAGGGAAATCTTGGCGATTGTTTTGAACACGATCCACAACGTCAGGCATTTTACACGCCTGATGGAGAGAATACGAGAGGCGATTAAAAACGACGATTACGAAAACTTCAGGAGAGATTTTAAGTCTAAGAACTCCGATTTAGATACAGACTGAGACTTTAAAAACGCTCGGGATTAACTCGGAAAGAGGAGGAAACAAAAAATGAATAGTATAGCATATGCTATGGGAGGTGCCGGACAGGGCGGAGCGGGAGCTCAGGGTGGCGACATGCATTTTATCATCGTGATGGCCGCAATCTTTGCCATCTTCTATTTTCTTCTTATCAGGCCTCAGCAAAAGAAGCAGAAGGAAGTAAAGGCAATGATTAGTAATCTTGGTCACGGCGACGCAGTTGTAACCTCCGGCGGTTTGCACGGAAAGATAACGGGGATAACGGATCAGATTGTAACCCTTGAGGTATGTGACAAGGTACGGGTAAAGGTATCAAGGGGCAATATTGCGGCAGTAACACAAAAGGGAGCAGCAAAGGAATAATACGTCGAAAGGGGTGCCGATGTTTGACAAGAATATTAAGATAAGGGCGATCATTGCACTTTCAGTGATAGCAATAGCGTTATTTTACCTTACGCCGTCATTAACTGAAAGTCTTCCCGGTTTCTGGAAAAATAATCTTCCCACTGATAAGATTCATCTTGGTCTCGATCTTCAGGGGGGAATGCACCTCGTCCTGGAAGTGGAAACTGAAAAGGCAGTAGAAAACGCAACGGAGAGGATATCAAACGACCTGAAGGAAGTCCTCATGAAAAAGAAGGTCAGGTTCAGACACCTTGACCGCACAGAAGGAACAACCATTATGGTCGACCTCAGGGACTCGGAGGCAAGAGGCCAGTTTGACAGGATCCTGGAAGAGGATTTTCCCACCCTCGAGATCGAATCCTCGGAAATCATTGAAGGCCAGGAACGGGTCTTTATGAAGATAGATGCCAAGCAGGCTGAGACCATCAAGAAATTTGCCGTGGAGCAGAGTCTTGAAACGATACGGAACAGAGTGGATCAATTCGGCGTTTCCGAACCGGAAATTATCCCTCAGGGAAAAGACCGCATACTGATTCAGCTTCCGGGCGTAAAAGATCCGCAGAGGGCCATCAACCTCATAGGTAAGACAGCCCTCCTTGAGTTCAAGCTCCTGGACGAAGAACACAGCGTCGACGATGCCCTGCGCGGCACCATACCTCCGGGCAGTATTGTTTTATACGGCTACAAGATCGACCCCGACACACAGCGAAGGAAAAAGGTACCCTATCTGCTCAAGAAGAAGACCCTCCTCACAGGCGACGCGCTTGAGGACGCCAAGGTAAGGATCGGAAACAGATTTGGTGAGCCCTATGTAGGACTCACGTTCGACTCCCAGGGCGCACGGGATTTTGACAGGATAACCGCACAAAACGTCAATAAGCGGTTGGCCATTGTCCTTGATGAGGTCGTCCACTCTGCACCGGTTATACAGGAGAGGATATCGGGCGGACAGGCCCAGATTACCGGCACATTCACCATGGAAGAGGCCCGCGATCTCGCCATTGTCCTCAAGGCAGGCGCCCTTCCCGCACCGGTAATAATACTCGAACAGAGAACGGTTGGGCCATCACTCGGCCAGGATTCTATCGACAAGGGACTCTTGTCCATTATTGTGGGAAGCATAATGGTAATACTCTTTATGGTTGCCTACTACAGGCTGTCGGGTTTCATAGCCAACATGGCCCTCATAATGAATATCATCATTATTATGGGTGCTCTCGCCGCCTTCAAGGCCACCCTCACACTTCCGGGCATTGCGGGCATTGTTCTCACTATCGGCATGGCCGTCGACGCCAATGTTCTTATCTTTGAGAGGATTCGGGAGGAAGCGCGGCTCGGAAAATCGCCGAATGCGGCGATCGACAGCGGATACGCCAAGGCCCTTATCACAATAGTCGATGCAAATATCACGACCCTTATCGCAGCCCTGGTCCTCTTTCAGTTCGGCACTGGACCCGTCAAGGGATTTGCCGTCACGCTCAGCATCGGCATAATAAGCAGTATGTTCACTGCTATTTTTGTGACGCGAATTGTTTACGACTATTTCGTCTGGCACAGAAAAATAAAAATGGTCAGCATATAGGAGACATCGATGGAACTTATAAAACCAGGAATAAATCTGAATTTCGTCGGAAGGATGAAGCTCGCCTCCATTGCGTCTGTTATTGTGGTCATCATAAGCATTGTATCTCTGCTATTCCACGGCGGTCCTAATCTCGGGATCGATTTTGCGGGAGGAACACAGGTACAGATCAAGTTTGAAAACAAAACCGAAGTGAAGGACATACGGGATTCCCTCTCAACAATCAGCCTCGGCAAGAGTGTCATTCAGCAGTTCGGATACGAGGATAACAACGAGTTTCTGATAAAAACAGAGAAGTCAAGCTCCGAGATAAAGGGACTCTCGAGCAGCATCGAAGAGGCACTTACCGTTCAGTTCGGGAAGGACGCCTTTGAGGTACGGAGGGTCGAGGTTGTAGGACCCAAGGTCGGCAAGGACCTGAGGCAGAAGGGTATGCTGGCCATGATTTACGCAATCATAGGGATACTCATCTATATCACCTGGAGATTCGAATTCCGGTATGCAATAGGTGCAATAATTGCCCTGATCCACGACGTCCTTATTACAGTGGGAATTTTTTCTCTCCTTGGTAAGGAATTTTCTCTCCCTATCATCGCCGCACTCCTTACGATAATCGGTTATTCACTTAACGACACCATCGTCGTATATGACAGGATAAGGGAAAACCTGAGAAAGGCAAGAAGACAGAAGCTGGGCGAGGTGGTAAACTCAAGCATAAACCAGGTCTTGAGCAGAACCATACTGACATCGGGTACGACACTCCTTGTGGTAGGCGCGCTCTTTTTCCTCGGTGGTGCTGTGATCCACGACTTCGCCTTTGCCCTTCTCGTGGGAGTAGTAGTAGGTACCTATTCATCAATGTTTATTGCCAGTCCCACCATTCTTGCCTGGGAAACTGTTTGGCCATCGAAGAAAAAGAGGAAATAAGCAACGTGTCTCCCCTTGCAACAGCAGGCCTGACGCTATTTATTCTCCTACTGTTTGCTGGGATTTTTATTACGGTATTCGGGTTTCCCGGGACATTTGTCATTCTGACAGATGTCATTATCTACTCCTGGATAACCGGTTTTGAAGAAATAGGGCTTGTGATAATTCTCATACTCGCTGTTATTACCCTCGCAGCGGAATCTGTCGATTTTTACCTCGGCATGAAAGGTGCCAAGAAATACACACCTTCAAGAACGGCGGTTTTTGCCTCACTGGCAGGTGGTATTGTCGGGGCAATTGTAATGACACGTATTTTTTTGGGCCTGGGGACCGTAATCGGCATCTTTCTTGGCGGTTTTTCCGGTGTACTTATCGCAGAGATCATGGAAGAGAGAAGGCTGAAACCGGCCTTCAGGGCAAGTTACGGGGCCCTGTCAGGAAGAATCGCAGGGGTACTGACAAGGGGTTTCTCCGCGATAGTTATGACGGTCATTGCCATGTCAAAAATATATTCCTGAGGATAAAGGATATGAAGATCAACAAGAACATCGTTAAAGAGTATGCGGAAACAATCATTATCGCGATACTTATCGCACTCTTTATAAGAACCTTTCTGGTTCAGGCCTTCAAGATTCCTTCAGGTTCTATGAAGGAAACGCTTCTTATCGGCGACCATATCCTTGTCAGCAAATTCATCTACGGAATAAAGATTCCCTTCCTGAGAAAGACCATAGTCCCCATAAGTGACCCCGAACAGGGAGACATTATCGTTTTCATATACCCGATAGACAGGTCGAAGGATTTCATCAAAAGGGTCATTGCCGTTGCCGGCGACACCATAGAGATAAAAGACAAAAAGATCTTCATCAATAGCTCCCTCTATAACGACGGACATGGAGTCTATACCGATAATCTGATATTTCCACGTGCCATGCAGCCCCGTGACAATTTCGGTCCTGTAACAGTACCCGAGGGGTCTCTCTTCGTAATGGGGGACAACCGTGACCAGAGTCTTGACAGCAGGTTCTGGGGATTCGTGAATCTGAAAGACGTCCTCGGCAAGGCCTTTGTCATATACTGGTCTTGGGACGGGAAAAATCATGGTCCCCGCTGGAGCAGGCTGGGACATATCATAGACTAAAATGGCTTGACATAGAATGCGGGTATTGTTATAATTTTCGCTGAAAGTTGTCAGTAAATTAAAAGAGGAAGAGTTATGATCCTTACGTTTCTTTACATGCAATATTTTTAAAAGGTCTTCTCATTCAACGGGAAGGCCTTTTTTTTTTGGATTAATCAGCTTTTTTAACACACCAAAAAGAGGGATAACGAAAGAGATGAAAAAGAAAAAGGTGGTAATGGATGCCGAAGGGATTGAAAGATCCCTGACGAGGATTGCCTATGAAATCCTGGAAGAAAACAAAGGTATACGGGACCTGGTGGTAATAGGAATACGTGAGGGCGGCGTATTTCTGGCACAGAGAATCGGCAAAAAGATATCAAATATTGAAAAAACCGACGTGCCTCTGGGCATTCTTGACATAACGCTCTACCGTGACGATGTATTAACGACTGCCAAAAAACCGAAGCTGGGAAAGACAGACATACCCTTTTCTCTTGATAACAAAAAAGTCATTCTCGTCGACGACGTCATCTTCACGGGAAGAACAATACGGGCGGCCATGGACGCACTGATGGATTTTGGAAGGCCGAATCTCATTCAGCTCGCGGTCTTAATCGACAGGGGCCACAGAGAACTTCCCATACGACCGAATTTTGTGGGAAACAGCCTTCCTTCTTCACTCTGGGAAGAAGTGAGCGTCAATCTTGCAGAGATAGAGGGGATAAACGAAGTGGTAATCGAAAACATTTAAATCGAGGCACTACGATGAAATTTGAAAGAAAAGATATACTTGGCCTGAAAGATTATTCCAGAGATGAGATCAATCTTATTCTCGATACGGCAGAATCTCTTAAGGAAATATCCACACGGAAGATCAAGAAGGTCCCTACACTGAGGGGCAAAACGGTCATCAGTCTTTTTTACGAGCCAAGTACCCGGACGAGAACCTCCTTTGAAATCGCTGCAAAGAGATTAAGTGCCGATGCTGTAAATATCACGGCATCCGCAAGCAGTGTCGTCAAAGGTGAGACCCTCATCGACACGGCACGAAACCTGGAATCCATGAATCCAGACATCATTATCATGAGACACAGTGCCGCCGGTGCTCCCCATATTCTTGCACGACTGCTGAAGCATCAATCAATTATCAATGCCGGTGACGGGGCCCATGAACACCCCACCCAGTCTCTCCTGGATATGATGACCATACGGGAAAAGAGGGGTAAATTAGACGGCCTGAATGTTGCTCTCATCGGCGATATAGCCCACAGCAGGGTGGCACGTTCCAACATCTATGGTCTTACCACAATGGGGGCCAGAGTGACACTTTGCGGGCCCGCCATGATGATGCCGAGGGAAATCGATAAAATGGGGGTCTCCGTCCATAACCGGATGGAGGAAGCGATACAGAACGCAGACATTATTATGATGCTCAGGATCCAGTTGGAGCGGCAGAAAAACAACATGTTTCCCTCGGTACGAGAATACGCAAAGCTCTACTGCCTCACACCCGACAGGATTAAAATGGCGAAGAAAAACGTGCTTGTAATGCACCCTGGGCCAATCAACAGAGGTGTGGAAATAGACCCGCAGATTGCCGATGGGCACTATTCTGTCATTCTCGAACAGGTTACAAACGGTGTCGCTTTGCGGATGGCACTGCTCTATCTTTTGGCGGGAGGAAAATAATGAGACTACTACTCAAGGGGGGAAGAATAATCGACCCCTCACAAAATATGGATGCGACGATGGATCTTCTCATAGAGAAGGGAACCGTCTCCCGAATAGCAAAGACTATTCCCGAAGGAAAGGGGCAGAAAACAGAGGTGATAGACCTGACCGGTATGATAATAACACCGGGCCTTATCGACATGCATACCCACCTCAGGGAACCTGGACACGAATACAAGGAGACCGTTCAAACGGGGAGTGAAGCCGCGGTGGCCGGCGGATTCACTTCGATTGCCTGCATGGCAAACACAGAACCTATAAATGACAACCGATCCGTAACGGAGTTCATAATACGACAGGCAAATGCCGCCGGTATGGCCCGTGTCTATCCCGTCGCCGCGGTGAGTAAAGGCGAGGAAGGTAAAGTACTGACGGAATTCGCCGACCTGAAAGATGCCGGTGCCGTCGCACTCTCCGACGATGGAAATCCGGTTATGGACAGCAGCCTGATGAGAAATGCCCTTGAATACGCCTCCTCTTTCGGAATTCCCGTAATATCTCACTGCGAGGACCTGAATCTATCTGCGGGGGGACTGATGAACGAGGGGTATACCTCGACGGAACTGGGTCTCCAGGGAATCCCAAACACCGCCGAACATATCATGATTGCCCGGGATATCGCCCTGGCCGAGTTTTCTAATGTCTCGGTACACATCGCCCACGTGAGCACCGCCGAATCCGTGCGAATAATAAGGGAAGCAAAGAGAAGGGGCGTCAGGGTAACGGCGGAAACGGCACCCCACTACTTTACCCTTACCGACGAGGCCCTCACGGAATTCTCCACCAATTTCAAAATGTATCCACCACTCAGAAAAAAGGAGGACGTGGAGGCAATAAAGGAAGGTCTCAAAGACGGTACCATCGATGCAATCGCAAGCGATCACGCACCTCATTCATCGATCGAGAAAGATGTGGAATTCGAGTACGCCGCAAACGGTATCATCGGTCTGGAAACCTCGCTTTCGGCAAGCCTCACGCTGGTAAAGGAAAAGGTCCTTTCGCTTTCCCAGCTTATCGAGAAGATGAGCACAAATCCTGCGGGAATACTCAAGATACCGGGCGGTACTTTAAATGTGGGGTGCAATGCCGACATCACGGTCATCGATCCGCAAAAGAAGTGGACCGTGAAGGCCGACAAATTTCGTTCGAAGTCCCGCAATACCCCCTTTGGAGGCAGGAAGTTCCTGGGCAGAGCGGTTCTGACAATGGTTGGTGGAGACGTAAAATACTCGAGTCTCCCTGTTACCTAGTCTTAAAGTTGACAGTCACGGTCTTGTAAAATAGTCGATATTCGATGGCAAAGAAAAAAGCTTCAAATAGAGGTGCACTCCCTGCAGGACTGTGCACCTCCCGGCAAGGAACATTACGTTTATATTACATCCCTTCGGGATGCC
>CAYSHT010000010.1:0-30589 GCA_964430915.1 uncultured Syntrophaceae bacterium
CCTTTTTAATTGCGCCACTCAACCCCGCCTACAAGGCGGGGCTTACGGGTGCGCCCCCGGTCAAATAGAGCGCTCTTGATTCGCCAAAACCTATAAAATATTATATGACCAGTCAACATCTATATCATAAAATATAACCGAGGAGTTTAATGGGGGTTTTTATCGATACAGATCATGGTACATGGGACGAAGAGTGGTCTTTTATTTGCATGATATAATTAGATTTTTATGCTACAACAGCTTGAATATCAGCCGGTTTAGGCCAAAGTAATATGATTTGGCTTAAATTTATTTTAAATTATATATTTAAAATAACTTGACAAATTTGCAAACGAAGCATATTTACTCATGCCCATATATACAAATTGGTACAGTGAAAAAACCAATGTTCTGCAACTCAAAATTGAAGCTCCCAGCAACAAGTTGCGGGGAATCTCCGATTGTTAAGGAAAATGTTTATTTTGTATTCGCTCGCTGCTCAATTCAGTGACTATTGAATGCATTAAGAAGATCGGCTAAGAGGATATGGGCAAGAAAAAGATACGAGGCACGATCACGATTGACAGGGAATTGTGCAAGGGTTGTTATCTCTGCATATCGGTATGCCCGAACCAACTTATTTCTATTTCAGACAAATTAAATCAGAAGGGGTATTACCCCGCAGTATTTTCAAATCCCGGCGATGGCGAAAACGATAAGGGTTGCACGGGCTGTGCTCTCTGCGCACTTGTGTGTCCCGATATCGCGATAGAGGTTTACCGTGAGTAATAAACAATTGATGAGGGGAAGTCAGGTTATCGCTGAAGCAGCCATTCGCGCAGGCTGCAGGTTTTACGCCGGCTATCCGATTACCCCGCAAAACGAGATGACCGAATATATGGCAAACGCCATGGCAGAGCTTTCTGACGGAACGTTTATCCAGGCAGAAAGCGAAATCGCCGCTATCAATATGGTACTTGGTGCTTCAAGCGCAGGCGTTCGTTCAATGACGAGCTCCTCAAGCCCCGGCATGAGCCTGAAACAGGAGGGAATTTCTTTTCTTGCAGCTTCCGAGCTTCCCGCCGTAATCGTGAACACCATGAGAGGCGGCCCGGGACTCGGAAATATTGCCCCGTCACAGGGTGACTATTTTCAGGCCACACGCGGTGGCGGTCATGGCGATTACAGATCCATTGTCCTGGCACCCGATTCCGGCCAGGAAGAGGCAGACCTCACGCGAAAGGCATTTGAATATGCCGACAAATACCGCACACCCGTTTTGATCCTCGTTGACGGAATGATGGGGCAGATGATGGAACCAGTTATATTTCCCGATCCCATTGATCCCCTCGATTTGCCTCCAAAACCCTGGATACTCGACGGCGCCAAGGGAAGACCGAGCCGTATTATTAAATCCCTGATTCTCGATACCAGGGAAATGGAAGATCATAACTGGAAGCTGGCACGAAAATACGAAAATATTGCACGCGAAATTACTACTGCCGAATCATATCTTACAGAAGACGCCAATATGGTGGTAATTGCATACGGAACGGCTGCCCGGATTGCCAAGGGTGCCATTAAAAGGGTCCGGGAAATGGGATTGAAGGTGGGACTTTTCAGGCCCATTACACTCTATCCCTTTCCGAATAAAGCCCTCCTTGAGATGAGCAGGGTAGTCAAGCATTTTCTCGTCTTTGAGATGAGCACCGGTCAGATGATCGAAGACGTAAAGCTCTCCCTTGAAGGGAGGGGCAACGTCCATTTCTATGGCCGTCCAGGCGGTATCATCTCTACACCTGATGAAATCTCCAAGGAAATCAGCAGTATTTACTACCGCCAGAATCTGGAAGAGGAATAGAAACGGATGAAACAGATATTCCAAAAGCCCAAATATCTCAAAGACGCAGTATTTCACTACTGCCCAGGGTGCGGTCACAGCATTATTCACCGCTTGGTGGCGGAGGTAATAGAAGAACTTGATATCGCTGAAAAGACCATCGGCGTACCTCCCGCAGGTTGTGCCGTTCTGGCCTATGATTATTTCGATCTCGACATGTGCGAAGCGCCTCACGGCAGGGGTGCCGCTGTTGCAACGGGTATCAAGCGAACACTTCCCGACAGGATAGTTTTTTCCTACCAGGGAGACGGAGATATTGCTGCCATAGGAACAGCGGAAACGATTCACGCCGCTAACAGGGGCGAAAACATAACCATTATCTTCGTAAATAACAGCTGTTACGGAATGACGGGCGGTCAGATGGCCCCCACTACCCTTCTCGGTCAGAACTCTTCAACTACTCCTGGCGGTCGCGATTCATTGAGAGATGGCTCGCCCATCGATTTAAGTGAGATGCTCGCCATTACAAAAGGGAGTGTTTATATCGAGCGCACGTCCGTAAATTCACCCAAGAACATAAGAAAGACAAAAAAGGCCATTAAAAAGGCTTTCAAGGTTCAGATGGCGGGTCTGGGATTTTCGCTCGTTGAAGTGCTTTCTCCCTGTCCCACAAACTGGAAGCTGTCTCCCGTCGATGCCTGCAAGTGGATAGATGAAAGTATCGCAAAGACCTATCCGATGAAGGTTATCAAAGATGAAGCGGGAAACATCGACTGAATGGATTGTTGTATATGAAAAAAACAGTATTCGCAGGTTTCGGAGGACAAGGCGTACTCATGATGGGGTATGTATATGCCGTCGCTGCCATGAGGGATGGCCATGAGGTAACCTATCTTCCCTCATACGGTGCAGAGGTGCGGGGGGGAACCGCTAACTGTACCGTCGCCGTATCGGATGAGGAAATATTTTCACCCGTCGCCTCTTCGCCCGACTTCGCCGTTATTATGAATAATCCCTCCCTTTCAAGATTCGAAAGCGCTATAAATGAGAAGGGAGTCGTCATACTCAACACAAGCCTCGTTGACGGAGATATAACGAGAACCGATATTATGTCCGTCAAGTTACCCGCAAACAAAATCGCTCGTGAAGAGTTCGGCAATGAACGTTCGGTCAACATGATTATGCTCGGCGCCTTTGTCACGAAAACACAGGTAACGTCGCTTGAATCGATTATGGGCGCACTGGAGGAAATTTCAAAAGGAAAAAAAGCGGCGATGATGAAGCTGAACCGAAAAAGCCTGGATATCGGTTCTGAATATGTTTTAAAAGGAGCCCGTTGATGAAAACAGTTTTACAGATCAATCACTCACTAAAAAACGAACCGGGAGCGTTATCAGCCGTCAGTGAGCTTTTGGGTTTTAATGGAGTTAATATTCTCGCCTTTTACTTTACGGCACAGGAAAAAGAAGGAAAACTTCATTTTATAGCAAATGATCCTGACAAGGCCATGAACGTCATGAAAACGGCCGGATATGATATAGAAACCAAAGATGTTATCGCCTGTGTGGTACCTCATCACCCCGGCGGACTCAATGCAGTGTTGAAACCGCTGAAGTTAGCTAAAATAAATGTCGATTACATCTATCCCTATATTGGAGGGGGCGAGATCACTGTTCTTATACTCGGCGTCGAATCGGTTAATAAGGCACTGGAGGTCTTGAAAGATAACTGGATAAGAACTCTGGGGAGTGAACTCTATCATATGTAAATAATCATTACTATTTTCATAAGAGAGACTAAAAAGGCCTTGTCAATCAAGGTCTTTTTTATTTTTCTCTGTTTACCTTTTACGAGATTCCGTCTTTGGGGAATCCTCGATAATGTTAAATCCGTTTTCTTTCCACTCTCCCCTGTATCTGCTTCCATCCTGAGATGTGAGTATTCCTGTGCCCACCATAGAATTATCAGCCCATCTCCCTTCATATTTGGATTTGTTGGAAAATTCCAAAACCCCGATACCATGGCAAAGACCATCTTTCCATTCGCCATTGTACTTATTACCATCAGAGTATATCATTTCTCCCTTTCCGTTTTTTTGACCCTTTTCCCATTTACCCGAGTACCTGCTGCCGTCAGACAGTGTTTCTTTTCCACTCCCTTCGGCTTCTCCGTTATTCCATTCCCCCTCATATCTATGACCATTGGACAAAAGCATCGTCCCTTGCCCATGGGGATACCCCTTTTCCCACCGACCCTCGTAACGACTTCCATCGGGCCACGTAAATATTCCACGACCGTGAAACACCCCTTCGTGGAAATAGCCGCTATATCTGGATCCATCGGGATATGAGCAGGTAGCATTACTACTCAGAAAACTCTCATCCCAATAAAAATCAATGACTCCCTTTCCAGGGGAATTACGGAGCGATTTATGAGAAATTGACTTATTACCAATCATCTTTTCACCTGTCTCTCTCCGACAAACCTTCCTTCTACAAATTCACCAACATTCTGTTTGCCATTGGTAAAAACCATCGTCCCCATACCATGAGGCAGACCATTTTCGAGTGCGCCGGCGTAATATCTCCCGTCCTTCATGGTCATTGTTCCTCTTCCATGATATCTGTTGCTTTTAAAATCGCCTTCATACCGGTCTCCTGAAGGAAATATCAGGATTCCCTTCCCATGAAAAGTGCTATCCCTGAACTGACCTGTATAACGCCTCCCGTCAGGCAGAATAAGAATCCCCATGCCGTGAAACTTTCCGTCTTTGTACTCGCCATTATATCTCATGCCGTCGGGAAAGGTTTCTGTCCCCTGACCGTGGTAACGATCGTCTTTCCAGTCGCCAATATATTTCCGCCCATTCGTCATAGTTACTGTTCCGTTCCCATCTTTTTGACCTTCTTTCCACTGGCATATGTAGGTCGTACCGTCAGAGAGAGAAAGAATGCCGTGCCCATTCTGTTTGCCCCCTTCCCATTCTCCCACATACATATCTCCATCGGCATAGTTCATAACTCCCTGGCCCTGAGGCATACCATTAACGGTTTCTCCCACATATGTGCTGCCGTCAGGAAAAGCTTTCGATATACGCCCGGAACTTACTGTAAACTCATCTTCTCCAAGGGAAATTTTTGCCAGTTCTTCCGACTTTTCCCGAAGCTTTTTCTCTTCGGCTCTCAATTTCGCCTCTTCTTCGGCTACCTTCTTTGCAGTCTCTTCAGTTTTCCGCCTGGCATCTTCTGCTTTTTTCCGCAGCTCCTCTTCTTCAAATTGTAGTCTGGCTTCTTCCTCATCAAGCCTTCGGGCCGCATCTTCGGCCCGTCGTCGTGCTTCCTCAGCTTTTATGCGCAGTTCCTCCTCTGCTTTTCTGCTCGCCTCCTCTTCAGCCCGGAGCCTAGCTTCCTCTTCTGCAATTCTCCTGGCCGCCTCCTCGGCCCGACGTCGTGCTTCCTCAACCTTTATGAGCAGTTCCTCTTCCGCCTTTTTGCTCGCCTCTTCTTCAGCACGAAGCACGGCCTCTTTTTCGGCAATTATCCTCGCTTCTTCGACTTCCGATATCTTGACAACCTGTTCCTTTTTCAGGAGCTCTTGTGTCATTTCTTCGTTTTTCTTTGCTCTTTCTATTTCCTCAGCCAGTCTGTGTGCCGCTTCATCGGCCCGCTGTCTGGCCTCATCGGCCTTTATTTTCAATTCTTCTTCAGCTTTCTTGCCTGCCTCCTCTTCAGTCCTGAACTTTGTCTCTTCTTCGGCAAGTTTCTTTGCCGCATCTTCGGTTTTATTCCTCGCTTCATTCACCTTCCTCTGTAACTCTTCTGTCTCAACCTTCAGTCTGGCTTCCTCTTCAGCCAAACTTTTTGTTGCCTCCTCGGTCTTCTGCCGTGCTTCTCCGGCCTTTATCCTCACCTCCTCTTCAACATTTTCAAGTGTCCTCTCATCTGCGAGAAGCCTGGCTTCTTCCCCGGCAATCCTCCTGGCCGCTTCCTCCGCTTTCTGTCTTGCTTCTTCAGATTTTTTTCTCAGTGTTTCCTCTTCTGCAGCGAGCCTTGCCTCCTCTTCGGCCAATCTTATAGCTGCATCCTCGGCACGCTGCCTCGTTTCTTCAGCCTTTATTCGCAGTGCCTCTTCAGCTTTACTTCTCGTTTCCTCTTCAGCCCGGAGCCTTGCCTCCTCATCAGCCAATTTCCGTGCCGTCTCTTCGATATTTTGTTTGGCCTCATCGGCTTTTTTCTTAAGCGCTTCTTCCTCGTCTTTCAGCCTGGCTTCTTCTTCGGCCAGTCTCATGGCCGCTTCTTCAATCTTCTGACGTGCCGCGTTGGCTTTAGCCCTCAGCTCCTCTTTTTTAGCATCAAGCTTATCTTCATCGGCCTTTACTCTCCACATTTCATCGTCAGTTTTGAGTTTGGCCTCCTCTTCGGCCAGTCTCTGGTTCGCCTCATGGGTTCTTTTCCTGACCTCTTCGGCTTTTATTCTCAATTCTTCTTCGGCTTTTATGCTTGCTTCTTCTTCAGCCTTAAGCTTTTTCTCCTCGTCGGCCAGTCGCCTGGCGGTTTCTTCGATCTTCTTCTGTGCCTCATCAGCCTTTTTCTGCAATTCTTCTTCTTCAGCCCCAAGTCTTGCTTCTTCTTCGGCCATTCTCATTGCCGCTTCCTTTGTTCTTTTTCTGGCTTCTGCTGCTCTTTTCTTCAATTCTTCTTCAGCTTTTTGGCTCGCTTCCTCTTCGGCTCTGAGATTCACTTCTTCATCGGCGAGGCGTCTTGCTGTCTCCTGGGCTATTTTTCTTGATTCCTCAGCCCTTCTCCTCAGCTCATCTTCGTCAGCTTTCAGTCTCGCCTCTTCCTCAGCCATCCTGAATGCTGCTTCTGCTGCTATTCGCATGGCTTCCTGAGCCCTCTTTTTCAATTTTTCCTCAGCTTTTTGTCTCGCTTCCTCCTCAGCCATCAGTTTGGTTTCTTCTTCGGCAATTTTTCTGGCAGTTTCTTCCGTCTTCTGCCTTGCTTCTTCGGCCTTTCTCGTCAGCTCCTCTTCTTCGGATCTTATTCTGGCCTCCTCTTCGGCAAGGTCCCGTGTTATCTCTTCGGCTTTTTGCCTCGCTTCTTCCGCCTCTATCCTTGCCTCCTCTTCGGCCCGAAGTCTTGTTTCTTCCTCTGACAGTCTTCTGGCCGCCTCTTCGGTTCTTTGTCTGGCCTCTTCCGCTTTTTTTCTCAGCTCTAACGCTTCAGTTTCGAGGCTTGCTTCCTCCTCTGCCAGTTCTCTGATCGCTTCCTCGGCCTCTTTTTTCGCCTCTTCTGCCTTTCGTCTTGCCTCCTCTTCAGCCCTGAGCCTTGTTTCCCCCTCAGCAAGTCTCCTGGCAGCTTCCTCGGTTTTTTGTCTGGCCTCTTCTGCCTTTTTTCTCAATACTTCCTCTTCGGCTTTGAGGTTTGCTTCCTCCTCAGCCAGCCACTTGGCAGCTTCCTCGGTTTTTTTCCGTGCCTCTTCTGCCCTTTTTCTCAGCACTTTCTCTTCGGCTGTAAGTTTATATGCTTCTCCATCAATTATTCTCGCGGCTTCCTCAGCTAGTTTTTTGGATTCCTCCGCCCTCTTCCGGGCTTCTTCCATGCTTGTCTTTCCATTAATCCATACACCGGCAATCTGACTTCCTTCGGCTGTGGTGAATACGCCCCTTCCGTGTGGCAAATCGTTTTGCCATTGCCCCGTGTAACAGCTCCCGTCAGACCAGGTGAACACCCCGTGACCCTGAAGGTGTCCCTCGTGAAAGTCACCTTCATAGCGACTGCCATCGGGCCAGGTAAATGTTCCAGTCCCTTGAAAGTCGCGCGTGGCCCATAGTACCTGATATTTTATTTCCTCTGTGTTTTCCCGTACCAGCATAGTCTCTCAGATGTTACATTAATTTCCCTTTTATTATAAAAGATTATAGGGAAAAGGGTTCTCCCGGTCAATGAAAATGGGGGCGGGACAGGGTGAAAGGCTTCACTAATTACAGGTAAGATCTTTCTCTCATTGCATGTTGGTAAAATTGAGCTCTTTGCGGATTCTTACTGGAAAGAAGCATAAAAAGACCCAACACATACAAAAAGCTTCCTTTTTATACCTTTTTTGCCTATTATCTCGATATCATTGTTCGCCATCGCGGGGATTGAATTGTTTTTATGCCTCTAAATAAAGCAACAAATGCCGCATTGGAAAGACAACGCTTACTCAAACCCTTTCACATACGCCTCATCCTGGCAGCTGTCCTGATTGTCAGCCTTATTGTTGCAGGCAAAATCACGGGAGCACATCAGTATTTCACCCCCGATAAGGTGCAGGATCTTGTCGGCAATGCAGGCATATGGGGCTATGTGCTCTTTATCGTTATCTTCTCTATAGGCGAACTGATCCATGTCTTCGGCCTGATCTTCGTGGCAGCAGGCGTCTATGCCTTTGGTAAGACAGCAGGGCTGGTCCTGGGAATTGTGGGGGGGGACGATCGCGGTCTGTGTCAGTTTCCTTGTTATGCGGACCGTGGGCGGCCGGGCCTTTACCCAGATCGACAAGCTCTGGGTAGTCAGGATGCTGCAGAGGCTTGATTTACATCCAATTCGAACCGTGATAGTGCTGCGCCTCGTCTTTATCCTCTACCCCTCGCTGAATTACCTGCTAGCACTGACCTCGATACGTTTCAGGGACTATCTTATCGGCTCTGCAATCGGACTGGTCATACCAATCAGTCTCTTTGTGCTCTTTTTCGATTGGATGGTGGCGTTACTGATATGATTGGTGATCCATACGAAAAGATCCTGGATACCATGCAGGAATATCCAAACGGTATACCAACCAATGAAGGAGACGTTTCCGAGGCATTCAGGGCATACATCAAGCTCCTCTTTACCCCTGAAGAGGCTCTCATAGCAGCACACCTGGGGATCAAACCAGTATCAGGCGGTAAAATTGCACAAAAGATAGGACTGCGTCTCGCCAATATACGGTTTATTCAGAAGATCGCAAAAAAGGTATCTGCTGCAAAAATCGCAAAAAAGATCGGCAAAAACAGAAAAGAGACAATGAATATCCTCGAAGATATGGTGAATAAAGGAGTCATCCAGGATATCGGCGGATATTCACATTTTTTAACCGTACCCCCATCTGTTCAATATCGGGTTCAAATATCCGAAGGCATTAGAGAGACTGGGCGTAAAGGGTGCCGAACTCTTTCAGCAATTCTTCATCCATGAGAAATACTACAAGCGATACCAGTCTTCAGATGCCGGAACATCCATGACGAGAATCGTACCGATCGAAAAGTCTATTGATTATCGCAGTACAATCCGCAACTCAGAGGAGATTCACCGTATCCTGGACCAATGCCCGGAACCTATCGTGAGTACCGATTGCCCATGCAGGAACAGAACCGATATCCTGGGAATACGGGAATGCAAGGATAAATATCCCATCAATGATTCGTGTTTTCAAATCGGGGCATTCGGAGAATACTTTCTCAGGAGGGGGCAAAGGAAGAAACTGGAGCGTGAAGAAGCTCATCGGCTGGTAGACAGATATGCGAACCTGGGTCTCGTTTTCACAACAGAGAATACGAAAGATCGGAACCGGTTTATTATATGCTTTTGCTGCGAATGCTGTTGTTCGCTGCTTAGGGGAATGACACGCTTCGAGGATAAGAACGAGGCATGCAATGCCAAATCAAACTATATTGCCGCAATCAATCTGGAGTTGTGTAAAGGATGCAACCTTTGTGTCGAGCGATGCAAGTTTCATGCAATCACTGTCGAGAATAAAAAATTATCAGTCAACCCTGACAGGTGCTACGGCTGCGGTGTCTGTGCCGTAACCTGCCCGACCGAGGCGATGAAACTCCACCGGATAGAGCGTTCTGACACGTATGCTGATGCTATTGAGCTCACCGATACGATATACCACGAGAATAAGGGTTGAGAAGACCGGGGGCAGCAAACGGCTAATGGTAGTTTTTCTGCCATGCTGCTCATACTATATCAGTTGATAAGCATTGTCAGACCGCGTATTCGGCCCTTTCGATGAGTTCGAGCTGCTGTTGGCGGGTAAGTGTGATGAAATAAGCGTTGTACCCGGAGATCCTCACGATCAGATTTCTGTAGTTTTCCGGATTGGCCATGGCATCTTTGAGCATCCGGGAAGATACCATATTAAACTGCATCTGCATGCCGCCCAGACCGCAGTAAGTTTTTACGTAGCCTGCCATGTTGTTCACAGTTTTCTCGCGGCTGTCCTCAGCCGAAGGGACAAGCTTGACATTGAAGGCCATGTTGTTGTCCATGTTTTCAGGTTTCAGTCCTGCAACATCAGAGATGAAATCCAGATAGTTTTTGCTGGCATGCGCCTCGGGGGTAAGCCCTGGGGTAAAGGGCTTGCCGGCCAGCCTGCCGGATGGAAGCGTGCCTGAAAGATTGCCGTAGGCCGTGTGCTGCGACATTGACCAGAATCCGCTGGTATATCTACCTCCGCGGTAGTTGCTGTGTGATGCATATGTCTCATGGATGAGCGAAGCCACACGGTTCGCCATGTCGAGCGCTTCAGGGCTACCCGAACCGAAGAGAGGAACTTTGTTCTGCACAAGGGCCTTTATAGCAGAGGCACTCTGAAAATCGGAATCCACAGCCTCCTTCAACTCACTGAAGCTGATTCTGCCCTCATCGAAGACCAGCTTCTTGATGGCCATGAGGCTGTCGGTGACGTCCGTAAGACCAATGTTTGACGTGCCGGTTGTGTTGTAGCGTGCACCTCCCCGGGTTAAGTCTCGGCCGCTGTCAATGCAGCCCTCTATTATGGAACTGATGAATGGCGTGGGTCTCATTCTGGCATGCATTTCTGCATACATGTTATTCAGGATCACTGCCTGCTCTATGAGGAATCGCAACTGAGAAGCATAGGCCTCGAAGAAATCTTCAAAGGTTGCAAAGTCTTCAACTGTGCCGGTTTTCGGGCCCAGGTCCCACTGCATAAGCGGGTGATAGCCGTTGTTCAGCGCCATCTCAAGGGCGGCAACCAGGTTGAGGAGGATCGCTCCTGTATGGCCGTTATGACGTCCTGAAATGGTGGGTTCCACACAGCCGGTGGCGCTCCAGTCTCGGATATGTTCTTCCGGATAGCTGTGCTGTCGCAGCGTTGCAAAAACAGCCGCATCATTGTGCAGAGAAGGTGTGGCGGATGTGGTGAAGTTCACCTCGCAGAGCCTGCGGATGTAGGTGTCGCTGTTCTTCTCCATATTGATGCGTGCATTTACATTTGGATCCGGCAGTGCAAGCATCTCTGTGACCTTGAGAAAGATATAGGTCATGTCATTGACGCCATCGTCTCCCTCGGGGGTAACGCCGCCAAGGGTGATAACCTGGTTGGGCGACGATGTACCGAAGAGCAGTGTACCGATATCGGGAGAGAGCGGCATATGGTCAGCGATCCGCAGGTACAGGCAGCCGATCAGCTCTATGGCATGGCGGATATATTCTGTGCGCTTATCTGCAGTGTCAATTCTTCCCAGATCTGCAAGGAAGTAGGGTTGCAGCAGTTGATCCAGACGTCCGGGAGAAAGCCCGGCGTTTGTGTTTTCCATGTGCATACCAACCCAGGTGGTCCAGATGCTTTGTACGGCCTGGTCAAGAGTTTTTGCCGGCATCTGGGGAACATACTCGCATACCTCGGCAATGTATCGCAGTTTTGAAGTGCTGAGACGTTCTTTTGTTTTCTCTGCCTGCATGACTGCCTCGGAGGCCAGATGCCCGGCATATGCCTCAAGACCTCTCAGGGTATGTACCATGCCTTCCAGTGAAGCACGGCCGTCTGCATCTAAGGAATCATCTGTGAGCCGCTGCCCTATGCTAGCGATAATGCCGCCTGTGCCCTTTTCGAGAATGGTCTTCAGGTTCGGCACTGTATGCGACACGCAAAAGGCCTTGGAGCAGATAATTGCAACCAGCCTGTCATTGATACGAAGGCTAAGCGGCGTGTTGTATTCCTCTTTGACCCATTCATGGAACGACCTTCTTATCCAGAAAGGGAAGATGTCGTTAAGTGTCTCACGTGTTTCGTCGGTAATGTCATAGGGATTCAACAGACGTTTGTCCACAGTGTTCAACTCGCCCCAGATGGAAGATGCCTCGGTGTCGGGATACACGACCACACCGCAGACGGGATTGGACGTCGTTGAGCCGGCCAGGAGCTGTGAATCGGCTATAACAGGTTTTTTATTCCTCATGAGGTATTCAAAGGCAAGGCCCTGCCGCAGATCCGGTTGCCATGGCCTGCCCTGGCTTTCTTCTTCGAATCCGTTGGCCCGGTACCACTGAGTCAACAGTTTCGGACGCTCGGCACACAGCTCCGGCCTGCTGTTCCGGTGTCGTTCCAGCAGTATCTTCAGGCGGGGAAAATCCTTCAGGTCATAGTCGGAAAGGTAGGGGTCTTCCAGGTGGATGACATTCCTGTCTTCTTTGCCGTCGGCCCTGAGATGTTCTTTGCGCCGGTCATTCAGTCTAACCTCGAGACCTGGTTCATTGATGCAAAATTCGGTTTTGCGAACCTCTATGTCATGCCTGCGGGCCTTATCGAGCATTTTTTCATGACGCCTGCCAGACAGGAGGGAAAGGTAGAAAGTAAAGAGCTGCAGATAGGCCAGGCTCCCTTCTATCATGAGCCTGTTCTTCAGAAGCATGTTGAGCACTTCGCTGGGCGGGGCCGTGGCGATCTCCTTTAAGGTCGTATCATCGATGAGTTTCAGGACCACATCTGCACCATCGCCAATACCACTTAACACCTTGACCCGGCCTTCATGGAAATTGATGGTCTGAGCTACCGTGCCAGTTTCCGTAAGGATGCCTACGGAAAAGTTTATCCAGCCATCGATATTCTTCATGTAACGTCTTGCCACCCTGAAATGATTGAGTGCAAAAGCCATCGCATTCAAGACCATATGGGTGATGAAGTTCATGAAGTTGATCTTATCAGTTGTTTTCATACTCGACCTACCAATTGGCAGTTGTGCAAAGGGTAAAAAACCAGTTGTTGAACAGGAATCGATAAGAATTGTTTTCTTAGAAGATTATAGGGAAAAGATTTTTTCCGGTCAATGAAAATGGGGTTGGGATAGTGAGAAAGGCTTCACGAATTTCTGGTAAGATCTTTCTCTCAATGTACATTGGTAAATCAAACGATGGTAGTTGCTGTGATTTGATATTTTTGGTCGGGTCGGCAGGATTTGAACCTTACATACCTGTTATAATATCGATTACTTACAGCTTGCTTGCGAAAAAAGTATTAAAGATTAAATTCCTTCCTGAAAGCGTTAGATCTGATTTTGCTGAAGGCATGCAAGATTTCAAATGGCAATTAATAAAAAAAGGCAGGGCCTGCTTGAGACCCCGCCTTTAGGGATAAAAATACATTGGGTTTAAGTCTACGGAGGATTTATCCCTTAAACTTTCTCCTGAACCTTGCAAGACCTATTAGACCAAAACTCAGAAGAAGCATGGTGGCGGGTTCGGGAACGCTCGTCCGGTTAACTGTAAGTTTCCAGTCTTCAATCTCACCCTGGTAATAACCATCAGTGGGGCTTAAATTATCTAGCGAAGAATCAACATCAGCATTACAAACCACGCGCGCTCTGAGCCAGTAATCACCGACAGTATCAAAAGAAGTTACATAAACATAAGTTCCTGCAAAAACGGGGAGATAGTTAGTAGAATCAAGAAACTGTGCTGAGCTGTGATCGGCTTCGGTGTGTGGGTCATTAGGAAAAGCGTTAGTAAAAAGCACCTCACCAACATCCATAAAATCCTTATCATTGTTCCAGTCTATCCACGCTTTAAGATAATCATATGAATGGCGTCCATATTCCACTTTGTAGAGGGTAAATTGGAAGCTAACTTTATCTCCTACCGTAATGGCATCATTACCCCAGGTACTACCGCCGTCTGTAGACCACAAAACACCGTCATCTAAATCCTTGTTATCAGCCACTACAGCTGCACTTGCTTCCCCACTCCAACTGACGCCCAGTCTATTCCAAGTTGCGTCTTTAGCATAAACGCCACTATTCGCATAATCCGTTGCATCAGCATAATCGTAACTGGTTGCAAACGCCACGCCAGCAAAGGCAATAACCGCCAGCACCGTCATAGCTGTAAATATTTTTTTCATTTGCTCCCTCCAAATTATTTTTTCAATATTTATTACATATAATGCTACGCACATTGTGTGCCATGTTTTTCCCACAACCCAAAATTATTAATAACTACATATATTAATTAGTAATTTATCGAATTAATCACAACATCCTTACTGAACAAGACAATTTGCTTATAATAAAATTGTAAAATATCCTGACACGTATTAAATGATTTTTTAGTGCAAATTGTAGATTATATTCATTATTACAGCAACATGGGGACTTTCTTGAAAGTGTAAAGAATCCTGACACTATTTTTGTAATTTATATAATCTATTGTTATTTCAAAGATTTATGACCTTTTATTACTATTTGACTATAATATATCATTATACTTAATAATGTTAGCTTGTTAGGTGGTTTAAGATATCTTGAGTTAATTTACAAAGGTATAGAAAAAGGCGCTTTTCCTTTTAAAAAGGGTTTGTCCCAAAACCTCAATAGAAAGGAGAAGGTGTCATGGAACGAACAACGGGCAATCCAGATAATCCTTGACGAGGAAGAAAAACTATGAACTAATAAACACTATATAACATCCTAATATCAATAGGTAATACAGGATATGTTACGTATAGGCAGGCGTAACGGTTAAGCGCCATACCAAGCATCCACCTCAAACTTCTCATAAGGACGAAAACAACCCCTTTATCGGGGTCTATGAGCCCTACCCTCTCACCGTCGCCTGAGTCTTTTTAAGCATAGCTAAAAACGAAAATTTATTTGTATTTTGGTTTGAGCTCTATGAGCAACAGATAATATCCAACCGATGCGGCTACCCAGACTATCTGTATAAGCCATGAAATGTTATGCCCATTGAATTGAAACATTACGGGGTTCCACCAGTACTCTATATAAGTCCATGCATCATTAAGCGTGCTTGAAAGTTCAACAAGCAATGCGGATGCCTGACCCCATATCAGGAATACTAAAAGTTCCGACCATCGAAAATGCTGAAAAAAGGGTTTCTCACATATTCGATATATCAGCCAGATACCTGTCAGGAAAATCAATCCATCCCACAGGGAATGGGATATCATGAATACCAGATAATGGGCAATCAACGGTCGGATCCATATAATAATAGGTAGCGATGTGGCCTCGCCGGAGAGAACGAATATCGGAATTTCCCACGTTAATCCGACGATGACTCCAATCCAGAAAAAGTGCCACACGTATTTTTCGATACGTCCGGTCTTATATAAGAAATAGAAGAGGAACGGGCAAGTGAACCCGATCAACAAATCAAGGTAATAATAGGCTTCTTTGAAGATTTCGAGCATGTAATTTCAACCTTCATTTACATTGGCTGTTACATCACATAATTCTCTGTTTTATATATTAATGCTGCGCAACGGGTGTGCGCAAAACGAATCAGAGCTAACTGCTGCAAGATTATAACTTATTGAAATAATGGTCGGGGCGGCAGGATTTGAACCTGCGACATCATGCTCCCAAAGCATGCGCGCTACCAGGCTGCGCTACGCCCCGACGTCAGAGTTTCTAATTGATTTGACTTATCCTTTCAAGCTTTTTTTCAGTTTTTGGAAAGCAACCGCTCTGTGACTAATCCTGTTTTTGATAGGGGCACCCAACTCTGCAACTGTTTTTCCATATTCGGGAACGATAAACACGGGATCATAGCCGAAACCCTCATTACCTCTCGGCTCCTCTCCTATTTTTCCCTTCAGCATTCCCTCGAATGATTCGTACTTATCACCTCTTTCATAGAGTATCAAGACACACCGGAATGCCGCCCAACGTTGATCATCAGGAACTCCGGCCAATTCTCTCAAAAGCTTCTCGTTATTTTCTTCATCGGTTGCATCGTCTGCCGCATACCGTGACGAGTGAACACCCGGCCTTCCCCCTAAATATTCGACCTCGAGACCCGAATCATCGGCAATAACCATCTCGCCCGTATTATCAAAAATGAGCCTCGCCTTTTTCATGGCATTTTCGAAAAAACTGCTTCCATCTTCGACGACTTCGGGTATCTCCGGATAATCCTCAATGGAAGCCACTTCGACGGGAATCCCTTCAAGCAATGCTTTAAGTTCTTTTATTTTCCCCTTGTTTTTAGAGGCAAATACTATTTTCTTCAGATCAGCTCTCCCAGGAGATTTATTTGCATTTCTGTAAGTTCAGATACCCCCTTTTGTGCCACATCGATCATCTTATCCAGAAGGGTACGCCTGAAAGGTTCACCCTCTGCCGTACCCTGAATCTCAATAATATTTCCGCTTCTCGTCATGACAAAATTGGCATCGACATCGGCCGTTGAATCCTCACTGTAATCGAGGTCAAGCATGATATCCCCCCCAACAAGCCCCACGCTTATGGCAGAGACATAATCGGAGATTCCGAAAGTCTCGATTCTCCCCTCTTCCTTGAGCGAACGAAAGGCATCGACGAGCGCGATGAAGCTCCCCGTAATCGACGCCGTTCTTGTCCCTCCATCGGCCTGTATAACGTCACAGTCTATGTATATCGTCTTTTCTCCAAAGAGGGTCAGATCTGTTACGGAACGGAGCGATCGTCCTATCAATCGCTGAATCTCATGGGTTCTTCCACCCAGCTTCCCCCTTGTTGCTTCTCTTGTATTTCTTGTGGGTGTTGCCATGGGAAGCATCGAGTATTCGGCAGTGAGCCATCCTTTCCCGCTATCCCTTAAAAAAGGCGGTACCCTATCTTCGATAGAAGCGGTGCATATTACCTTTGTACCGCCCATTTCGATGAGGGCGGAGCCGTTTGCATTTTGCAGATACTTTCTCGTTACCTTGCATTTGCGTATTTCGTCCCATTGACGTCCATCATGGCGCATAATTTATTCTCCGGAGCTTGTAAAAAATTCCTTTATACTTTTGCTTAATCCATCGGCAATCGATTTCTGAACCTCTTCATCGTTAAGCTTCTTTCTGCTCTTTATATGTGTTGCAAAGCCCAGCTCTATCTCAACTGCGGGAACTGACAGGCCGTCCAGAACGAAAAGGGGGGCATTTCTGATCCCCCTCCCCTCCCGCGGAAAAACCTTCTCAATGTTTCTCTGGGTAAGCTGGGCAAAGAAAATGCTGTCATTTGTAAATCTGCTTTCTATCATGTCATCCACAATTTCTTTTGACTCACCCTTATCTGATGACACACCTTTTCTGGGCGATGAATAATAGATTTCATAACCAACTGATTTGTTTCCAAAACCTGCATTGATATGAATGCTGACAAAGAGATCTGTCTTTGCTTTGTCGACCACCTTTTTTCTGTCTCGTATCGAAAGATCCGTATCCGTCGATCTGGTAAGTATCACCCTTATATTCTTGGTCTTGTCGAGATTCTCTTTAATCATCTTTGCGATTGCAAGGGTCACTTCTTTCTCATTGACACTCCGCGAAAGAGCCACACCCGGATCGCTCCCGCCATGAGCGGGATCGATAACAACTTCATATCTGTCCTTAGCGGCAAAGGCCAAAGCAGAGGTAAGTGTTACAAAAAGTAATACCGTTACGATAGCAGACAATACTCTGGTGATATAATACCTTTTCATTTCAGATTTTTCTCCAGAGGCGATGGGCTGACCTTCGCCATTATTAAGAACTCTTTTTTCGCTGACAGGAGCCAAACAATCCTTTCATAGCTGCTCCCTCTTGTCGTCGTGAGTTAGAGGACCCTTGATCCTTTCAACGGAATGAACGCTCTTCAGTTTTTTAAGTCCCGTTAAAACCATATTAAACTGCTCAAGGTCACTTACCGCAAGCTGAAAATCGCAGATAGCCTGATCGCCTGGCATGGTTTCGATGTTAACATAGCTTATGTTAATTCCCAGTGAGGAGATTACATTGCTGAGCTCCGTCACAAGCCCTTTTTTGTCTCTACAGGAAGCCCTGATATTCACGGGATAGGTCTGTTCCATCGAGATATTCCAATTAACGTCGATAATCCTCTCAGGCTCCATATTCTTTATCATGGGACAGTTTGCAACGTGAACACTTACCCCCCTGCCTCTTGTAATACAGCCCACGATATCGTCTCCAGGAAGGGGGCTGCAGCACTTTGCAAAACGTACCATTACATTATCAATTCCCGTTATGGAGACACCTGCATCATATGTTTTTCTGAATCTCTTTTTGACCCTTTCAAAAATACTTTCTTCTTTTTCCTTCTCTTCGACATGGATAAACTTATTTACCACATGTTTGGCCGATAACTTTCCGTAGCCGATGAGGGCAAGCATATCATCCGTGGTATTGAGGGAATAGTCCGCCAAAACAGCCTTGAACTCGTTCGACTTGATCAGATTGCTATATTTGAGATGGTGCCTTTTTAGCTCCTTTTCGAAAATGTCTTTCCCGAGAGCAACGCTTCTCTCTCTCTCTTCCGTCTTTATCCACTGCTTTATCTTGGCTATCGCCCTCGACGTGACAGCATATTTCAGCCAATCCTTGCTTGGATAATGCTTCGGCTGCGTGATAACTTCAACGGTATCACCATTTTGCAGTTTATATTTCAGAGGAACGAGACTTCTGTTAACTCTGGCCCCGATGCACTGATTTCCCACGTCGGTATGAATACTATAGGCAAAATCGATAGGTGTTGCGCCCTTGGGAAATGCCTTTGCATCCCCCTTGGGAGTGAAGACATAGACCTCATCGGGATAGAGCGCCAACTTCAGATTTTTCATAAACTCCCTGGCGTCGTCCTGGTCCTGCTGAACATCAAGAAGTTCTCTCAATTTGGCAATCTGGGCTTCCTCATCGGATGAAAATGCCTTTCCCTCCTTATATCGCCAGTGAGCGGCAATCCCCTTTTCAGCCCACTCGTGCATCTCTCTCGTCCTTATCTGCACTTCCATCCTTTCGCCGTAGGGGCCTATGACCGTCGTATGGAGGGAGCGATAATTATTCGCCTTCGGCATCGCGATGTAATCCTTAAAACGGCCCGGTACGGGTTTCCAGAGTGCATGAACAATACTCAACACCTCGTAACACTCTCTCTCCTTATTAGAATCAAGTACCACCCTAAAGGCGGTAAGATCATAAACCTCATCAAAATCTATGCCCTGCTCCTTCATTTTCTTATATATACTGTAAAAATGCTTGGCTCTCCCCTCAACGTCTCCCTTGAGGTCATACTTCTCCATTTCACTCTGTATTACATTCTTGACCTTTTCAGTATACTGATCCCGTTCATCCTTTTTTTTATCAACCCTCTCTATGAGTTCGAAATACTCGTCAGTATATAGATACTTAAAGGCGTGGTCCTCCAACTCAAGCTTAATCCAGTTGATACCGAGACGATTTGCCAGGGGAGCGTACACTTCGAGGGTCTCCCGTGCAATAAATCTTTGCCTTTCGGGACTCTGATACTCGAGCGTTCGCATATTATGGACTCTGTCAGCGAGTCTCACCAGGATTATCCGTATATCGGCAGACATGGCCAATATCATCTTTCTGAAGTTTTCTGCCTGGTGTTCCAGTAGGTCGCCCAGTGTAATTCTGCTTATTTTTGTAAGCCCCGCTACGAGAGAGGCGATCTCCTTGCCGAATGCCTCTTCTATCTCTTCAATCCTTGCAACGGTATCCTCAATGGTATCATGAAGAAGACCCGTCGTAATAGTAGCGGCATCAAGCTTCATATCGACGAGAATACCTGCAACCTCCAGGGGGTGAATAAGGTAGGGCTCCTTTGACATGCGAATCTGTCCCTGATGAACCGATGCAGAGAAGATATAGGCCTTCTCTATCAATTCAAGGTCATCTTCGGGAAGATACTCCTGTGCTTTTTCTAATATGTCTGTTATCCGTATCATTCTTTTTTTTTCACCGGATATTCGGAGTCTTAAACCACGATACCACTCAGAGACATATTCTCAGTGGATATTCCCAATCCTATCAGAAACATCGGCCAGACATCAGTCTGTCGCGTCCAGGGCTTCCTTCACCTTATCGACTACATAATCTCGGACGGTTTCAACTGGTACTTTCTCGACCTCGCCCGAACGTCTGAACCGTACCTCCACGTTTCCATCATTCAGACTTTTCTTTCCCACGGTAATCCTGAGAGGAATACCGATAAGGTCCGCATCAATAAACTTGACGCCCGCTCTCTCATCCCTGTCATCGAGTACAACCTCGATTCCTTCCGCCTCAAGCGAGCGGTATATCTCTTCGGAAGCTGTAATAATATCCTCATTTTTCACGTTTACGGGGGTAATGATAACATGAAAAGGCGCAATAGACATCGGCCAAACGATTCCATCCTTGTCATTGTTCTGCTCTATGCATGCGGCCGATGTCCTCCCGATTCCTATTCCATAACACCCCATAATCATGAGTTTATCTTTTCCGTCACTGTCCAGATAGGTTGCATTCATTGCCTTGCTGTATTTCGTTCCCAGTTTAAATACATGCCCGACCTCAATTCCCCTGGCAAAGCTAATGGGGCTTTTGCATCGTGGACATTCATCTTTCTCCGTTATCATCCTGAGATCGGCAAAATTCGCGACACTGAAGTCTCTTCCGATGTTGCAATTTTTTATATGGTGGTCCTCTTTATTAGCACCGATGACAAAATTGGTCATATTGACGAGTGAATAATCGGCTATTATCTCGCACTTTATGCCTATGGGACCGGCAAAACCCCTGGGAGAATCCGTGACCTCCTGGATGACATCGTCCATTGCGAGCTCCAGATTATCACATCCCAGAAAGTTTCTCAGTTTTGCCTCGTTTATCTCCTCGTCACCCCGTATTAAAACCGCTACCGGCTTGTCATCTGCTGAAAATATGAGGGTCTTTACGATACATTGAGGGGTGACACCAAGAAAGTCCGACACTTCCTTTATCGTCCTTACGTCGGGCGTATGAACTTCTTCGAGCGGAAGAAAACCGCCCTCATCGACCGGGGCCTTCTCCGGTTCGGCAATCTCGGCCTTTTCAAGATTGGCCGCATAGTCACAGGAGGTGCAGAACATCATCGCATCCTCCCCCGAGTCGGCATAGACCATAAACTCGTGGGAGTAACTCCCTCCGATATTGCCGCTGTCCGCCTCAACGGGCCTGAATCGAAGGCCACACCGACTGAAGATCTTTTTATAGGCCTCGAACATCTTTTGATAACTTACGATGGCGCCCTCTTCATCCACATCATAACTGTAGGCGTCTTTCATGCCGAATTCCCGGCATCGCATGATACCGAAACGGGGTCGAATCTCGTCCCGAAACTTTGTCTGAATCTGATAGAGGTTCATCGGAAGCTGACGGTAGGTCTGGATTTCGTTTCTCACCAGATCGGTCATAACCTCCTCGTGAGTCGGCCCGAAACAGTACTCCCGGTTGTGCCTGTCTTTCAATCTCAGAAGCTCTTTGCCGTAAAAATCCCAGCGTCCCGATTCTTTCCAGAGCTCTGCGGGTTGCACTGCGGGCAAAAAAACCTCCTCGGCACCGGCCCTGTTCATTTCCTCGCGAACTATCTCCTCTACCTTTCTAATCACCCGGTAACCAAGGGGCAGATATGAATATATACCGCTCGTCAGTTTCCGTATCATTCCAGCCCTCAGCATAAGCTGATGGCTTATCGTTTCTGCATCCGACGGAACCTCTCGTGTGGTCGGCAAAAACATCTCAGAATAGCGCATCATTCCTCCTCATCACTTGTTCGATATCATCGTATTAATTTCATGTATCAATGCGTCGACAAACTCTTCTTCCTTTATCTTCCTCACGGCCTCGCCCTTTTTGAAAAGGAGCCCCATATGGCGGCCTCCTGCAATTCCTATATCAGCTTCGGCCGCCTCTCCCGGTCCATTCACCACACATCCCATAATGGCGATTTTCATATAGTCCTTCATCCCGGAAAGCCTCGTTTCTATCTCCTTTGAAAGACCGAAAAGATCAATCTCGCATCGCCCGCAGGTCGGGCAGGATATAATATCAGGCCCTACCCTTCTGATATTCAAGGCCCTCAGGATTCCATATGCTACGTCTATTTCACCCACAGGATCACCGGTCACGGAAACCCGAATCGTATCTCCTATACCCTCATGAAGAAGTATCCCAATACCGATCGAAGACTTGATTGCCGCATTGACCAGGCTTCCCGCCTCCGTCACGCCCAGGTGAAGGGGGTAATTGGTCTTTTCGGAAATTCTCCTGCATGACTCCACCATGGTATTCACGTCGGATGACTTTAATGAAAGCTTCAAATTATCGAATTTCAACTCCTCGAAAAGCTCTATACTTCTCATCGTGCTCTCCAGGAGTGCGTCTACCGTGGGCCGTCCATGTTTTGCCAGGATATCCTTTTCCAGAGAACCGGCATTGATCCCGATGCGGATGGCAACATCACGCTCCTTTGCCGCTATTACAATCTCTTTAATCTTATCTCTTTTAGTGTTGCCGGGGTTAATCCGTATTCCGTCAACACCATTTTCTATAGACTTCAGGGCAAGCAGGTGATTAAAATGAATATCGGCGATAAGGGGTATGGTAATGCCACGTCTTATGTCCACCAGGGCATCTGCCGCTTCTTCATCGGGAACGGCCACCCTCACTATTTCGCATCCCGCATCCTCCAGCCTTTTTATCTGACCGAGCGTAGATTTTACATCCCTCGTATCGGTGCAGGTCATCGACTGAACGACGACAGGCGCTCCCCCCCCTATCTTTACGGAACCAACATGGATAGGTTTTGTCTTTCTTCTCGGAATTTGTATTGTTTCCACGTATCGCTTCTTTTCGTTTTCTGTTTATTAAAACACTGTTTTATAGCACGAAGACCACGGCGCATCAATTATGAAATTAATCGTATTGAAGCTCCCCGCAACAAGTTGCGGGGAATCTTCGATTGTTAAGGAAAATGTTTATTTCTTTTATGCTCGCTAATCCCTCCGCAATCAGCGAGGAATGCGCTCGCTGTTCAATTCCAGGTGTCTGAGGTAATCAAGTAACTTTTCCTGGTGACCCAGCGGGGGGATTTCCCCGTTTTTACAATCAATGGGGCTCTTTTCTCCCGTCATCTCCAGCAATTTTTCGAGGGCCTCAAACATATTCACCGCTGGAAATGCGTTCCGTGTCAGATAACGGATAAGCTTGAACTGTCTGAAACCATCAAACCATGTATGGAAGTGCCCTCTGAGAACATCCAGGGTCTTCGCGTTTTTCACCAGTCGGGGCCACGCCTCATCAAAACGATTTTCCCGAAGGAACTGCTCCAGTAAGGGATGAATCTCTTGTGCACCCGAGAGTATCTTCTCCAGGTCTTCCGTCTCACAAGAAGACATAAAGTGCAGCCACTCTTTTAAAACCGAAAATGTCTTCGGATTATAGGTAAGGTATTCATTCGATGTGCCGTTTTTAAATCCCTCAACCCTCTTTCCCGTACCGAAGGGAACACGATTCGAGGAACGGGACGACGGATAAACCCTCGTCGTATTGACAAGGCCGATCGTGCCACCTTTTGCAAGCTTGTTGAGAAAATAGAAATCCTCGCCCGCCTTTCTCTTGTTCATACCCCGTACCTCAGCATAACCATGGGCAGTGCATGCAATGATAGAGCCGACGGAATGATGGGCATAGCGAGATCCCGCATATCTGAGACCGAGAACGTAGGAACGGAGGTACATTTCGTAATAGCAGATGGCCTCCTGTTCCTCCCTTTCCATCGCTTTCTGGTGCTCGAAGGAGAGGACCGCGGCCCTTAATCCGGTTTTTTCGAAATAATCCCGCACCGCCGAAAGATAATCATTCTTTACCAGCGTATCGGCATCGAGAGAAAAGAGGAGGTTAACACCTTCTTTTCCATAGTCAAAAAGCTCAAGGGCGCGATCAAAACCGATTTTTCTCGCAAGACCGACGCCACCGTCTCGATCGTCCATTTCACATCCCGGTGACGAGGCATCGACATATCCGACGTTGATCCCGCTTTTCACTATAGTGCGAATAATTGGCGTCAAAAAGTGGTTCGCTTCACTCATATCCACATCACTGTCATGTAAGAGGGAGCTCAATATCGTGAGCGTTCTTTGATTGTCGTCGATTGCTTCGAGAGATGAGGCGGCCCGATTGTTCACGACACAGATGACGAGTGTCCTCGCAAGTTCGGAGGCGGGGTTCTTGGCAAGGCTCTCGAGCGTATGAAAAAGATGCAAGGATTCGGCGAGGGCGGGAATGACTACAACATTATCCACATTCCTCCGCACATTGCAAACAAGGGGCCACCTATCACCGACGGAATAGGTTTCAATATATTTTGTAAGACTTCTATTTTTTCGTGTCATGTATGATCAGATGTTTCGATATGAGATTCTCAAGCGCTCTGTAGTCGCCTCCATCAATCCAGTGAATCACCGTCCCTCTTTTTTCCATGCGCCGAAACCAGGTACCCTGCCGCTTCGCGAACTGTCGAATTTTTGTCACTAATTTTTCAAACATTTCATCATACTCCATCTCACCCTGCAGATAGAGGCTCACGAAACGATATTCTAGGCCAAAATAGTCTAATTTTTCCCAGCTGATACCCGAGGCATGAAGTGACTTCACTTCATCCACCATCCCCAGGGCAAACCGCCTTTGAAGGCGCTCTTTTATCCTCAGACGAAGGACATCTCGTTCCCACCGTATACCAAGGATAAGGGGTGTGATTTCCGGCTTCGCCGCTTCAGGTTTGAGTCTATGAGCCTCCGTATATTCGGCAATTTCAAGAGCCCTGATGAGACGGTTCCTGTTCAGAATGTCTGTTGTGTTATGGAGCTCCGGGTTCAGCTTCCACAGGCGATCCCGTAAGGACTCGTCGTCTTCGTTTTCAAGCGTATCTCGCAAGGGGTAATCTTCCGGAACTTCACGCATCCGGTACCTCTCTATAATCGCTTCGATATAGAGGCCCGTTCCTCCAACCATTACGGGTACTATCCCCCGTTTCGAAATTTCAAGGAACGATTCGTAAAATCTCTTCTGATACTCAAAGACGCTGAACTCATGATCCGGATCGACGATATCGATGAGATGATAGGGAACGACGACACCGTCAACAACAAAATCATCAAGGTCCTTGCCCGTTCCGAGATCCATGCCCCTGTATACCTGGCGTGAGTCGGCAGATATAATTTCTGATCCCAGATCCCGCGCGATCCTCGCCGCAAGCGCTGTTTTACCCGTCGCTGTCTGTCCAAGTATCACTATCAGATTATAATGGTTGTTTTTCATCGTTTGTCATTCCTTATCATGCCTCTTAGTCCTTCATCAACCCGAAGAGAACGATACCGCTTTCTTAGTAAATTAATTTATTTGTATAAAAGGTGTTTTGGCATTATATAGTGGCACGTAACTTAACCAGACACCCTTGCGAATGACAAACATTAACAACAAAAAAGGACTTGATCTCGGCCGGGATCCTATCGTTTATCTTCTTATTAAGATGAGTCTCCCCTCAATCGTGGCGATGCTCGTCATGGCTCTTTACAATGTGGTCGATACGTTCTGGATCGCAAAGATCAGCTCCGAAGCCATTGCCGCGCTGACCATCTGTTTTCCCATTCAGATGATATTCGGGGGACTCGGAGTTGCAACTGGAGTGGGCGCCGGGTCTTATGTGTCTCGAATGTTCGGGATGGGTGATGACAGCAAAGCCCACAGGGCTGCGGGACAGGTCATATTTCTTTCTCTCTTTTTCGGAGTTGCGATTATTCTCTCGGGAGTCTTTTTTTACGAGCCTATCCTGCGGTTTTTCGGTGCCACCGAAATTATTCTTCCCCTCTCGGCCCATTATCTTACCGTGGTCGTTTTCGGAACCCCCTTTCTCTTGTTTATGATGATGACGGATTATCTTTTCCGGGCCGAGGGAAATCCCAATGTGCCGATGTATGTGATTTCCTTTTCGGCCGCTCTGAATACCGTTCTCGATCCCTTTCTCATATTCGGATGGGGCCCCTTCCCCGAGATGGGAATAAAAGGAGCAGCACTAGCCACTGTCATATCGCAGTTTGTAGTAATCTTCCTCTCGATCTACTTCCTCCTTTTTTCTCACTCCAAATACAAACTGAAGCCTTCCCATTTGATTCCCCATTTCTCTACCATTTACTCGATATATAAGGTCGGTGTTCCTACCTTTATCATTCACTTAGCAATGAGCCTCGTCCTTACCATCTATAATCAGGTACTCGGAAATTACAGTTCGCTTGCGATCGCGACACTGGGACTCGGGTTTCGAATAAACGGCATCCTTATGATGGTGCTTTTCGGCATCGGGCATGGGGTGATGCCAATGGTGGGCTTTAACTACGGGGCACGAAATTATGAGAGATTGAAAGAGATCATCCGAGTCTCGTCTCGATTCTCGGCAATTTTAGGCGGTATAAGCTGTCTCCTCATAGAGGTGTTCACCTATCCGCTTCTTTCCATATTTACGAAAGACCCAGAACTCCTGTCGATTGCTATTCCGGCATTCCGTATATACGTTTTGACCCAGTTCCTCGTGGGTCCCAATATAGTATGGATCAACCTCTTCAATGGGATAGGAAAGGGAATGACTTCCATGACGCTTCTTTTGACCCGCCAGCTTGTCTTTCTTGTCCCGCTCATCTATATTTTGCCATCCTTCTTCGGATTAAACGGTGTATGGATGGCCCAGCCGATAGCAAATGTCCTGGTCTTTTTCATTATTCTCAGCTGGACACAAAGGGAATTTAGAATACTCGAGCAGCAAAAGGCCGCTGAGGCAGGCCCCTTGGATACCTAATCGAGGAGATGGACAAAGAGCCCGCTTCGAAGCTTCGGCTCAAACCAGGTGGATTTGGGAGGCATTATCTTCCCTGCATTGGAGACCGCCATTAATTGATCCATGGCGGTGGGATAGACAGAAAAGGCCACGGCGAATTCTCCGGAATCAACTGATTCCTCCAGCCGCTTCATTCCCCAGATGCCTCCGACAAAGGCAATTCTCTCATCGGTTCTCACATCCCCAATACCAAGAAGAGGCGTCAGCACATGATTCTGAAGAATGGACACATCCAGTGCTCTCACGACATCACTCTCATCATAGCTTTCATCTCTGGCCCTAAGCCTGTACCAGGTTTTACCGAGATACATGCCAAATTCGTGGAGCTTTTGGGGAGCCTTTTTCTTATAGCCAGGAGTCACAACGAAGTTCTCCGAAACTCCCTTCAGAAATTCCTCTTCCGTCATCCCGTTAAGATCCCTGACAAGCCTGTTATAGTCCATGATTTTAAGCTGGTTGTGGGGAAAGATGACGGCCATCATACGATTGTATTCCTCTTCACCGTTATGATCGGGATTTTCCCGTCTACGCATTCTCGCAACGGCAACGGCGGAAGCGGCCCGGTGATGACCGTCCGCTATATACAAAGCTCCCCTTTTTAGAAAGGCCACCCGGAGGTCCGATATAATTTCTTCATCATCCACTATCCAGGCTGTATGGGCGATTCCATCGTCGGCGACAAAATCATAATCCGGTTTTTTCCGAACGATACTCTCGACAATACTGTCAACGGTTTCTAATGCCCTGTATGTAAGAAAAACCGGTCCCGTCTGAGCGTTCAGAACGTCGATATGCTTCGTTCTGTCAGCCTCTTTATCTGTTCTCGTCAATTCATGCTTTTTTACGTATCCCGCGATATAATCTAATGTATCGATGCATGCCACGATTCCATTCTGTTCATGATCTCCCATTTTCTGACGGTATACATAAAAACATTCTTTTGTTTCCTGAAAGAGGGACCCTTCCTTTAAATAATTAAACAGATTTTTCCTTGCCGTCTCGTAAACCCTGTCGTCATAACTATCTATATCTTCAGGCAAATCTATCTCTGCTTTTACGACGTGGAGAAAGCTCCTCTTGTTCTTGCGTGCCAGCTTTCTCGCCTCACGGGAATCAACAACGTCGTAAGGATATGAAGCCATTTTCTTTACATATTTTTTTAAGGGCCTTACAGCCCTGAAGGGAATTATCTTTGCCATGATTACTCCTCTCTTTCCACGGCACTACTACCACAGGACATATATTCTAATCAATCATTTTGGAACCCTTGCAAAAATACTTCATGAATAGTATGAATTGATCAAATTCGGCAGGGAAAGGAAGGTTGATGGGCATAACACGAGTATTCATTCACGGGCTGGAAAGCAGCAGTGGCGGAACCAAGGGGACCTACTTCAGTAAGCGGTACGACGGAATGATCGTCGAAGATTACGTGGGAACGCTTGAGGAGAGAATGATAAAGCTCAACGAGATTCTCGCCGACAAGAAGGAGTTGATACTGGTCGGCTCGAGTTACGGAGGATTAATGGCTGCCATCTATGCCTGCGAGAATGAAGGGAAAGTGAAAAAGATTATTCTCCTGGCGCCGGCACTGGACCTCGATGAATTCGAACCGTACCTCTCAAAGAAAATAGACATCCCGGTTATCACATATCATGGGAGTCAGGATGACGTTGTTCCCTTAGAACCCGTTAAAAAAATAGCAACGTCAATCTTTCCGAATATTAGCTACAACACCGTGAATGATGATCATCCCCTGAGCACTACCTTTCCAACCTTTGACTGGTACAATCTTCTGGAGATAAATGATTAGATATATCCTTCCTTGTCAGAGGACATCATTTCCCGTTTTCGCTGTTATGGAACTGATGGTCAACATTGCACTTGTGATATACAACTCCCTGAAACTCTGATCTTTAAGTATGGTATTTTTCAGTTTTCTCAGCTGCAGCATCCCGTGAAGACTCGACCATAATATGATGGCATATCTTTTTACGTCCCCTTCACTGATCCCCCGTGCCGAATCCATATCCCCCAGAACCTCCTCGATGAGGGAGAGGACCCTGTTGCCCTGAAGGTCTATTCTCGATTTCAGGTGCGGAGGAAATATTATTTCGGGCGATGAAAGAAAATAATTTATTATATCGAAATAGTTCCTGTTCTCCTCGCTGAAATCAAGGTAGGCAATTGCAATGTTCCTTAATTTATCCTGCGGGCCCTTCCGCCTTTCTTTTGCCTCCTTTACTTTATCGTAAAGAAGATTCAACCCCTCTTCCTGAAGCTCTGCATAGAGGTCTTCCTTGTTCTTAAAATAAATATAGAGTGTGCCGACGCTGAGCTCTGCATCTCGAGCAATCTTATTCATCGATGTCGAGGAGATTCCCTTTTTGAGTAGCAAGGCCCGCGCCGCATCGAGTATCTGTTTTCTTCTGAGCTCTTTTTCCCGGCTTCTTCGTTCTTTTAATCCCACGCTGTCCTCTCTGCCTTGACGAAGGTCTTTATCATGACCACGTTTCTCGAATCAACCATCGAAGTGTTATTCCTTTTTTTGTTTTCGTAATTACTGCCATCGACCGGGGGCGCACCCGCAAGCCCCGCCTTGTAGGCGGGGTCAAGGGGCGCAATTAAAAAGGAATATATTATTCGCCTTCGGCTCATGAATCTTCGATTTCCTTGCCGGGAAGCCCCGCCCTGTGGGCGGGTAGTTTCACTAAAACTCTTCACCGATTCCGATTATTACCTTGACTGCCTCGCCCGTATCAATGCGCTCTTCATAGACTCGCGGCAGGTCGTCGAGGCCGATATAATCGGAAATCAGCGTCCGCCCGTCGATTTTCCCCTCTTTCATCCACTGGAGACACTGTATGTTTTCCTCATGTGTATTTGAATAGGACCCTGTGAGCCAGATCTCCTTAAAGTTTAGCGTCAGCGGAATGATCTCGATATTTTTCATGATTATACTGACGACACAGACGGTACCGCCAACTGCCGCAGTATTTATGGCAGCCTGAACGGATTCACCCGCACCGGAGCATTCAAAGACGGAATCGAAACCCTTTCCTCCCATCTCATCCATAGTGCGCATTATCAGATTTTCCTGAAAGGGATCGATAATCAGATCTGCACCATAGTGGCTTGCAATCGCTCTCTTTTTTTCCACCGGTTCCGAAAGGGCAATTGGGCCAAAGCCGATGATCTTCAAAAGCCGCACCAATGCGAGCCCTATTGATCCTCCACCGATTACGAGGGCTGATCCCTCCTTTTTACCGGAGCATTCTATTCCATGCAGCGACGCCGCAAAGGCCTCTGCCAGTGCTGCGTTTTGTGAATCAACCCCTTCGGGAATCGGAATCAGCATTCGCGGGTCCACTTTAAGATATTCGGCAAACCCACCTTGAAAATCACCGAGCCCTATCGTTCTTCTATCTACCTGGCAGAGATATGGTTTGCCCAGTCTGCATTCCCTGCAAGCTCCGCAATAGGTGGGACGTATCATCACTCTTTTACCCACCGACGGGCCATCCACTTTTCGACCCATATCTGCCACTGTACCACTTACCTCGTGCCCAATTATGGTGCCGTTTGCAAGACCACCGCTCTCAATCAGTGAATGATCCGATCCGCAGAAACCGGTATTTGCCACCTTCACCAGGACCTCATTTTCGCTCAACTCGGGCATGGGAACATCTTGAACTACAAGCTTCTTTTCACTGTCATATATAGCAGCCTTCATACTATACCCACCTCTCTACATTGAATTGAACAGCGAGCGCATTCCCCGCTGCTTGCGGCGAGGTTAGCGAGCGAAT
>CAYSHT010000011.1:0-3284 GCA_964430915.1 uncultured Syntrophaceae bacterium
AAATTAAAAGACTTTGCTCATTCTCTGAATACTCGATTTCCGCAAAGTCTTTTAGCGTTAGATCTTTTGATCCTAAATATTTTGTTAAAATGTTAGTTCTTATAGGATCATTATGGTCGACAGTTAACTGCAACAAATATTGCTTTGAGACAGAATAGACTCTTGAGTCTCCCAAACTCACGATCTTAATTTTTTGAAAATAGTCGCGTGGAATATAAACTAAACTGCATGTGGAAAAAGGATCTTCAATCTTAGTAGAACTCAATGCGCGATTTAACTCGTGCAACATTCCAGCTAAATCGAAGGTGCCTTCTTTTAAAAAGCTATTATGGTTTTTCGTTAGATATTTAATTGCATAGCCTACAGCTTGCTCGGCCCCAGCAGCTGAACTTACTCCATCTAGAACACCAAAAATATAATAATTTTCAGAAGATATTAAAAGTAAGCCGTCCTTGTTAGTTTTACGGCTATCTCCCTGCAAAGAATCAGATACATATTTCAGTTGTCTATTGTGCATTTTTCAACTTTTAAGAATCAGGGTAATATTTTAGCGTAGTTGTAATCTACAATGAGCATATTCTTATACTGTTAGAAACTATCATTGCTATCAAGTTTCATCAAGAAAAATATGGGTAATCTGAGGTAAATAGCGATAACCGCGCCTTTGGGGGGATGGGGTAAAATCTTTATACTTGACAGTTCATGCTGTGCCTAAATGTGATCATTGCCGGTTGAAGTCTTGCATGCTTTCATTAAAAGCACATCTAACGCTTTCAGGAAGTAGCAGATAATCAGCTACGCCTGCTAATCTTTGGAATCCAATAGCGATAAAAAGTCGACATTAACGATATAAATCTTCAATAACAATCAGCGAAAAAATCGAGGCCCAGTAGGTATATTTTATGCAATATAATAATATCCTTGACGAATACTTTCATTGGGAGTATTCTTCTTCCCGTTTGAGCCTTATTTCTCTAGCATTTTTATATTAATCTGGCCTGAATCTGATATGGTTTAACCAACTTGTTAATGAAGTATATCAATCACGCTGTGTTGTTTGCCACATGAATCCTCTTAGCGGAGATAATATACAGGCAGTCAAATTTCGCGTTAGGCAGTGGCAGCGACAAATGAATGCTAAGAAATCTCATATTCCATCATAACAAGAGCATGTTGTAGCCAAAGGATACAACTTCTCACTTAATCCACTTGCACTCAATTTCTGAATTAAAGCTTAAATATGTATGGAATCTAAAACTTAATGAATACATGAAAAAATAACAGTTCAATTTAAGATTGTATCTTAGGCAGTTTTATTCAAAACGTTATGGAAGATGATTTAATCACAAAAATTAGGAGTACCATTGCAAAAAATAAAAACATAGAAGAAGTAGATGTGCGCTCTCTGATGATTTTGGTTAGAAAGTTGTTAGACAAAATGCGACAATTCAATCAGAATCCATATCTAATTATAAGGCTTTTTTGCAATTGGGTAGCCCATACTAAAATTACTAAGTCAAACACTGGCCTTAGAATACTGGCAGAAATCAATGATGCACTTGTCAGCGTTAAGAACTCTAACACGAGTGAAACACAAACTAAAATCTCCCAAGCAATAGGTTATCCAGCTCTACGAAAAGAACTGAAATCATTTTTTAGCCATATTGGCGTTGATGATACTTTAGTTTCTGATAATGAAGTTTGGGCTGTTTTCATTACTAATTTAATAGAAATTATTCGTGATGTACCATTATCTTTTCCCCAGCTATCTATGTTAGATAAGACCAAACAAGAAATTTATGAAAAAATAGCTAGAAATCCAATTAAGCCTGGTGCGGGTGTGATCTCCATTGAGATATCTAAGATAAATTATGATGAACTTGGAGCTCCAGGGATAGGTGACATCATGTGCCTGCTTATTAGGACAGAAGATACAACAACGACAGTAATCCCTCTCTTGATTGATGTTAGATTATAAGTTAAATCAATAAATGTTAGATTGGAATCAGATCTGACCATTAACATTTAAAAAACATATAAATTTGCATATAGGGTCAAGTCTACTCTTGACTCTTGTTACTGATTGCCAGTTATAGTCCATAACAAACAATTTAATTTAGCTTTTTCTTGTTTCAGGAATCACTTAGTAATCGAACGCGTCCATTAATTGTAAATAAAGATTAATACATTTAATTTTTTAATTCACAAATCCGGGAATAATGCTCTTGTTTTCGTGAATTTGGTCGGGGAATTTTTACAGGATAACTAGAAACAACAATTCGTTTGAAACAGGGACGGAGGTCAACAATTTCTGTAGAAAAGATTACAAGGTTTAAAAACGCTCTTATAATAATGTCCGATATGTTTTTGAAAATTAACTAAAGGAGATTGTAAGCATGCAAGAAAAACAAGGGGAAACATTTTACAATAAATTAAGGGAAATATACGAAAAAGAAAGCAAGGGTGATCATTATGAAACTGAGCAACCGATAATAGAAAATATTTTAGGAAAGATAGAAGCTGTTCTGAAAGATATTTATGAACTTGTGGAACCAATAGGTTTAGGTGGATCAGGGGTAGTTTTTTGTATAAGGGACCTGCGGTTGGACGCATATAGAGCGCTTAAAATACCCCGTCCTATTCATGAAAAATTAATTGACTCTGTTAAGAATGAAATTGAATATTTAACCAAGTTAAGACATGAAAACATTATTAGCATCCATACGCTTGGTGAAGTGTCTGTTGATGGTTCTAATTATCCATATTTTGTTATGAGTTATATAGAAGACGCTAGTGATTTGAAGAGTACAATATCTCATCTTTTGGATAATACCAAACACAGTGGTGAACTTGAAAATATCACATATTGGGTTTTGGATAAATTTTGCCAGATTGCTAATGCTTTAAAATTTCTACATAAGAATGAAGTTATTCACTTCGATATAAAACCGAGCAATATTTTAGTCGATAAGAATCATAAACCTATCCTGACTGATCTTGGGTTTGCAAAAAGAAAATCGGATAGCGATAGTGAAATTGTGGTCGGGTTTACGAAGCCGTATGCCCACCCTGATTTGAGGGAAGATTATTCGGATCAATCAAGCAAGAACAGGGTTAGGAAAAAATTAAGACCAAGAGATTTCAAGTATTCTTTTGATATTTATGCTTTTGGAAAATCACTATTGGAAATTTTATATTTAATAGATCAAAAATTTAATGATGTAGTTCCATATGACTATACCTTCGGATACCTTCATTTGGCAGCTTGTCGAATGTTAGATGGA
>CAYSHT010000011.1:3294-18105 GCA_964430915.1 uncultured Syntrophaceae bacterium
GAAAAAATTTATCTATTGATGAAACAAAACGAATAGCTGCAAATCAGATCCACGCTGGTATAGAATCAACTGTTTTTAAGGAAATTTGGCAGGAGTTAAATGATATTCAGGACTATAACCAAATAAAGTACGCCTGTTTTGACGATATTATTAAAGATTTTAGCAAATTAATTACACGCGAACATTTCAATAAATTAGTTCCAGAATTAAACATGTTTTATCCTAAAGTTGTTAAAAGTTCACAAGGTATTTGTGCTCCCTTTAGCGAAAGAGTTAGGGCAATAATAGAGCACCCTGTCTTTGAGAGATTAAATGATGCTCGCCAGTTAGCTTTCATCAATACCATATATCCAACGGCAACGCATACACGATTGGAGCATTCTATTGGTACCTTTCGTAACGCTGTTTTATATGTTCAAGCATTATACAATGATACATATAATCCCCTATTCCGACAATTGATGGATGAAAAGGATATTAAGTGCATCTTATTAGCAAGCTTATTGCATGATATTGGACATTACCCGCTTGCTCATGATTTGGGTGAATTCAACCCTGATCTCGCTCATGAGAAGTATAATTCAAATTTTTTGGAAAGCCCGGCCAAGGATAAAGCAGGAAGAACTCTAAAGGAAACAATAGAGGATGAAAACTACGGGTGGGGCGTAAAGATTAATGATATTGTTAAACTCTTAAAAATTGAAATTGATCAAAGTGATTTCTTTGATAAGGAGGATTTAAAATATAAAATAATATCATCAATTATTGATGGCCCGATAGATGTAGATAAGCTAGATTATTTGTTGCGAGATAGTCAAAATTGTTATTTGAGATATGGAGAGTTTGTTGATTTTGATCGGCTGATAAGTAATTTGACCGTTATTATTTTTTCGACCGGTTACAGAGGGAGAAGTTTGTCATTGGGTATTTATGAGAAGGGTCAATCCGCGGCAGAATCGCTAACTTTTGCGAGATATTTATTGTATCAATCACTATATTGGCACCACACTTCAAGATCAATAAAGGTAATGTTGAGAGAGACTATGGAAACAATAGATAGAAACAAATTTAAAAATAAAAATTTTAATACAGAATTCGATAAATTTATCGGTGCCAAAGGTGAACTAAAGAATAAAATAAACGAATATAGTGTATTAGAATTCTTGCGTAAATGGACGAAGGAAGAGGGGAATAGGTTAATAGATATGATTGTAAATAGAAAGTATTATAAAAGGATACTTACAATTCATGCGGATTACAAAAAAGGAGAAGTGGGAAAGGTTACCTTTCTTGAAAAATTTAGAAGGCATTATAAAGATCATAATTTTCAGGAACTTTTACAAGGAAGAATACTCTTGAACTATAATAATTTTATAAATAATACTGGATATTCAAGAGAAACCTATATTCTAAGCAAAGACCATACAAATCGCGTTGCTGAAATGTTAAAGGAACCCAATATGATACTTTGTGACTGTCCTGACCCACGTTACGGAACGGAAAAAAAATTAAGAGTGATTTCTGAACCACAAAGATTGAGAAAAAACTATTCAGAAAGATTTAATAACGTCGAGAGAATATCTGAAGTGTGGAATGAAATTCATTTCAATCTTATGAATATTGCGGCAAAAGGAAGGATATTCTGCCACCCAGATATTAGGGAAGATATTATGGTAGCCATTGGTCCAGATGGTATTCAGGAATGTATGGAACAAACAATGAATATTTTTTTAAGCAAAAAAAAATAGAGGACGGAATCCAAGGAAGTCAAAATTAAGTTTACATAATGGGTCTTTTTTGACTCCTGTTAATGATTGCCACCTACAATCCATAACAGATCATTACTTTCAATCCTCATTTATTTCAGGAAGGAAGCCTCGCATCAACTTTTCCGCTAAATTAAATATCCCCGAAAAGAATTTGTAAAAAAGGTCTCATTTTACCCGGGTATCTGATATACGTTTGACATGAAACCATACGTTCTTACGCTCATATGCCTTCCTGTTGTATCTTTAGTGACTGCAGGTGCACTATCCGCAACAGATCGACCCGGTACATGGGCCGAGCCCATGGAGATGCAAGGCGTTCCTAACTTCCATAAAGTGAGTGACGATCTCTATCGAAGCGCCCAGCCAACGGCAGAAGGGATGAAAAATCTCAGGGAGTTCGGCATAAAGACCATTGTCAGTTTCCGGTCATTTCATTCTGATCAGGATGAAATCGGAACTACAGATGTTGGATATGAACATTTTCCCATGCACCCGTGGTACCCGAAAACGGAAGCAGTCGTTCGATTCCTTCAAATCGTGACGAATCCGGAGAGGACACCGGTCCTTATTTATTGCCAGCACGGAGCAGACCGAACGGGAACTGCGAGCGCATTGTACCGGATTGTTATTCAGGGCTGGACAAAAGAGGAGGCTATCGAAGAAATGAAAGAGGGCGGATTCGGATATCATACAATATGGATTAACCTTCCATGGTGGATTCGGAATCTGGATATGGAAAAAATCAAGAAAGAGATCGATGGGGGCCCAAAGACTTCGGCAGATGTGTTAAGAGGGCAGCGATGCTTGTTGAGTGAGGGAGAAATATGAAAAAAGAGAAGCTGAGAGAGCTGTCTCTTTTGAGGAAAAAGGCCCATGCAACGCTGGTAAAGAAAAAATCCCACGTCTATGAGGCCTTTCTTGAAATGGAAAAAGCCGCCTACAGCGATGGCGAGCTTGCCGACATGGTGAGCGAAGTAAAAGAAATCAAGCATCACTATGCCGCCGGGATCAAGGACAGGACGGGTATAGAGTATTAATAAGCATTTTTGTTAGTACGCCGGCGAATCAATAGAATCGTTTGTCTTAAATACCATCTGAAGTTCAGAGCTATTGGTATGGTTCAGAAACTGCCGCATTTTGCACAATCCTGGCAGCCAAGCGACTTTTCACTGAAACATTTAAACTGTTTCACATCAGATTTATTACTTTCCGGAAGAGTCTTACAGGCTCCAACAATAACTTCCCCCGGCTTGCCTCTTGCCAGAAGAACCATCTTGGGCTTTTCCCATGCTTTCTTCATTAGTTCCCTCCCAATAAAATTGCTCATTCATGAGGGCAGCTGCCCTTGCCTTCGCAATGTTGCAGAAGTACTGGATATGTGAATCCAACTCTCCGGATTCAAGATGGGCATGCGCGGGGCACCACATACAAAGATTTATAAGGGGACAACTCCCACACTTTTCCACGAACGCTCTTTTTTGGGATTTCCTTTCCCGTACCCACGGCACGAAATCCCACCATGCTTCACCAAGGGTTCCTCTCCTTAAATCATAGATATAATCAGGATGCCATAAGGGGGAGCAGAGTCGAAAGATGCCATCACAGCTTACACTGAAACTCTCTTTTCCCGCCCCGCATCCAAACAGACGGTTACGGTTGGTCATGAATGTTCCATTAGTGGTTAGCTTAGGGGTAATGGCTTTCAAGGCCTTAAATCTGTCTACATCGGACCGCTCCAAGGCGATTATGTCTTCCGGTGCAAGCCGCTCGGTTTTAATCTCATCGTTTCTTGTCCGGTCACCGTCGAATCGCAGATGTAAGAAAGGATCAAACCGGAAATAGTCTTTCGTGATGTTTCTGCAGAAACTCGCAATTTCCGGAAACTCTTCAAAATTGGAATGGAGAGCCATTGCCTTGAGACGAACATGTATGTTGTTTTCGAGAAGGCGACTAAGCCCCCGGAAAAATTTTTCAAAGGATCCGGGACTTCTCGTCACTCTCTCGTATGTCTCTTGAGTTACACCATACACCGAAACTTCTATGTCCCGTGGAGGATATTTCTTGAAAAGACTGATGTGCTTTTCTGATATGAGAGTGGCATTTGTAAAGACCGAAACCAACAGTCCTTTTTGTCTGAGATAAAGATAGATGTCGCAGAAATCCTCTCTCAGAAGCGGTTCTCCACCGGTTATGAGGCACCAGAGTGACCCCATTTCAACGGCCTGATTGGCGATTTCTTTTATTTCCTGAAAAGATAATTCCTTCTCTTGTGCCAATCTGTCATTGGCGGGGAGATTGATACAGCAATGGGAACAGCTGTTGTTGCAGCGGGCGGTGATTTCAATTTCAAAGGAAAGGGGAGCTTTCTGCTCCCTTAGTTTGTTCCACAGATAAAATTCGGGAAGTGGAATGGATGTCACCATCTCATTGCCAGCCATCTCAACCTCTGCAGGATAGTGTGAGTAATTCTATCGGTATATAATGTGCTGCTGGTCTATCGTTATGCTGTACCGATAAGATTTCTTTTCAGAAGCGCTGTCATCAGTTCAGATACATCATTTTTTATCTTTCCCGGAGCGGTTTCGAATTCAGATGCTAATTCCTCGACTATTTTTCCTAGGCGCTTTTGACCATCAAGTTTGTCCCAAATAGCCCTTGCGGTACTATTGAGGGTAATGAGGTTCTCTTCATCACCTGTGACCTCTGCTCCCCCCGGGATAATCATGAATTCGCCGGCAATTTCCCGCTCAACCACGGTGTCCGATTTCCTGTATATTATTTCGGGATCGATACTCATTTATGCCTGAACCCCCCTTATAGGCTATTGTTTCTCAAGGTGTCCTGTGAGACCTGATCTTTACAATAAACGCTACGCCGCCATGGCCCGTTTTATCCCTAAGATCTTGAATAGTCGTCCATAGAGCCTGTTTCGTTTGTCCATCCACGAATTGAACTTGTCTATATCTTCCGGAAACTCTTTGTATATTTTCTCGAGTTTTACGGCCGTAAAGAACACGAGGGACACTTTCATGAAAAGTCCGAAGTGCGGTATGCTTCCGATTAATTTGTTGACCCTCTCGGAAATACTGTAATCGAATGTGGTGTCAGACCAGAGAGCACCGAACTCTTTCGACCCCATCAATCCGGTTTTGATCATCAGGTCGAGGTCTTCATGCGACATATTCTGCACAAGCAGTCGAATGGCATCCGCAAAGGGTCGCACAGAGCCGAGTCCCCGTTTATATAATACGTTGTATTCCCAGAGGCCTTTACGGCTGACGTTTCCCTTTTTGATCGCTTTGGCTGCCACCTCTGCCGCAATCTTACCGGCAAAAATCGATCCCGGGACACCGAACCCGGAATTTGTCGAGACCTGATAACCGGAGTCTCCCACAAGCATAAAGCCGTTTCCAACGAGTTCAGGCTGGCAGGCTCTCATGGGGAGATTCGGAGTTGGCCCCGTCCCTTTTGCGTATATGTCTTTCCCTATTTTCTCCGGGTGTGACTCGCAAAATTCAATCGTGACTTTTTCGGGATTCGGGTGATCCGCAAAGAGGGGAATACCGCAGCCGATATTTGCCTTGCCCTTATCTTCAGGCACAACCCAAAAATAGCCGCGGTGCTGGAGGTAACAATACCATCCGGGATAATCATGCGGTGGTATGTAGTCGGAACTACCCAACAGGTCCCTGACCTCTCTGTAACAAATCACCGTATCTTCAGCGGTTATTTTTTCGTTGTGGTACACATCATGGGAAAGTTTTTCGCGTACCACGGCATGAAACCCACTCGCGTCGCAGACTACTTTTGCACGAAACTGCTCAGTTGTATCCTCTGCCAATTTGCACGTCACCCCGACGATGAAATCATCCTCAATAATGGGTTCGACCACCTCGGTTTCTGCCAAAAGCTCACTTCCCGCATCCATGGCATACTTCAGAAGTCGCTGGCCCAGAAGGTGTCTGTGTGTGAGATATCCATCGAGATCCGCCTCAAAATGGTATTTTTTATTGGGAGAGAAAACCTTCAGCTTTCGCATTACAATATCCAGTTCATCTCCCTCGGGAACAGGAATTCCCAGCAGGTCAAAGGTGTATGCCGGCATCGTGTCGAAGGTGAGCTTATTGCCAATATCCTCCTTTTTGCGTTTGTCGATCAGCAACACCCTTAGGCCCTTTTCCGCCGCCACCTTCGCGGTCGCGCAACCGCCACTTCCTGCACCTACTACAATGAGATCATATTCTTTTTGCTCCATGATCAATCCCCTCCATTTTTTGCAGACGAAAGACTACTGTATGTGTCACACAGGTACACGTATCCATTTTCCGACTACAGTTTTATCCTACCACTCTTTTGGGAATCGTATAGTTTCGGAAAGGACTGACCCCGATAACCATACAGGTTCCGGTTCTGTACCTCTCAACGTAAGGAATAGTCGTACCTCTGTGGTACGAAATTCGATTTTCTGATAAGTATTTCCTGTTGCGTGAAGAAAGTATAAGAGAAACGGCCTTGTAGGTCAATGAAATAAAAGCCACACCGTATGGTTATGGTATGGGGTGCCGATGATCATGGTGGGCATGTACCCAAGCGTCCAACATTCCGGGGAGTGTGAACCGCCTTTCGACCACTTAATTCGTCACGTGGTATTTTTAGACAAAATTCGAAAAAGCCTCTTCTGTATGCCTGTGGTAAAGTCAGATCTAACGTATTTGGGAAGAAGCAGATAATCAACTACGCCTGCAAATCTTTGTAATCGATTGGAAGCAAAAAGCCACCATTGCCAATACAAATCTTCAATGTCCTTCAGCGAAAAAAGCAAGGCTCAGCAAGGATATTTTTCGCAATATAATAATACCCTTGACGGGTGTTTACATGGAGAGTATTCTTCTTCCAGTTTGGGCGTTAGTTCTCTTGCAATTTTATATTCATCTGACCTGAATCTGACAAGGAAGTTTAGGTATGACTATGAGGACCCTGTTTTTGGTAATGAGAGACAGGGTTTTGTTTTTCAGAGAGTCGTGTGAGTATAATTAGGGTGTTATACAGTTTCTTTATAACACCCCCTCATAAATAATGGTAATTTAATATTGTGCAATATACTTAAGAAGTTATCGACTATTTATTGTGATATTGCAGGCGTCTTATACAGTTCTACTAACCGTGTTTCGTTTTTATACAGAAACTGTCTATTTACTGTTATGCACATTGCACAGCCAGGGAGGGAAAGTATGAATAGAAAATTGATAAAGAATGGACTTATTGCGGCCGCGCTTATCAATATAGGCGGTGTTCTTGTGTTTTCGCGGGCCTTCACCAATGTCTATATCAACAACGCCGATCCCGTTGTAATGTCGAACTTTGGGCTACTCATGATTATCGTGTGGGGTCTCGCCTATCTCGGTGCTGCGGCCATCAGCTCACATATTAAGTGGCTGGTAGGCGCTTTTGCTGTGGAGAAACTCGTCTATTTTGTGGTTTGGGTTATGTGGCTTTCGAAAAATAGTCTTGCGCCACTCTATTCCACAGACATTCTCACCGGGGTTTTTTACAGTATCTATGGCCTAAACGATTTAGCGTTTATGTTGTTCTTTGCTTGGGTCTTTTTATCGCAGCGCCCTGAAGGTCAAGCATAACAAATCACTCAACCGGACGGCTAACGCCGCCGATTAGTTCAGTCGTTGATTACACAAATAAATATACAACGAATCAATCACGCTTGATTTTCTCGGTTTCAGGAAGCAACGCATTTTCTGTGTCGCATTTCATAGTAGAAGTGTTATAGTTTTCATAAGCCACACATAAGCTCTTTGTTGTAGGATAGTTAGACGATAAAAATCCTGAGGCGTTCTTTAAAAACCGATAAAGGCAAACTATCCGCGAGGGTAGGACGCAAAGCCATGGGTCACAATTCAGTGATCGCCAGGCCACCGAAGTTTTCTTTTCCAACTGCATTGTTTTCCTAAACGTGTTCCAGCAAACATTCGATTCTGTCAGGTATCATGAAACCGGTTTAAATCCGATTAGCTCAATCAGAACAGCAGGGGATATTAGAGATCTCGACGCAGTAATAAAGTGGCTGAAAACAAAGGGCTTTATCGGTTGTGAAAAATTAAATATGGCGTATAATCTTATTAATTGACATGAGATAGGAAGAACCATGGATACAAATAATAAAGACAGCATGAGAGACAGGGATATTGAGGTAGATCTGTTTAATATCGAAGAAGGCCCCGACGCTGAATCGGAAGCGTTTACCGCAGTAAAAATGCCGCCACATCAGAAAAAATATTCCTGGTTTCCCGGACTGAGGACGATCCTTATCGGGGGTGTTCTCCTTTTATCTATTGCGGCGCTTGTCTATTTTCTGCCGGGCTATGTAAGGAATAACTTCATATCGAAGGATGATACGATTATCATCCAGTATCAGCTGAGCCAGATCAACGAAAAATTAGAGCAGGATGCGGCGGATAAGGAAGGTGCCGAGAAGGCCTTTTCGAGTCAGTTCAGCAAGCTCTCCGAAAGAATGGATGATCTGGAAGTAAAACTTAATTTCCTTAAAAATAAGGATTCGAAAGAACTTATTATGCGTCAGTTTGATCTAATCGCCTTGAGAATAGATGCTATCGAGGATAAGATTAATGCCCTTTCTGAAAATGTAACCACGATAACTCAGGAACAATATTATGAGGTGCGTCGTGGTGAAAGTCTGACTGCTATTGCACAAAAGCATGACCTCACCGTTAAGCAATTATGTGCACTCAATAACATAAGCGCGAAACAGAAAATTTATCCCGGTCAGAGACTTGTGGTACGCCCGCCTCTCGTAAAATAAATCGGGAAAAGCCTTTTTTTATCTATCTGTTATCCGGTTTTTTTTTACGAAGATGAACTGAACAGCGTGCGCATTCCCCGTTTTATGCGGCGGGGAGCTTCAATAGATGGGTCTCGATTACTATCCGAAAAACTCAACCTACCAATAATCATCAAAAAAATAAAAAGATGCACCATTGATAAAAGAAGCTTATAATGTCTTCATGTTGAGCGTGAGCTTTGTTTCTTTTCGTTTATCCGAATGAGAGGGAGACGGTCATGAGAAAACTTTTCACAGGGTTGCTCATCATATGCCTCGTCGGTGTTGCTTCATGTATGCACGACCCCTATTACCGGGGTGGGGGGCATATGATGGGATACGGATATGGGGGGATGTGGATTATGTGGCTTTTAATAATTACTGTGATTATTCTGGCTGCCTATTTGTTGATTCGGGAGACAAAAAAGAAAGACATGGAACCGCCGCTGCTCGAAACACCCCTCGAAATCCTCAAGAAACGCTACGCCAGGGGAGATATCTCGAAAGAGCAGTTCGAAGAGATGAAACGTGATATCGAATCGTAAAGGCGATTTCTTCTTTTTGAGCCTTTCCGATTATTGCCCCGGTGAATGAAGAGGGGGAAACTTCGCCCTTTATTCGCCCTCTTCCATTACATAGGCAAAGATGAGGGGTGCTACGATGGTGGCGTCCGATTCGATGATGAATCGGGGCGTGTCAATTCCCAGCTTTCCCCAGGTGATCTTTTCGTTCGGGACGGCCCCCGAATAGGAACCGTAGCTCGTTGTCGAGTCGCTGATCTGACAGAAGTAGCTCCAGAGTCTGGTATCCTTCATCTCCAGGTCTTGTCTCAACATGGGGACCACGCAGATGGTGAAATCCCCCGCAATGCCTCCGCCTATCTGGAAGAATCCGATCGGATGTTCTTTTGATGCCGTCTTATACCATTCCGAGAGATTCATCATGTACTCGATTCCGGAGCGCACCGTATGGACGTTCTTTATGGTGCCGCGGATGCAGTGCGATGCGTATATATTTCCCAGGGTGGAATCTTCCCAGCCGGGGACAAAAATAGGGAGATTTTTTTCGCAGGCGGCAACAAGCCAGCTGTCTTTCGGGTCAATCTGATAGTGGGGTGCAAGCCTCTCGCTTTTGAGAAGCCGGTAAAAGAATTCATGGGGAAGATAGCTCTTGCCTTTTTTGTCGGCCTCTTCCCATTCTTCAAGGATGGCTCCTTCGATCCGCCTTATTGCCTCCTCTTCGGGAATACAGGTATCGGTTACCCTGTTTAAGTGCCGTTTGAGAAGCTTGTTTTCTTCTTTGGGAGTCAGATCGCGGTAGTGCGGTATGCGAAGATAGTAGTCATGTGCCACCAGGTTAAAGACATCCTCTTCAAGGTTTGCGCCGGTACAGCTGATGGCGTGGACTTTATCCTGGCGAATCATCTCCGCGAGGGAAAGGCCAATCTCGGCCGTGCTCATGGCACCGGCGAGCGCAACAAGCATCTGCCCTCCCGATTTCAGAAGTTTTGAATACCCCTCTGCCGCGTCAACAAGCGCAGCGGCATTGAAGTGTCTGTAGTGATGCCTGATGAATTCCTTCATGTTTCTCTGTTTCATTCTTCTCTTATCCGCTCCTTGAAGCTTTAGAATAGTAAAGTCGCGGATGCTCTACCATAGTCGGTATATAAATGCCATAGTCCCTTTGTTTTTCTATGCCGAGCCCTCGTTTTTTTTCCTGTCCAGTTCCTTCAGTTCACGCCGCAGAATTTTACCTACCGCCGTCTTGGGCAAATCGTCGATAAATTCTATTTCCTTAACAGTCGGAGATTCCCCGCAACTTGTTGCGGGGATCTTCAGTGTCCTTGATTAATTTGCTCCCCCGTTCAACCTGTGGCCCTAAAAACGATCTGTTTCCCCCTGTCCTTCATTATCAGGCGAAGCCCTCATCCGGGATGTCCATAATGGAAAGGTCCTCGCTCTTTATGGCCTTCACCGCGGCATCAACCTCGGGAAGGACGTTCTTGATGAAATACCGGGTAGAAGCAAGCTTTCCGGAATAAAAGGCGGCATCGCGGTTGTCTTTCACAAACTCAAACACCTTCGCCTTGTCTGAAACATCAATCCCTTTCTCACCGCAGAGGGCATTAAGCTTCTCCTTCGCGATACCGGCCTGCCAGAGCAGAAACCACCCGGACACCACCTTCCCCATCATCATCAGGAAGGGATAGGCATTCCCCACAGGAATCAGATACTTTCCTTCTTTACCGCACTTTCCGAAGAAGAGGGCTGTCTCTCCCAGTTTGTTGACGGCATCCTGAACATCGGCGGCGAGGTCACCCAATCCATCCACGTCTTTGTACTTCGCGATGGCGGTTCCCATTTCTACCAGGAGGTTCATGAAATAGGCGCCCTTTTTCATGCCGAGTTTTCTCCCCACCAGATCAAGGGCCTGGATACCGTTGGTACCCTCGTAGACGGAGGCGATCTTCTCGTCCCTCATGAACTGCTCCACAGGATACTCGGCACAGTAACCGTATCCCCCGTAAACCTGAATCGCCTGCTCCGTTACCCTGAAACCGATGTCGGTAGAATAGGCCTTGCAGATCGGGGTCAGTATCTCCAGAAAACCCTCCCACTTTTCCTTCTCTGCCTCGTCCCCGGAGGTCATCGATTTATCCACACAGTATGAGGCAAAGTATATGAGCGCCCTCATGCTATCCACGCTGGATTTCATCCAGAGGAGCATTCGCCTCACATCGGGGTGCTTGATGATGGGAACCTTCGGTGCCTCAGGATTCTTGAAGTTTTCGATGGACGAACCCTGGAGCCGCTCCTTGGCGTACTGGAGTGCATGATGGTAAGCGATCGCTCCGCTTCCCAGTCCCTGCATTCCTACACCGATTCTGGCTTCGTTCATCATCTGGAACATGACCTTCATTCCCTGGCTTTCCTCACCGAGAAGCTCGGCGTAGCACTCATTATTGTCACCAAAGTTGATGAGACAGGTGGAACTTCCATGGATGCCCATCTTCTCCTCAATACTGGCAATCTCGTAATCATTTCTCTTTCCTAACGTACCATCGTCGTTCACGAGATATTTCGGGACGAGAAAGATGGAGATCCCCTTTGTGCCTGCAGTATCGCCTTCGATACGGGCGAGAACAGGATGAATGATGTTTTCCGTCAGGTCCTGGTCTGCGCTGGTGATAAATATCTTGGTTCCCTGAAGCCTGAAGGTGCCGTCGGGCTGCCTGATGGCCTTTGTGCTCAGGTTTCCCACATCGGTTCCGGCATTGGGCTCGGTCAGTGCCATGGACCCGCTCCACTCACCGGTAATCATCTTTTCCATGTATTTTTGTCTCTGCTCATCCGTTCCGAATACGGCGATGAGATGGGCGGCCCCTTCAGTGAGTCCCGGGTAGGATATCAGGGCGAAGTTGTGCATGAACCATTCCTGTCCCGCCGTTCTCATTACTATGGGAAGCCCCTGTCCCCCCATTTCAGGCGGAAAACTCATCGCGCCCCACCCACCCTCGCAGAAGAGTTTGTAGACGCGATGAAAGACCTTGGGGACGTATACTTGACCGTCTTCGAGTCTGCAGCCTTCTCGATCGGATTCGACGAGCGTCGGAAAGACCTCCTCCACGGCGAATTTCTGGGCCTCCGTAAGAATCATGTCGAAAATATCCTTGGAAAAATCTGCATAGAGAGGATGTTCACAAAGTTTTTCCACCTCCAGCATCTCGTAAAGTAAAAAGTGCTGGTCTCTTTCGTCCAAGATTAGATTAGCCATATAACTCCCTCCTCATTTATTTGATATATGTTTACATGCCGGATATGCGGCATTCTGCTTAAATGGCGATTCTACTTTAATGATTTTAAAAATGATTGTACGCTGCGGACGCCTTCTACTTTTTTGGCGTGTTCAATAACTCTCTGAATTTCGCTTCTTTCACTTACGAAACCCATCAGTACGACGTTGCACTGGGCCGTCGCTATGCTCAGGTTTTTTGACCAGATTTTTCTGTCACCCGCTATTTTGGCCTTGACTTCCGATGTAATCCTAAGATTTTCTTCCGGTTTACAGGGGTCGCCTTCTTTCTTCGGCAGGAGGTAAGTTTCAAGGGTCTTTACCCCCTCTACAGCTTTCGCTATTTCCACGGCCCGCTCTCTCTGCTTTTCGGTCTCATATTCACCGACGAGATAGGCGTGTCCATTGTAACATCGAGGTGTTATGTTGAGATCCTTGACAAGATAGTCGGCGAGAAATTTTTTCAGAATGGTAGACATGATCCGCTTGTCGCTGGCGAAAGTACGATAAAACTTGGCATCTTCCGCCGCTTTGTGTTGTCCGCCGCATCCCACGGTTGCTATCAAGATGAGGCATGACAGTGCTGCGAGAACATATCTCATATCGCCTCCCGCAAATATCATTGGGTCATGTCAAATACGGAAGCCAGTATTGCACTAATGCCGTCTTTTTGTCAACGTATGCTCAGAGGGTAAAAAGATCTCTGTGATCGAGAAATGGAAAAACCATCCCGAGAAGTCGCAATATTGCAACAATATTGTGTTTCGAAGTTGCAAGTATGCGTAGATATATGGGACCGGTTTCCCCGGTGTGAAAATCTAACTATTAGTAATAAAATAGAAAATAGGACTATTTTAAAAGAAAGTATCGATGGCATAATTCTTGATATGAGGGGGTAGGAGCGTGTTATGAAGATTGCCATACCTGTCTGGGATAATCATGTATCGACGGTACTGGATTTTTCGAATAGTCTGATAATTGTGGAATGTGATTCCGGTAGTATAGGAGAAAGATCAAGCGACGGGTTTGGCGAAAGTTCGATCATCGAAAAGGTTGCCAAACTGAGAGATCTCGGCGTGAATGTTCTCTTGTGCGGGGCCGTATCGGGACCCTTGGAGCGGATGATTCTGGCTTCCGGAATTGTGGTGATACCCTTCTTGCGGGGAACGGTTGATGAGGTGCTCGATGCTTATCTGAACAACAGGCTCGTGGATGAAAGATTTGCTCTTCCCGGATGCTATCCCGCAGGGATGGGGTACGGAAGGCGAGGAATAGGACGCGGACGACGCGGTGGATGGGGAAAACGAAGGAGAGAGTGGTTATGAAGGTTGCCGTTACATCATATGATAAAGACATTACCGGAAGGATAGACAGGAGCTTCGGAAGGGCAAAGTGGTTCGTTGTGGTTGATACTGAAAATGATACGGTGGAAGACCATTCAAATATGCAGAATGTAAACACTGCTCAGGGTGCTGGAATTCAGGCGGCGCAAAATATATCAAATCTGGGAGTCGATGTTATACTGACGGGGAACGTTGGCCCGAATGCCTTCAGGACATTGAGTGCCGCTTCGATAAAGATTTTTGTCGTGGGTAAAAATGTCGAGACGGTTGAAGAGGCGATTGCGGAGTGGAAGGCAGGGAGATTGCAGGAGGTAAACGAGGCCACCATCGAAGGGGCGTGGGTGTAATGTTTGCAATTATGCTACTAATTGTGTAACTATAGTCGCATAAAAGCGACTATCGAAGGGTTGCTCGTAAATAAAGTTGAATGCAACCGCATAAAATTAATAAGTATTATAATTATAGTGAATCGTCACGTTCTGGCATGCTTTTTGATTGTATGTATTGTATGTAATAAGAATTGTAACATGGTTAGATAAAAAACAGTTCTAACCGCTATGACAGGGAGGTGATTTAAATGCCATGGGGAGATGGAACAGGTCCTGGGGGATATGGCCCGATGACGGGACGGGGAGCAGGTTACTGCGCCGTGCCCCTGACGGGATATGCGAATCCTGTTTTGGCAAGAGGCTTCCGGGGTACTGCATATTACGGTGCTCCAGAAACGTCCTATCCATCGGCGGTTGCTCCTTACGGACCGGCAACCTATTATAGTAACTTTGGGAGCCCACAGGGGTTCGGTCGTTTCTATGGATTCGGCCGTGGTCCCGGATTTGGCAGAGGTTTTGGACGAGGCTGGTTTGGCCGTGGGCGCGGATTTGGCCGTCGTTGGTAGCAGGTTGATTTTTAGCAGATAAGATAGGTGAGAGGAGGATAGTATCATGCCAAGAGGAGATGGAACCGGACCGCAGGGACAGGGACCCAAAACCGGTCGCGGATTAGGCCCCGGTGGAACGGGAATGAAAGAAATGCCGCAAAATACCAATGAAAATAC
>CAYSHT010000011.1:18205-29737 GCA_964430915.1 uncultured Syntrophaceae bacterium
AAAATACCAATGAAAATACTAATGAGAATACTAATAATGAAGGATTTTTCCAGAGACTTGGACGAGGTTTAGGTTTTGGACGGACCGGAAAGGGCCGTGGAATGGGACAGGGCCGAGGTCAAGGCGGAGGACGTAACCGGTAAATTACAGGTGGTAATAATAGAAGCCGAGAGCTTAAAAACTATAAGTGCAAGGAGGTAAGTATCATGCCAGGTGGAGATAGAACAGGGCCCGCAGGAATGGGACCGATGACGGGAAGAGGAGCAGGTATCTGCGCCGGTTATCCCGCACCGGGATATATGAATTCCGGTTTTGGCGGGGGTTTCGGAAGAGGAGGTGGCTTTGGACGTGGCGGAGGCTGGGGCCGTCGTAACTGGTTTTATGCAACAGGTATGACAGGCTGGCAGCGGGCTGCCCATGGTGGTTATCCGGCCTACGGAGCAGGTATGCCCTACAATATGCCCTATTCACCGGCTCCCAATACTCAATATACTGCAGGTTTCTCAAGAGAAGACGAACTGAATGCGCTGAATGGTCAGGCGGAGTATTTAGAGGATTCCCTGGAAGGTATTAAAAGGCGTATTAAGGAGTTGGAAGAAGAAAACAAAGGGGAATAAAAAAAAAGAAAAAGCGCTGGCACGGGATCTGAACTGAAGAACGGGTAGGTACAATCGCGAATTATTTTTGACGTGTGGTGATTCCACGAAGCAAGTCTTCGGGGAGCTTCCGATATAACACCTGTTGCCGGCGCTTTTATGTGTGTCGAGCTTGCGTTTTGAAGATGGGATACTTATGTTAGCTTTCTGTTTTGGGTTTGTTTTTTTGTCATCGAAAGCTCGTTAAGCTTTATACTTTTATCAGGAGAGGTATCTAAAAAATGAAAATAGCAGTTACAACGGTGGGTCCGTCATTGGATGAGCAGGTTGAAACCCGTTTCGGGAGGACTCCTTATTTTTTGTTTGTGGACACGGATACTATGGAATTTGAGGCCGTGCAGAATCCCAATGTTGCAGCGGGAGGCGGTGCCGGGATCCAGTCAGCACAGCTGATGTCGGAACACGGTGTCCAGCATGTTCTCACGGGAAACTGCGGACCGAATGCATTCCAGGTTTTCTCGGCAGCTGGTATCCAGGTTATTGTAGGAGTGAGCGGAATTGCCCGCCAGGCGGTGGAACAGTTCAAGAGCGGCGTTTTAACTGCATCGAACCAGTCCAATGTGGCGAGTCACTTTGGCATGGGTGGTGGCCAGAGCTTGGGCGGTGGCCAGAGCTTGGGCGGTGGCCAGAGTTTGGGCGGTGGCCGTGGCATGGGTATGGGCGGCGGTCGCGGCATGGGCATGGGTAGTGGACGCGGCATGGGAATGGGCAGCGGTCGTGGCATGGGCATGGGTGGTGGTCAGGCAGGATTTCCTGGTGTGACACCTCAGCCGCGCGTACCGGCAAAAGATCAAGCAAACGCTCTCGAAGAGGAAGCGCGCCTTCTCGAAAAACAACTGCAGGATGTCAAGCGTCGGATCGATCAGGTTCAAAAGGGCAAAGGCAAAGCAGTCGCGTATGTTGATCCCGGGAAATGCAACGGATGCGGTGTATGCGCTGATTACTGTTCCGTGGACGCAATTATTATTAATGATGTGGCCGTCATTGATGAAAATAAATGCACGGGATGCGAACTGTGCATCGATAAGTGTCCTCTTGATGCGATTACGATGATGTAGGAAGGAGTGCCAACTTGAAAATAGCCATTGCCAGTGGGAAGGGTGGCACCGGAAAGACGACGATAGCGACAAATCTTGCCCTGGTGCTCGCTGATGAGGGAAAGAAAGTAGAGCTTTTGGACTGTGATGTTGAGGAGCCGAACTGTCATATATTTCTGAAACCGGACATTGAATCAAAGACACCTGCCACGGTATTGATGCCGAAGGTGATTGAAGAAAAGTGTACGGGATGTGGTATCTGCGCAGAGGTCTGCGAATACAGTGCCATTGCTGTTATTAAGGGCAAGGTTCTTATATTTCCCGAGCTCTGCCACGGATGCGGCGCATGCAAGCTCTTTTGTCCCGAAGATGCATTTGTAGAGGTGACGAGAGAAGTCGGCCTTATCGAGAAAGGGAAAGCCGGTGGAATCAGTTTCATCCATGGATTGTTGAATATTGGAGAGCTCATGTCTCCCGCTGTTATCAGCGGTGTCAAGGAAGCCGCCGGTGAACCGGAGATACTGATTGTCGATTCACCCCCGGGGACATCCTGTCCCGTTATCGCAGCCGTCAAGGATGCGGAGTTTGTTCTTCTGGTTACTGAGCCCACTCCCTTCGGTCTCAATGATCTGGAGCTCGCCGTGGGAATGGTGAAGGAGCTGAATATACCCTTTGCCGTGGCCATTAACCGCTCAGATGTCGGCAATGATGACGTAAAAAAATATTGCGGAAGAGAAGGAATCGAGATTGTTCTGGAGATACCGGATGATCGCAGAATCGCCGAAGCCTATTCGAAAGGGGAGATGGTCATCCGTGCATTGCCGGACTATCGAGAGACATTTGAAACCTGCTGGGTAAAAATCACCGATCTCCATCAGGCTGTGCTCAAGGAAAAACAGTATTCGGGAAAGAAAGCAACGGGAATTTGAAGATATGAAGGAAATTGTTGTCATAAGCGGAAAAGGCGGGACGGGGAAAACCAGTATTGTCGCTTCATTTGCAGCCCTGGCGGGTAAAAAAGTTCTGGCAGATTGTGATGTGGACGCGGCCGATCTTCATCTCGTTCTCAATCCGAAAATCGAACGTCGGGAAGATTTCAGCGGTGGCAAGAAGGCAAGAATATTGGAAGATGAATGCATTGCCTGTGACCGCTGTATCGAGGAGTGCCGTTTCGAGGCGATAACATACTCTCATTCGGAAAACGGAAATGTGCCCTCTGTCGACCCCATTTTCTGTGAGGGATGCGGCGTGTGTGTCCGGGTGTGTCCTGTCGAGGCCATATCTTTTGAGCCGGCTGTGAACGGCGAGTGGTATGTATCCTCGACGAATTACGGACCGATGGTGCATGCACGACTCGGTATGGCCGAAGGAAATTCGGGGAAACTGGTAACGCTGATCCGCCAGGAAGCACGAGATATTGCTGAAAGAGAAGGGCTTGAATACATAATTGTCGATGGATCCCCCGGTGTCGGATGTCCCGTCATTGCATCCATAACGGGTTCCGATCTCGTGCTGGTTGTAACCGAACCGACGCTCTCCGGCCAGCATGACTTGCTCAGGGTGGCGGAACTTACCGCGCATTTCAGGATTCCCACAGTTGTCTGTGTCAATAAGTGGGATTTAAATCCCGATATTACCGAGCAGATTGAGAGAGAAGCAGAAGGGCTCGGGGTCAAGGCAGCAGGAAGGGTCCGGTACGATACGGCAATTACAAAGGCGCAGATCGTGAAGACGAGCGTTGTTGAATACACAGGTGGCGCTGTCTCCGAGGACATAAAGTCTCTCTGGAGAAATGTTATCTATGCACTTGGTTGAGAAGAGGAGTACACGTTGGAAATATCTTTGGACTGTTTTCCCTGCTTTCTGAGACAAGCCCTTGAGGCAAGCAGAATATCTGGCGCCGACGAAAAGATGCAAAGAAAGGTCTTGAATTCAGTTATGACGACGCTGCTCACCGATATTTCTGAGGAAACAACGCCCCCGCAGATCGGCTGGCTGGTCCACAGGACAATCAGAGAGGCGACGGGCAACCTCGATCCCTACAAAGAGATTAAGCGAACCCACAATGAAGCGGTATTGAGAATAGAAACTGATCTGACAGATCTCATTAATAATTCATCGTCACCGCTTATGAACGCACTCAAGCTTGCCGGGACGGGAAATCTCATTGATATGGGACCTGAACGGAACTGGACCGATGTAGCTGAGATTTTCGACGGCTTCATGACCAGAAATTCTGATTATTTTGACTATCAGGGGGTTGATACCTTCTTGAGAAATTCTAAAACCCTTCTCTATTTGGGGGACAACGCCGGTGAAATCGTGCTGGACAAGATACTGATCAAACTGCTTATTCAGATGACCGATCTTGATATAACCTTCGCTGTCAGGGGAGGACCGATTATTAATGACGCGACAATGGAAGATGCCAGATTTACCGGCATCACGGACATAGTGAGAACGATAGATACAGGCGTCGCGTTTCCTGGTGTGGTGTTGGAGGAATGTTCTGAGGACTTTTTGCACTATTATCATACTGCGGACATCATACTCTCCAAGGGTCAGGGAAATTATGAATCACTCTCCGATGAGAGGGGGAATATATTTTTCCTCTTTAAGGCGAAGTGTCCCGTTGTCGCCGACAAAGTAGGATGCGGTGTAGGTGAGCTTGTTTTACAGAAAGGACGAGCTTTCGCTGAAGCTTTCAAATAAAGGAAACACTGAGTATGCCGACCTACGAATACAAATGTAAAAAATACGGATATGAATTTGAGAGATTTCAGAAGATAACCGCCGATCCCGTTGCAACCTGCCCGGAATGTGGCGGTTCAGTTGAACGTTTAATCACCGAGGGTGGCGGATTTATCCTGAAAGGCCGGGGTTTTTACGCAACGGACTACGGGCAGGGAAAGGGCGCGACACGCTGCGGGAAAGAAAGCACCTGCTGCGGCAGAGAGACTCCCTGTGATGTCAAACCCTGCGAAGATTAGCAAAGTGGAATGATGCAGGGAAATAAGAAAAAATATACCTTTGGTCCCGTACCGTCGCGACGTCTTGGAAGATCTCTGGGGATTGATTTTGTTCCCTTTAAGACATGCAGCTACGATTGTATCTATTGTCAGCTTGGAAGGACAACGGCAAAGACAATGGAGAGAAAGGAGTACTGTCCCGTCGACGCTGTCGTGAACGAGGTGAAGGAAAAACTGGAAAAGGGTTCCTCTCCCGATTATATTACTCTCTCCGGATCAGGAGAACCGACGCTTCACAGCCGCATCGATGATATTATCTCAGGCATTAAGGAAATTTCTGATGTTCCCGTGGCGGTTCTCACGAACGGGTCGCTGTTCTGGATTGATGAGGTGCGCGACGCGGTCTCAGGTGCGGATCTTATTATACCGTCTCTGGACGCCGGCAGTGAGGAGACCTTTTTGCGTGTCAATCGTCCTCATAGTGGAATTCTTTTTAAAGAAATGGTAGAGGGGTTGCGCGTGCTTCGGGAGAATTTCATGGGCCCCCTATGGCTGGAGGTTTTTATAACCGGAGGCATAACCGACAGTGATGAGGAGATTGTAAAAATAAAGGATCTGACTGATTACATCGCGCCGGAGCGTATCCAGCTTAATACAGCGGTAAGGATACCGGCTGAAGAATACGCAGGTCTGGTAGACATAAAAAAAATGGAGGAAATTTCGACCTTTTTCGGTTCGAGCTGCGAGGTTATCGCAGACTATGCCAAGGTACACAGTCTTGGCGAGTTTTCTTCCACCGGTGAAGACGTTCTCGAACTTTTGAGATTGCGTCCCTGCTCCGTAGATGATATCTCGGCCGGGTTGAGTCTCCATCGGAATGAAGTGGTAAAATATGTGCAGGAGCTGTTGGATAAAAAACTGATACGCATGGAGAAACGCCGGGGGAAAAAGCTCTATACCGGTCACTGAAAGAGAAAAATAAATAATCGAAGGGGAACAAGAAGAAATGAGTGAAGAACAAAAAAAAGCTGATGATCGACTCAAGGCGTTTACGGAGAGTAAGGCACTCTCCGATAGAATGGGCAGGATAAAGCACAAAATCATGATACTCTCCGGAAAAGGAGGGGTCGGAAAGAGTACTGTCGCAACGAATGTTGCCGTCAGGTTGGCCATGGAAGGGAAAAAGGTCGGGCTTCTGGACAGTGATTTTCATGGTCCGAGCATCCCGACGCTGCTGAACATGGAAGGCCAGAAGCCTGCGAGCGATGGCGAGTCCATACTCCCCGTCGATTTTGCCCAGGGTCTCAAGGTCATGTCTGTGGGGTTCCTTCTTCCGAACCGTGATGATGCGGTTATCTGGAGAGGTCCCATGAAGATGAACGTCCTCAAACAGCTCCTCACGGAGGTGAACTGGGGTGATCTGGATTATCTGATTATAGATTTTCCTCCCGGCACGGGGGATGAGCCGCTTTCAGTGGCACAGCTTCTTCCCGATTGTGACGGTGCCGTCATCGTGACAACACCTCAGGACCTGTCCATTAACGATGTCAAGAAATGCATCAATTTCTGCAGACAGGTGAATGTGCCGGTGATAGGCGTCATAGAGAATATGAGCGGTCTTCGCTGTCCGAACTGCGGGACGATGATCGATATTTTCAAGTCCGGCGGTGGGGAAAAAATGGCCCAGGAGATGGAGGTTCCTTTCCTTGGCAGAATCCCCATTGAACCACAGATCGTGGAGGCCTCCGACAGCGGCAAACCCTTTGTCTATTATTACAATAAAACAGATGCCGCAAAGGCGTTTTCTGCGGCTATTGATCCTATCCTCAGCATTGATGGCGATGTCAAAGTAAAAACCGAGTCTGCTGCTCCTGTAGAGAAAGCGACAGGTAATGAAATGAAAATAGCGATACCTCTCGCGCAGGGTCGTCTCAGCGTGCATTTCGGGCACTGTGAGGAGTTTGCCTTATTCAACGTTAATATGGAAACAAAAGAGATTGTAGGGCAGGAAACAGCCCCGGCCCCCGAGGATCACGAACCCGGCGCACTTCCACGGTGGCTTATAGACAAAGGGGTCACTATGGTCATTGTGGCGGGTATGGGATCAAGGGCTAAAGGTATTTTAGAGCAGAGTGGAATACGGGTAAATATAGGGGCACCCTCCGATGATCCTGAAATAGTGGTCAAATCATACCTGGATGATTCCCTTGAATTTGGCGATAACATCTGCGATCACTGATACATGAGTTATGGAAAAAGATAAGGAAATTATCGAAGCGATGCTGGGCATGGTCTATGAAAAGGCCAGGTCTGTTTATTCTGAAAACATAGTGGATTACGGTACCAATCCGATACACTATGGGGTAATAACCGATCCCGACGGATATGCAAGTGTAACCGGTACATGAGGCGACACGATCACAATATTTCTTCGTGTAAGAGATAAGAAAATTGAAGATGCGAAATTTTCGACCGATGGGTGTCTCTTTACGATTGCGGCTTCCGAAGCGGTAGCACGCATGGCTGAAGGGAAAACCGTGATCGAGGGTCTGCGGATAAACCAGAGTGCGATTCTCGGTTGCCTGAAAGGTGTGCCCGAGGACCATGAACATTGCGCACTCCTGGCGGCAATGGCGTTTCAAAAGGCATTAAAGGAGTGTGCGATCGGGAAACAAAAATCGTTATAAGATTGAATATCCGCAACAAGTTGCGGGGAATCTCCGACTGTTAAGGAAAAATGTGTTTTTTATTCTCGTTTCCCCCGCTGCATAAAGCGGGGAATGCGCTAGCTGTTCAGTTCAAAAAAATTAAGCATATAATTATAAGAGAAGGGGGAACGTTATGGAAGGTACCGTTACATTAAACGAGGTTGATAAGGTCGAAATACTGACCTTACAGGACAACTACATCGACATCACCGCAATGGACAACAACGAGATTATCACAAGGGCAATGCCCCTTGTGGATGGTGAGGTAAAGAATTCCATTCTGGCGGAGCATGGTTTCTCGGCAGTCGTGAAAACGACAAAGGGAGACGAAACGAGGACGATGCTCTTCGATTTCGGTTTTTCCGAAATTGGTGCCGCCTATAATGCAAAGAAACTCGGCGTACCGATGGGCGACGTTGAAGTGATGGCACTTTCCCACGGTCACAGTGATCACTTCGGCGGCTTCAAGGAGATGATTGGCCTGATCGGCAAAAAGGATATTGATCTGGTTGTTCACCCCGCTGCCTTTGCGAGTCCCCGGTATCTCAAGTTTAGTGAAGAGTTCAAGGTATATTTTCCGAAACTCGTAAGGGAAGAGATAGAAAAGGAAGGGGTAAGGATTGTTGAAACAGAAAAACCCTATCCGCTTCTCGATGGTGATGCGCTTTTTCTCGGATACGTCGAAAGAGCAACCGATTTTGAAAAGGGATTTCCCATTGCCCACTATGAAGAGGATGGCACGGAAAAGTGGGACCCCATCGCGGACGATACCGCTCTGGTAGTTAATGTAAAGGGAAAAGGACTCGTTGTCCTTTCGGGTTGCGCCCATTCGGGGATTGTCAATACGGTCTTCGCGGCACAGGCGGCAACGGGGATTGACAAGGTCCATGCCGTCATGGGGGGATTTCATCTCTCAGGCCCGCTTTTCGAGCCGATAATAGGAAGAACGACGGAAGAACTGCAGAAGATAAACCCCGACTATATAGTTCCCACACACTGCACGGGCAGAAATGCCATCATGCACATTGAAAAAGAAATGCCGGAGAAATTTATCCTGAATATGAGTGGAACAAAACTTACGTTTTCTGCCTGATTTCTGAGCGGCGACGATGATTACTTGTATGGGGTGGGACGGGTTACCGTTCCACCCCAATCAGCTCAACGCGGCGGTTGAGGATACGTCCCTCCTCAGTTGTGTTTGATGATGCGGGGTTCTTTTCCCCGTAACCCCTGATGATAATTCTGGAGGAATCGATTCCCGATTCTTTAAGCTTCTGGCTGATCGCTTCTGCTCTTTTCATAGACAGATTCTCGTTGTATTCCTCCGAACCTGAATTGTCCGTATGTCCCATGATGAGGACGAGCATCTCGGGAATCTGGTCTTTGAGAACCATACCAATCTCATCCAGAAGATCATTATAGGCAGGTTTTATGTCGTATTTATCGAAGTCAAAGTAGGCAACGGGTTTCTTTCCCGAGGTGAGGTAATCACCCAGCTGAATGTAGCGTACTTCTTTTTCTTTGGGGTTCAACCACTCCATAGCCCCTTCATGTCCCAGGCATGCGGCGGTTTCCATGTCCAGTCTCGCCCGTTCGTTATTGATAAGGTAGGCATTGACAAGTCCTCGCTCGTAGTAGGCATCCGCATTTTTAGGATCGAGTTCTATTACCCTGGTGAAATCAGCTAAGGCTTCTTCCGATGTTGCCGGAGCCATGGCATATGATTTTCCCCTCCTGAAGTAGGCCTCGGAATAATTTGAGTTTAGTTTTATAGCCTCGGAATATTTTATTATAGCTTCTCCGTAGACACACTGGTTTTCCAGGCTTACGCCCTCTTCAAACCATCCTTCCGGGGTTAGAGCAATAGATGACTGTAAAGGCAGAAAGATCGCGAACAACAAGAAAAAGCAGACAAATAATTTTTTCATAACACACCTCGATGGCTACGTAGTGCATCTTTTACAACTATCTCAGTTTGGTATTTAAGAGACCTGACCTCATTCTCCTAAGAAATTATACTAAATCAGCCCCTTGGTCAAGCACAATCTAATGGGGTGTACAAGGTGTCAATTTGGCTTGACAGTGCAGGGAGCCTCTCTTATAGTATTTTGCAACTATTTGAAAATAAATCAGATGTGACATAACTCGTGTATCGGGAATATCTTCTCGGGAGGTGAGAAAAGGTTCCGAAGGTCGCCATCATAGGGTGTGAAACCTATAACTACGACATGGTGAAATCTGCCGTCGAGAGGGGTATAGGCCTTCTGGGTGGTGTGGGTATGTTCGCCCTAAAGGGGGAAAAGATTCTTCTGAAACCGAATCTCCTTTCCGCCACGCCACCCGAGAAATGTGTGACCACCCATCCCTCCCTTTTCAGGGCGGTGGCAGAAGCCTTTATCGCCGGCGGTGCAGAGGTATCCTATGGAGATTCTCCCGCTATAGGAAGCACAAAGGGCGCTGCAAAAAAGTGTGGCCTTCAGGCAGTTGCCGATGAACTTGATATAGAGCTTGCCGATTTCAAAACCGGTGTGGAGATTTTTTTTGAAGGGGGGAGGCAGAACAGAAAATTTGTGATCTCAAAGGGCGTGCTGAACTCTGACGGTGTCATAAGTCTGCCCAAGCTCAAAACCCACGGCCTGGAAAAATTTACGGGCTGTGTGAAAAACCAGTTCGGTTGCATACCGGGCGTGCTCAAGGGGGAATATCACGTCAAGTTGCCCGATGCCTGGGATTTCGGAAAAATGCTTGTTGATCTGAATCGATTTATCAACCCGCGTCTCTACATCATGGACGGTATTGAGGCTATGGAGGGAAACGGGCCCCGAAGCGGAAGGCCGAGAGGGATGAATATGCTTCTTTTCTCCAGCGATCCTGTTGCTCTTGACGCAACGGTATTAAGGCTGATTGGCCTCAATCCCGAGTATGTTCCCACGATAAAATTCGGCAGTGAGTTTGGAGCCGGTACGTATAACGAGAAAGATATAGAGTTGGTAGGCGATAACTATGACGATTTTAAAACTCTCGACTTCGATATCGACAGAACACCTGCCGCCACGCGCGCCGAAGGGGGCTTTGCACGGTTCATAGGAAATCGCTTGGTTTCCAAACCGGTAATAGCAGAAGAACAATGTGTAGCCTGCGGCATATGTGTCGAGATGTGCCCGGCGAATCCAAAGGCGGTGAATTGGTTTGATGGTGATACATCAAGACCGCCGACATACCATTACGATACCTGCATACGATGTTACTGCTGTCAGGAAGTTTGCCCTGAAGGCGCTATAACACTCAAGGCCCCCATCATCCGTAGATTGCTCGGCTCTGTGATAGGGTGAGTCGTAGATAGTATTCATCTGATCTCTGAAACGAGCTCTCTCGATGCCGCGTGAATCGTGGTACGAAAAAATTCATAAGAAAGATATGAAAAGGGGATGAGTAACAATGGTGAAGGTTCGCTGGACCGGTGCAGCCGGTCTTGAATTTACCGACGAGGGGAAAACCATACTTATCGACCCCTATCACTCGAGGGCAGGAAAATCCGAGATTTTCTTCGGTCGAATGAGGCCGAATGCTGACAAGGTCAGACGGTATATCGAGGGACTTGAGAAGAATTTGTCTTCGGTGATAATCGGCCATACGCACTTTGATCATGCCCTGGACATACCGGAGGTTGCGAAATATCTTACGGGTCCCCTCATAGGGAGCCAAAGCCTGGCGACGCTCATGGCCCTCTATGGTGAGGGGGATAACGTTACCGTTTGCGAGAAGGGAGAACGCATTGAACTGCCCGGAGGGGCTGCGGTAACAATGCTCCCTTCGAGGCATGGACTCGTTTTTTTCGGCAGGGTACCATATCAGGGTGACATAAATCCCGAAGGTGTCCTCCCACTCAGGGCGCATGACTACAGGCTCGGGGATATTTATATACCCAAGCTGGAAGTGGGCGGGACTGTCTTTATGCATGTGGGGAGTGCTAATTTTGTTGAATCGGAGTTAGAGGGGCATCGGTGTGATGTCCTCTTTATGTGTGTCCCTGGATGGAATAAGGTGCCGGATTATTGCACCAGGCTTCTCGAGATTGTACGGCCTGAAATCATCGTGCCCTTTCATTTCGATGATTTTTCCCTCCCCATCGACTCGAATGGAAAGGTCAGGGGATTACCCT
>CAYSHT010000012.1:0-29086 GCA_964430915.1 uncultured Syntrophaceae bacterium
CGACATCCTCTCCATCGGCACGGTTCAAACAATATGCGAGACCACACATCATGCTATGCCCGCTTGTGAGGAGTTGATACCCAAGTAGGTATGGCTGTCCATATTTGTGGGCGATTTCCACCGACCTGGAAGATACTTCGGGAACCTTCTCTATCGGCACTATACCTCCCGTATATTCGAAACCGCCCCCCTGTTTTGCATCTGCTGCCATTACGCCCAAGGTAACTGGAGGTACAGGTAATCTGGCTGCTCTCATTTTTTCGGCATGTTTTCCTTCCACAAGCGTGATCTTCCCTTCATATTTCCGTAAAAGCTTTTTGTGAAGTTTTATCTTCAGTTTAAATTCCTCTTCATCTTGGGCGGAAACAATTGGGACGTAAAGGATACCCTGTGCCCATGGAGGCCATTCCTGCGATATGATAAATAGATTGTCCATAAGATTAAGTTGAGTGAGGTCAAATATAAAATCTGGCAGCAAATCAAGGTCATCAGAGGTGAATGTCAATAAATCTCTAAACTTCGGTTTTGGAAAAAGCTGGAGTGAGACCTTGGTAATAATACCAGTTGTCCCAAACCAGCCAATGAATAACCCCATAATATCCGGAAGGGGGTCTCTGGAGAACCAGTATGGAGAAACAGCACAAGAACCGAGCTTACACACTTCGCCGGTAGGTAACACTACTTCCATCCCATTGACCATTTGCGAATTAATCCCGCATGACACGCTAAGGTGACCATGCCCTTGAATTACAACATTTCCAACAATAGTAGCCATGGGAGGAGCATCAGGCATTGAATGTTCAAGATGGGGATAATTTTTTTCAAGATGAGAGTGGAGTGCACCTTGAGTAACGCCTGCTTCCAGTACGGCATATTTACTCTTCTCATTTACCTCGATGATCCTGTCCATTCTTTTCATATCTAAGACAATCCCGCCTTTAATAGGTACAGCTAAACCGCTTAATGTGAGACCGCCGCCCATCGGGGTGATCGGAACTTTTTCCTTGTTCGCCAGTTTGACTATCTGTTGCACGTCTTCCACTGTCTTTGGCACTACAACATAATCTGCTTTGCGAGGTTGCTGTGCCCCGGAATCTCGAGAATAAATATATAATTCCTCCTCGTGATTGGAGACAAAATCCTCTCCAACAATATCAACTAAAGAACTATATATATCCATATTTCCTCCTCACGATGTAAGTTTACACGAAGCATGGGGTTACTTGAGAAGACATCGGAAAATGCAAATCTATCTAATCCCCCCAGTTCCCGGGATTCATAATACCGTTAGGGTCCAAAAGTTTCTTAACCTTCTTCATCAACTCCAATGTGTTGGGATCCATCTTCTCAATAATTTGTTTTTGTGCCTGAAGGTCTGCTTTCCACGGTATGCCTCCTAACTCCAACCCTAGTTTATTTGTGTCCTCCATTGCCTTTCTTGCTCTTTCAGCATCCTTTTCATCGGCGCGGTTGAAGGAATAATTAAAACCAAACATGACTTCATGACCGGCACTCATAACTTGATTTGCACATTGAAACAGCATTCCATTATTATGAGCGATTTCTATGCCCCTTCTCCAAGCCTCAGGAACTTTTTCAATAGGCATCATGATTCCACAGTATTGAAACCCGCCACCCTTTCTGAAATCTGCTGCCACAGCAGCGAAAGGAGGCTCCTCAAGGAATCTTTCCTTTGATGACGGTGGAATCTCTCCTAAGAGTGTAACTTTATTTTCGCTGTCCCCGCACATCTGGGGAACCTTGCCAAGCACTTTCCTCTTATAGTCCATCTCTTCCTCAGAATCGCCGGATATAATCACCCCAGTGAATTGATACCCTTTCATGTATTCCGGCTTTTCCTGTTCCATCATACCAATATTGTCTGCCATTCTGGTCTGTGTGATTTTGTATACCAGATCGGGAAGCAGGTCAGGGTTCTGCGTGACGAATAACACCATATCCCTTTTTTCCGGTCTGGGGTAAAGCCTGAGCGATGCTTTAGTAACAATGCCTGTAGTACCAAACCAGCCAATGAATAGCCCGGTTAAATCAGGAAGGGGGCCCTTACTAAACCAATGCGGAGAGGCAGCGCAGGATCCTACTTGGCATATTTCGCCCGTGGGCAATACTACTTCTATACCATTAAGCATATTAGAGTTATCACCGCATTGGGACAAAGAACCGTGTCCGCGAATCAGAAAATTTCCCACCACAGTAGCCATACTGGGGGCTTCAGGCATTGAATGCTGAAGGTCGGGATAATTTTTCTTTAAATATGACAATAAGGCGCCCTGAGAAACACCTGCCTCAATTATTACATATCTACTCGATTCATTTACTTCAATTATTCGGTCCATCCTCTTCATGTCTATCACAATTCCACCATGAACAGGTATGACCAAACCATTTAGCGTGAGCCCCCCTCCCATCGGAGTAATGGGAACCTTTTCCTTGTTTGCCAGGATAACAATTTTCTGAACTTCCTCCACTGTCTTGGGCAATACTACATAATCTACCCCGCGAGGTTTTGTAGTCCCTCCATCACAGGAATAAATATAAAGGTCTTCTGGCTCATTTGAGACGAAATCTTCACCAACTATATCAACCAAAGAGTTGTATATTAATTTCTCTCTACCCATTTCTTAAGCTCCGCACGTATTTATTTTGCATTTCAACGCTATTGTTACAATTCAACTACAGCCAAAGTCAAGTGAAACTCCCCGCCCACTGGTGGGGGCTTGCGGGTCCACTCCTGGTCGTCACATACCTTGACTAATGCCGCGATCGTATTTACCATATCTGAAAAGCTCACCATTCCCGATATGGTTTGCTTTTGTTTTAACATTCTTATAGTGTGCGTGGTCTCGAGAGAACCATGCTGAACGAATGGTGTGAATAGATGGGATTACTCAATCTTTTAATTAAAGATCCGCTGACCTTTGTTTTGATAGCCGTACCACTTTTGTACTCGGTTATTCTTCATGAGCTGGCTCACGGGTGGGTTGCCTATAGAATGGGAGATCCCACCGCCAAGATGATGGGCAGATTGAGCCTCAATCCGCTGAAACATCTCGATCCTGTGGGGACGCTCATGCTGTTTATCGTCGGCTTCGGATGGGCGCGGCCGGTGCCCGTAAATTTTGCCAATCTGCGTGGAAGCCGGAAAGGGGTGATATTTGTTTCCGCGGCAGGCATTGTCGTCAATACGATGCTCGCCTTTATTGCTATCTTCCTGCTTCAATTCCTGACACCGTCCGAACATGGCGTCGCAGGGAAGATGCTTTACTTTATGGCACAGATCAATATCATACTGGCGGCGTTCAACCTGATTCCAATCCCTCCCCTTGACGGCTCGAAGATTCTCATGGGCTTTTTATCCAATCGCCTGCAATACAGGCTTTCACGACTCGAACCCTACGGTTTTTTTATTATAATCGGATTGCTCTATTTCGGTGTCCTGAACCCTCTTATCGATTTTTTTCGTTGGATTATACTGTCAATCATCGGTCTTCTACTCTTTAAATAATTGTGACGTTTAAAAGTTGAATGAAGTTCGAAATACTACGGTGAAAGGTTACATAGCTTCCTGCAATCATCGGTTTGAAACTCCGGCAATCAATGCAATCAATCAAATTGTAATCAGGAGAAACACCTGGTAAAAAAAGATGTTACCTCAAAAATCCCGAGGCACAAATCCAGAGACTTTTGTGACGCATTAAAGCTCTTTTGCGGTTTGAGAAATGTGCAGAAATAAAAAAGCAGAAGCGCTGTAACCTAACTGGCAAAGGCCGGTTGAAATCCCCTTCTTTCTGGACCATCATAAATGCCGCCCACCCCTCTTACACGGTCAATCCCGATGGTAACCCACTTCTCCTCGGAATAACGGTAAAACCTCTTGACATTCTTTCGAGCAAGCTGTTGATTGAGTATTCGACCCGGCACATAATCATACACGTCATTGCTATACTGTACTCGTATCAACATTTTCCTTCTCACCCCTAACTTAAGAGATTAGTGTCTCAAGAACACCTGTTTCGGCATAAAGTATAAGGGTTTGACCCTTATCTGTCAATGGAAAATATGGTTAAAAAACACGGCCAATTATCGGCTTTCTTCCTGAATTCTAGAAAATCAACTTAGATTGGTTTATTGTATATTTCTTTTCGTAATCGTTTGTTTATGGATCGTGTGTGATGTTTATCGTTGGAGTAGTTAATGCACTTTTATAAAATATTTCCTCTAACTCATACAGAAACTCTGCCATTTGGTCTGGTTTTAAGAAGGGCAGTTCCTTTTTATGAAATTTTCCCCATAACGCCTCCAGTAATACCAGCTCTATCAGGGCTTCACAATTTTTAGCTGTTTTAGAATAGTCCTTATAGTAAAGGAAATAGTGAACGAAAAAAACTATCACGGCAATGACCAATGTAATTACCAATGGCAACCAATGAAAGTTTTGTCCAGTTATAATAGATAAACTACTCGTTGAAACCATAGTTGCGACTCCGATTTGATGACTTACAGCACCAGACGCCTTTCATTGCCGATAAATCCACGCAGGCCCGAAATGAGAGAGGACACGTCAATAGCTTTCAAGAGCACATTACATGCCATAAAAAGCAACTTGTTTGTTTTATTGCATTTATTGAATTTTGGCTGTTAAAATGAGTATTCTCAATTGTAAAGAATTCTGACAGCAGAAAAGCAACGGACCGGTTTTATGTGCAAAATACGTAAGCCCAGCTTATATATTTTTAGAAAGTCAAAAGTGTAAAGAATTTTGACAGTGGAAGGATTTAAAAAGATTGGTAAGGGTAATGATTGATTTTTACATTGAATTTATTTTGAAGATTTGCAGGCGCTATTATTTGTTTGTAGGTTGCTCTGCAGAATGCGACCTGGCAAAGTCGCACTGAGCGTGGTTTGCAATGTTTCTCCGGCTACGATTTCACATATACCTTCCCCTGTATGATTTTATGTGCAGGCTTCCCGTGGATCATTCTTTCCCGCGCAAATTCCGCGCCACATTTAGGACATCTCAAATCCCCACGGGTGTAATCTTCCTTAATTCTCTCCCTGTAACACTTCACCAAAAGTCCGCTCCCTGCCTTGTGATATGCATATAAGAGACTGTTACATCCCGTGCAGTATATCTGTATCGTTTTAAAATGTGCCATAGTGTGTCATATTTTACAGTCTGATAAAGTCATGGCAGCCTTCACTCAAAAACAAGTGTCGGGCCTATATCCAATTGATCTATTGCATCACGAAGTACCCGCATGGCGATGCAGTCATCCTCGTTGTACTCGAGAATCCGTTTCTTTATCTCCTCGTCCTTCGTCTCCACCCAGCGATGGTACCACTCGATGGACGCAGCTCCCGATGGTTCAGTGTCGCGCCAGTTGAACCCGAGGTAATAGGCAAGGGTCTTGATAGAGTGATCGCGGGTGGGCCACTCCGATTTTTTACGCACGATATCGGTATAAAGATCCACCGTTTCGGGAGCGCGGAACACCTCGGCGATCTCCCCTTCCTCCGCAACATTGGGATAGCGTTTATGCAATTTTCCCCATATTGTCCTCTCGTAATGCGAATAGTAATAAATCGCGCAGGGCATCGAAGCCTTGACGTATTCCCAGGCATCGGCAAAGGCCTTCTCTTCCTCTTCGGGTGTGGGATTGTCGGCGTAAAAGGCGACGTACCGTTCGGTCCTGTTATCACCCCCAATCCGCTCCACAAATCCGTGAAGATAGCAGACATCCCTCATGGGGTCCGTCTCAATGTCAAAAAAGAGCTCCTTTTCCAGTGATGGAAGCGAAACTGCCTCTTTTAAATAGGGCCGGGCACCGCGCGTTTTCAGGAGCCGTGCCCGCTCCTGAAACTGGAGCAGTTTACCGCTCCCGACACCGGGAATCACCGTCTTTTTACCCTGAATAAATTCTTCAATGTCTGATTCCGAAAGGGTCCTCACGTTTTTTATATACAACCACATTGCATCCCGCCTCGCCCGTCCCAGCTCAGGAATGAGTGTCAGATCATCCAGGTCTTCCAGGCGTTTCACACAGGCGCTTCGCCAATGGCAGAGCTTGCACTGTGAAGCAAGGGCGGGCTTCGTCGTTCCGCTTTTTTTCACCATTTTTCGGGCCATACCCAGGGCGGTCTGATACTCGCTCCACAAACTCAAGGGATTTCTGATCCCTTGCGGAGCTTCCAGATCATAGACAACCTCCTTGCCGTGAACATCCCAGATGAAGGGAACTCTGCCCGCTGAAAATCCGATCTTTTCGAGAATATCCGTGTAGAGGGCAAGCTGAACGGCATAATGTTTTTTCGGTCTTCCGTTCTCTCCCTCGCCGGCGCCCTCTTCACCGGCACCGCTTTTTATGTCACCGGCAACGTAGCCATTTTCCTGACGGCGAAGGAGGTCGGGTTCTCCCAGAAGATCGTCCGCCCGGATTCTCCCGGCATAGATAAGGGCATCGCCCCGTTCCATCGCCTCCATGGTGAGGCGTTCTTTTTCTCTATCCGAATATGCATGGAGATTTGTGAAGGGTATTTCGAGACTTTCTATCACTTCGCGCTCGAAGATGTTTCCCCTGTCCCAGAGGAGCTGGATGAAGGGATTAATCGGGTCCTTTTTCGCGGGATCACCGTAGAGGTCCATGGTGACACGGTGGGGACAATTGACGAGATTGTAGAGCATGGAAGCGGTAATTTCTTTTTTCATGTCGTCTCATCTTCAGCCAAAAGCAGTTCCGCGGGAACCTGATGATCGTGTCGATAGTCGTCCCTCTTTACCATCGTTCGTGCCCTGCCGGGACAGGTGCCGACGCAGAGACCGCATCCCATGCACTTATCGTAATCGACCTCCACTTTGCCGTCTCCTCCCACGAAATTTGCCCCCATAATACAGCGCTCCATACATTTCCCGCATTTTTCCGCGCCGATGCAGCGATCTCTTTCATGCGCCACAATCTCGGGACCGGGATAAAGCATCTTCCCCGTCTGGAGGAAGACCCTGGTGGGTGCACATATTTTATCGTCGCAATTGCATATAACGAAGACCCACTTTCCCGAATTCATACAGAACTCAACGGCATGGATGAGACCGGCTGCGTCGCATTCTCTCAGGATTTCCTTCGCCCTTTCGGCTGAGATGAGTTCATATCCCATATTCAGGTGATAATAGATATCGGCACCGTAGAGGAGCACCATATCTTTCATGTGCGGTTCCTGCCGGCGGTTGAGTGCCACCTGACAGACGCAGGGACCGACGGCGATACGGGCGCCCTTCGGTCCCTCGGAGCGCTCTATAAAATCCACCATCTTTTCTGCCGCCCCGGTGGTAAGGACAATCCCATGGGGGAAGAACCAGCTTACAGCGGCGATTGCATAGAAGATTTTTTTGCCTATCGCCGTTTCCGTGAAAAATCTTATAGACAGAACATAATCGACGATCCGCAGGATCATCGGCTCCGAAACACCGTAGAGCCAGTGGATGGCATACTGTATCGGCCTGACCCTTCGAAACCCTGTGCCGGAAAGGCCGGCATGTTCGGAGAATATGTGCCCCTCGGTGAGAATAACCTGAAATATCGAAGAAAAATCGTAATGTATCATGAGGCCTCCCTTTTTTGTAGTTCGATCATGTTTCCTTACTGTCAGTTCCCCGAAAGGTGTGTGCCTCCCTCAGCAAAAACTCCCTTTCAAAGATACCGGGGAACGCATTTCATGTATTCTTTATACTCATCGCCGAATCGTTCAATATTCATTCTCTCTTCACTTACCACGTACCAGAGGGTCAGCATAATTTCCACCAAAAAGTAGGCCCACAAAACACCATACATTATCGAATGTGGGCTCCACCCCATAATAATAACACCGAGAGTAGTAATCTTGGACGCTATCATATGTGAATTTCTGCTGATCCCATAGATTCCCCAATCGACAACTGTTTTTTTCTTCTCCGGATGCGCCCTCATAGCGATATAGCCCAGCGTAAAGATAATGTGGCCGGAAATAATTACGCAAATCCCTGCCCAGAAGGCCCAATTAATGTGAAACGGAATAAACAACAGGATTCCGCAGAGCATGGCAAGCTCCACGAAGTAGAGTATCGTCCAGAACCTTCCTGGCCCCGGCCCTTTCATACGCTCTGCCTTTATGATTTTATAGAGAATGACGCTCACGAAGAGATTGATGAGTGGCATGTAAAAAAGTCTTAAATACCAGGCTCCATCCATTACTTCCGCCCTCTAAATGTTCAAAAAAAGGGGTTAGATTTAGGTTTGATCCCCCAGGTAGTCGCTGAGGTAATCGATTATTCCCTGTTCCCTTCCGAAATAAAAGTGATCGGCCCCGTTTACTATCTCAAGTCTCGTTTCCAATTCCCGGATTATTCCCTCCAGAGAGGGACTGGGACAGAACTGGTCACGGTCACCGCAGATCACGAGGCCGCATCTCCCCTTGAGATAAGAAAAATCAAATTTCACGAAATCTATGGGGGGCGAAACCATGATGACATCGGTGAGGTCATCAAAACCGGCAAGGACCCTCGAATTGACCCATGCGCCAAAGGAGTAACCCGCCAGGGTTATTTCATTGAATCCCTTCTCTTTGAGAAAGGCAATTGCACCCTTGACGTCTCCCTGTTCACCAACACCGTCTTCAAAAGCCCCCTCGCTTCGCCCCACACCCCTGAAATTAAACCGGAGCGTTGAATAACCGTGTCCGTAAAAGGCAGAAACCATGGCCTCCACCACGTTGTTTCTCATACTCCCGCCCATCTGGGAATGGGGATGGGTGATGACAACACATTTCTCTCCTTCTCCCGGGGCATACAGTCCCTCGATAGAAAGCTCTCCGCTTTTAAAAAAAACAGGTTCCTCATTCATGACAGTCACATCTCACCTAAGATTTGTTTAAATAGTAATACATCGCGTGGAAATCAAATTGAAGCTCCCCGCAACAAGTTGCGGGGAATCTCCGACTGTTAAGGAAATTTTTATTTTTTATTCGCTCGCTAATCCCGCTTATACGGGGTTGCGGGGAGCTTCAATGACCGCATCGTTTAATCCGGTTTCACCAGAATTTTGAGATAGGCATCGCCTTTTTTTTTCGCGTCAATCTTTTCACCCAGACCGGCCAGTTTGAGCGTGACACCGTCCTTGATTCCCGGAGGTATGGTCACACGAAACAGCCGCTTTCGAAAACCGAGCGGTATGTTCACAATTTTCCGTGTCCCCTTGAAGGCCTCAAGCCGCGTAATCGCCACATTCCCATACACGTCGTATCCGTCCGTTCCTCGAATCGGCTTGATCACCTGTAGCCTGGGTGTTTTCTTCTTGGTCGTGTAACGGCGCACCGTATCCGAGGCCCCTATTCGAGGAAAATAAGTAAACAGGCCGAGGAAGATAATTCCTGCGACAAATCCCCCCACATGGGCCCACCATGCAATCCCGCCCCCTCCTATCGTACCGCTCAGCGTGGCACTGAAGAACTGCATCGCAAACCAGATAGCAAGGAAGAAATAGGCGGGAATCTCGATAAAGTAGGGGATGATAATAATCGGAATCAGCGTCAGTACCCGTGCACGGGGGTACAGGACAAAATAGGCACCCATTACGCCGGCAATGGCGCCGCTCGCCCCGATGATCGGCACCTGGGAATGTACGTTAAAGAATATGTGGGCCAGGGCAGATGCCCAGCCGCATAAAAGATAGAATGCGAGGTAACGGATCGGCCCCAGTTTGTCTTCCACGTTGTTGCCGAAGATATAGAGAAACCACATGTTGCCGACGAGATGCCAGAACCCCCCGTGGAGAAACATGAAGGAAAAGAGGGAAACCACCTGTTGGCCGAAGGTAAAATACTGAGAAACGGTATCTACTGTGTAGCGTGCCGGGACGAGGCCGTAGGTCAGGACAAAATGTTGTAGTTCCCGTAGATTTCCCGGCTGCAGGAGAAAAACCGCCACATTGATCGCTATGAGCGTCACATTGACAATGGGATAGTTCCGAGAACGTATGGTATCACGAATCGGTATCATAGAGGGCGCACTTTACCATGAATTCGACTTTTTTACCTCTTTTTCCGCCGTTCTTTTCCCTCGTGCGTTGCCTCGCGGGCACCGGCGAAAGCAAGGAAATGACTTGTTACAACACAATCCCCGCTATTTTTCGAAGAGTTTCAGATACTCCCCGTAACCTTCCCTTTCGAGGTCTTCCTTCGATATAAAGCGAAGTGATGCCGAATTCATACAATAGCGAAGACCCGTTGGTTGGGGTCCGTCATCGAAAACGTGTCCGAGATGCGAATCGGCGTGTTTGCTCCTGACCTCGGTTCTTGTCGTGAATAAGCTTTTGTCCTCCTTCTCGACGATGTTGTCTTTTTCGAGAGGCTTTGTAAAACTCGGCCAGCCCGTTCCCGATTTATACTTGTCGGTGGAACTAAAAAGGGGCTCTCCCGACACGATATCGACATAGATACCCTCTTTTTTCTTATCCCAGTAAAGATTGTCGAAGGGAGGCTCCGTGCCCTCTTTCTGGGTAACCCTGTACTGGATGGGCGTCAATTTCTTTTTCAACTCCTCATCGGAGAGCTTCCGGTATTCCCCTTTTGTTTTGCCCCCTATGACCGGCTCGGGCCTGCCGCCCCAGGTCTCTTTGAGGTAGGAATCTCTTCCCGAGTTAAACCGATAGAAACTATACCGGAGCGGATTTTTTGTGTGGTAATCCTGATGGTATTCCTCGGCCCGGTAAAAGACCGTTGCCTCCACGATTTCCGTCACGATTGGCTTGTCATGTACGCCGAGTTTCTGGAGATTTGCCTTCGATTCCTCGGCGATACGCCGCTGCTCATCGCTGTGGTAAAAGATGCCCGATCGGTACTGACTTCCCCTGTCTACAAACTGTCCTCTGTCGTCGGTGGGATCAATCTGCCGCCAGAATATATCGAGCAGTTCCTCATAGGAGATTCTCTTCGGATCGAAGGTAACCTCAATCGCCTCTGCATGTCCCGTTGTACCCGCCGACACCTCTTCATAAGTGGGATTATCTTTATGGCCTCCCGTATATCCCGAGACGACATCGATCACGCCATCTTTTCCTTCAAAGGCAGATTCCACACACCAGAAACAGCCCCCCGCAAAGGTGGCTTTTCCCAGGTGCTCTTTCGCGATGGCATCGTTCCTCCCAATCGGTCCTGCTATGAGACTGAAGATAACCGCTAGCCCCACGGTTGCGAGGACTGGTATGGCCGTTATTTCAGATATATTGAAATTCATTTTTTAAGTACCTCCTGATGCGTATTAAGATAATCACTCTGTCAAGGAAAACAAAGAAAGATGCCCACGGGGAAGGAGCATGAAAAAATCTTGACAATAGTTTGATATAAAACTATATTGCCTCCATGCATCCGGATAAGGATATCCCCATCACATTAATTTCAAAAATTCGGGAAAAGGCGAACAGGTTTCTCATCAGCGAGCTGAAAAACCATAATATGGCCGGCCTGGCGCCCTCCCATGGCGACATTCTATGGGCCCTCTTTAAACATGGTGCGCTTTCCATGAAGGGACTTGCCGAACTGATCGACAGAGACAAATCCACGGTAACCGTGCTGGTCAATAAATTGATCTTACTCGGCTATGTGCGGAAAGAGCCGGATTTCGCCGACAGCCGGGTAACCCTCATATCGCTCACCGACGAGGGCAGAGGCTTAAAAGATGACCTGATAGAGATCTCACAAAAGCTTATTTCGAAGGTCTACAAAACGCTTTCAGAAGATGAACGGGTCTCGCTCATCGGGTTGCTGAAAAAAGTCAATGATAACTGGTGATCTTTTTTAACCGGCACGTTTGACATCATACTGCCGATGCAGGAAATTTACTCAATAAGGAGGGGTTCCATGGCATTGTACGAGAAGCTGACGAAGAAAGAGCTGGTCGAATTTTTAAACAAGTGCTGGATGACTCATGACGGCACGTGGTTTTTGAGTTGTTACCTGGATCAGGGAATCGAAAAGGCAAACAAACTGAATAAATCGGCCATTGAGTGGCTCGCACCCATAGAGACACAGAGAATCAGAGAACTGATCGGGAGTGAAGCCGAAGAGATCGATACCTTCCAAAAACTGAAGCATTTCTTTGAGGAAGCCTCGTCCCTCATGATCCCCGATTTTATGAACGCATCCTTTACCACTCCCCGTCACAATGTCATGCACTGGGAGTTTAAAAAGAACGAATGTTTCGCCTACAAGGGAATAAAAAAACTGGGAGCAATAGAAGGCTATGAATGCGGGGTTATCTTCAGGGTCCAATGCTGGATGGACAGTCTGGGCATATCCTGTGAGGTCTCTCCCAAAATTGACCGGTGCCTGATGCTTATCGATGGGCAATGTTCGGGCGATTTTATCTTTAATTTCCCCGAATAAAATGCCGGGCGTTTGCAATATTGCCTTCCTTACACATTGTATACCCCCATTGACCGGCATCCCATGTTTCGTCTTGACTTGGTATCGTCCGAATGTTAGAAATTATCTTACTGCCATGATATATCTACACTTCCGGCGCAGGCGTAACTTCTCACATGTCATGGTCTGATTATTTATTACGACGGCAATAATATACGTCAAAACCGTCATTCCCGCGAAAGCGGGAATCCAGCATTGGCCTAGATGCCGGATCAAGTCCGGAATGACCAGGAGCGCACTCGCAAGCTCCGGCCTGTGGGCGAGGAGCTTCACATTTGATATGTTTATAGGCTGTAGTAATAAAAACAGCCTTTGGAGAATCAGGGAGGGATTCGATGAAAATAAATCTGCGATGTGCAGCATTGTTTACCTTTCTGGCATTCGCCCTGATGATGAGCGGCTGCCAGACGACCTACTATACGGTATGGGAAAAACTGGGCAAGGAAAAGCGTCACCTCCTCAGGGATAACGTAAAAAAGGCGAGCGAGGAGCAGAAGGAGGCCACGGAGCAGTTCACAGACGCGCTTACCCGCATGAAAGAGATGTATGGATTCGAGGGAGGCGAGCTAGAAGATGTCTATAAGAAGCTTAAGGCCGATTTTAACGAGAGCGAAAGCAGAGCCAACGCCGTCCACGACCGGGTGGCGATGGTGGAGCGTATTGCCAAGGATCTCTTCTCGGAATGGCAGGGCGAAATCAAGCAGATAACCAGCTCAAATCTAAGGGCGCAGAGCACCGAGACCCTTAAGGCATCAAAAGGGCAGTACGCCAGACTGCACAGGGCGATGAAAAAGGCGGAATCGAGGATGGACCCGGTGCTCGACCAGTTTCGTGACAACGTGCTTTTTCTGAAACACAATCTCAATGCAAAGGCCATCGGTACGCTCAAACGTGAGGCGGGAAAGATCGAGATCGAAGTCGAATCGCTTATCTCGGACATGCAGGTATCCATTGCAGAAGCTGAGACGTTTCTGAATAATTTTTGAAGATCCCCGCAACAAGTTGCGTAGATCAAATGAAGGGAACAGATAATAATCGCCTGCGGAAAAAATTTGCGTCTTTCAATATAACCACGGTTATTATACCGTCTTGAACTGTGAAACAACCGCCTCGATACTCGATTTCGCGTCTCCGAAAAGCATGCGCGTGTTTTCCTTGTAGAAAAGACTGTTATCAATGCCGGCGAACCCGGGAGCCATCGAGCGTTTCAGGACAATGACCGTTTTTGCCCTGTCAACCTCGATGATGGGCATACCGTAAATGGAACTGTTTGTATCCTCCCTCGCCGCGGGGTTTACGATATCATTCGCACCGACAACAAAACATACATCGATATTGGCAATGGAACGATTGATTTCCTCCATCTCGATCAGCTTCTCATAGGGAACGTCCGCCTCCGCAAGGAGCACGTTCATGTGTCCCGGCATTCGGCCCGCCACTGGATGAATAGCATAGCGGACTTCGGCTCCGTTTTCTTCAAGCAAATCGGCAAGTTCACGGACTGCATGCTGCGCCTGGGCAACGGCCATTCCGTAGCCGGGGACAACAACGGCGGAACAGGCGGCCTCAAGAATGTAGTAGGTATCCTCCGGCGATATGGCTTTCACCTCCCCTTCGAAACCGGCTTCAGCTTCCTTCGTCGCGGCGCCGAAGCCGCCGAAAAGCACATTGTAGAGGGATCGGTTCATTGCCTTGCACATTACGTTGGTGAGAATAATGCCGCTCGCGCCGACGAGAGCCCCGGAAACGATGAGTATATTATTCGAAATGGCGAGGCCGGCGGCACAAGCCGCGATTCCCGAGTAACTATTTAAAAGTGAGATGACCACCGGCATATCGGCACCGCCGATGGGTATCACCACCAATACACCGAGCAGGAGTGAAAGGATTATAATTCCGATTAAAACGGGATACCCTTCTGCAGGGTTCGCAATAAAGAAAGACCCCCCCATGAGGGCACAGACAAAAATCAATCCGTTAAGAATAGTCTGGCCCCGAAAGAGGACCGGTTTTCCCGTGATCAGCTCGGAAAGTTTGCCCCAGGCAATGATGCTGCCCGAAAAGGTAACCCCGCCGATAAGGACGGCAAGAAAGAGGGTCGTCATGATAAAGAGGTTGTACATTCCCAGGGCATGATAGGTTGCCCAGCCGACCAGGAGACTCGCAATACCCCCGAAACCGTTAAAAAGTGCAACCATCTGGGGCATCTGCGTCATCTGAACGAGGCGGGCGAAGAAACCACCGATGAGACCACCCACGATAATTCCGAGAGCGATCCATTTGTAATCGATGATGCCCCCGCTTGCAAGGGTAACGACGACGGCCAGAAACATTCCCACGGCGGAGATAAAGTTGCCTCTCCTTGCAGTTACAGGGGAGGTAAGCAGCTTAAGGCCGTAGATAAACATGATCGCCGAGGCGATATAGACCAGATTTATGAGAAGTGTTATTCGCACACCTTTTCCTCATCTTTTTTCGGTTTAAACATCTTCAGCATTCTGTCGGTTACCATGTAACCTCCCACGACGTTGACCGTGGCAAAAGTCACCGCCAGTGTCCCCAGAATGATGCTTAAAATCCCTCCCGTTGTCCCCGCGGCGATAATTGCGCCTACGAGCGTAATACCTGAAATCGCATTGCTTCCCGACATCAGAGGGGTATGGAGACGTGCCGGCACCTTGGAAATAACCTCAAATCCCACAAAGATTGAGAGGACCAATACCAGCCCCATGCAGATGAGGCACGCCGCCCTGCATTCCTCAGGATTCATGCCTTTCCTCCTCTATAATTTTCTTGACTGTCTCGCTGAATATTTCGTGTTTATGGGTCACAAGACACCCTTTTATAATTTCATCGTCAAGGCGCAGTGTAAGGGTTTTTTCTTCTTCGTCCCAGTACTCCAAGATAAAATTGACGAGCTTTTTCGAGTACATCTAACTCGCGTGAACGGCAACACGGCCGGCCACATTTTCATACCCTATGATACGGACACCATGAACAATGGTCTCTTCGCCCGGCGAAACTCCTTCTACATTTCCACCCCCCTCTGCGGCGAGATCGACCACCACAGACCCCTCTTTCATGGCAGCAATCATCTCTTCTGTAATGATAAGTGGCGCTTTTCTTCCGAACACCTGGGCCGTGGTAATCACGATATCGGCGCTGGCACAGTGCTCGGTCATTGCCTCGCGCTGTTTTTCCAACTGCTCTTTCGTAAGGGCCTTCGCGTAGCCGTCAGTTGTCTGGCCCGTTTCACCGAGGTCAACCTTAACAAATTTGGCGCCCAGAGATTTCACCTCTTCTTCAACAACGGTCCTCGTATCAAATGCCTCGACCCGCGCGCCGAGGCGGCGTGCCGTGGCAATTGCCTGAAGACCCGCCACTCCCGCACCGATCACAAATACCCGGGCAGGTGCAATCGTCCCCGATGGTGTCATCATCATGGGCACGATCTTTTCGAGACGTTCCGCAGCAAGAATGACGGCCACGTATCCCGCCAGACTGGCCTGGGAACTCAGAACATCCATCTTCTGCGCCCGCGTCGTTCGGGGTATCATCTCCATACTGACTGCGCTGACACCCCGTGATACAAAGGCTTCCAGAAGCTCCTTTTCGTTAAAGGGATCAAAATAGCTGATGTGAAGAGCCCCATCGGCAAGTCGCTCGATTTCCTCAAGGGGCGATTTCCGTATGCGGAGGATTATATCAGCCGAGGATAAAAGCGTCGTGCGCTCGGGAACAACATCAGCTCCCGCCGCTTCATAATCTGCATCATGATATCCGGCATGGGTGCACCCATGCCGGATTCGATTGCGATTTCCACACCTTTTTCTACGAGAATTTTTGCATCGGCGGGAATGAGAGGGACGCGGGTCTCCTTCACATCGTATTCTTTAGGAACGGCTATCTTCACGTCTCGCCTCCCGATATGTGAAGACAAAAAACCCGCTCTGTTTTGGAGAAACGGGTTCGCAACGATCACATCCACAGCGTTCCCCCCTTGAAAACTGGTTGTCTCAGTTCGCATAGCCTATATTGAATCTCCCCGCCGCAAGCAGCGGGGAATGCGCTCGCTACTCAGTTCAACCTTTTGGAATTAGATACATCTATTCGCGATTATGTCAAGAATTTTTTGGAGTTATAAAATATTCACTCCTGAAACATTCTTTCTCTATGCTTCCTGCTGAGATTACGCTTCAGGGACAGTGGGAAGCTCAAACATTGCGAGATTATCAAATACCGCCGAGTATTTCCCCGCTTCCATTCCCTGCACCAACTCCACTACTTTATCATTGATGGGTGTCGGGATTCCCAAATCCGTTCCCTTTTCACAGATCACGCCATTTATCGCGTTTATCTCCGTTTTCTGTCCCTTTTCTATATCCTGAAGCATGCTCGCCTTCAGGAGGGCATGGGGCCTGAACACAAGGTCAAACAGAGGGAGCTTGCTTTCCAATTCCTCTTTCGTTTTGAAGGCAAGGATGCCCACATCGACACCCTGCATGGGTTCCGTTGTTATCCCCAGTTTTCCTGCCACATTGAGGGCCTCGTTTCCGATATGGACAACGCAGGTAAGGGCTTTCTCGTTATCAAGGATATCTCCATAGGTACAGCCGAGAGACACGGACATACCACTCATGGTTGCATTCACAATGAGCTTCGTCCACCTGGTTCCCGTGAGGTTTTCCGTGATTAAAACGGGGCATACAGCCTCCAAAATCCCAGCCACCTTTTTGGTCCTCTCTTTCGCCGACCCGTCCAATTCCCCCAAATCAAAGGTCATCTTGGCCGTATCCGAGGTCAACTCCGAAACGCCGGGCCCAAGCCAGGTTGCACCCCAGCCTACCGCACAGCCCATGACCCGTTCTCTTCCCACATAATGCGTCACTTCCTCCTCAGGAATACCGTTCTGAAGCGTACAGACAATGCTATCCTCGTGAAGATGGGGGACAAGGGCGGTCAGGGCAGATTCATTACTGGTCTGCTTGACCAGATAAAAGACAATGTCGTAGGCCCCCTCCATTTGATCCGGCGTCATGGCCTTAACGGGTACGTTCAGGTCAATTTTTCCCGTAATGGTTGCCCCTCTTTCGTTCATGGCATCCACATGAGCCTTATTCGCATCAACCAGCGTCACATCATACCCGCTCTTTGTCATCAAGGCTCCCACTATGGTTCCCATGGAACCCACACCCAGAATTGCAATTTTCATTATCCCCCCCCCCTTTTTTTATTAAAGTTTTATTTTTTCTGAAATATACACTCATCGAATGTTCAGTCAAGAATTTTCGGGCCCATAAAAGGTGCCTTGTAATCTTCCTCATTTTGGGCCATTATTGGATCACATTAATAAGGAGGGTCCGATTAGCCATGGAACTCATCGAGGGAATCTTCACGCGGAGAAGCGTGAGAGATTTTACCGACGAGCCCGTCAAGAGGGAAGACCTGACGGAAATCATGAAGGCAGGGACATGGGCACCCTCAGGTCTAAACAACCAGCCGTGGCGTTTCGCGCTCATACAGAACAAGAACGTAATCAAACAACTTGCAATGTTGACACGGGACCAGCATATTATAGAAAGTGCTGCCGCCTGCATCACGGTTTTCATCGATTATAATTCATCATATGACGATGTGAAGGATCATCTGGCAGTGGGGGCATGCATACAGAACATGCTGCTCGCCATACATGCGCTCGGCCTCGGCTCGGTATGGATGGGAGAGCTCCTGAAAAATTCCGACAAGGTACGCTCCCTTCTCGATATGCCCGAAGACATGGAACTCCTGGCCGTGATCGCCATAGGTCACCCGGCTCATCGCGATCAGGAATCACACCGGAAAGATCTTTCAGAGATCCTGCTTAAGGAAGTGTAACACACTATTATTGATAAAAAACCTATGTCTGGTAAACCAATTTCCCATATCTTCCAAATAGTTATTGACTCATAGCCGCTAATTCAGTAAAGAGAGGCCAACGTTTTATGGGGAGAAAAAAGTATGAAAACCCTTATCATAACGAGAAAGGATGTTGAAAAGGTACTCACGCCCGGCATTGCCAATGAGACGGTTGAAAAGGCATTCAGGGCCTATGCGCTCGGTGAAACGGAGATGCCGCCAAAATGTTATCTCACCTTTCAGCACGGAGATTTACGGTCCATGCCCGCCTCCATATGGGGGCAGGGGTTCAATGCCGCCGGCATCAAGAGCGTGAATGTTCACCCCGAAAATCATGCACTGAACCTCCCCACCGTCATGGCCATTGTCGCGCTGACCGATCCGGAAACGGGATTCCCCATCGCCATCCTGGACGGCACCTTCCTGACGGGAATGCGAACGGGGGCCTCAGGGGCAGTAGCCGCAAAATTTCTCTCCAAAACAGATTCGAAACGTGCTGGTTTTGTGGGATGCGGAACACAGGCAAGAACGCAGCTCGCATGCATCATGGAGGTAAGGAACCTGGAAGCTATCAAGGTGTGGAAGTTCTCTCCCGACGACAGGCTTGCCTCGAGATTCTGCAGCTGGGCACGAAGACGATACGGCTTAAAAACAGTGGTTTCTCAGAAAATTGACGACGTTACCACAGATGTGGACATCCTTACTTGTACCACGCCTTCTCGAAAACCTCTGGTACGCAAGGTCTCGCCGGGCACGCATATCAATGCCATCGGTGCCGATGCCGAAGGGAAGGAGGAGGTCAGCCCCGAAATCCTTACAAAGGCAAAACTGGTCATCGATGACTGGGCGCAGGCCTCCCACAGTGGCGAGATTAATGTACCCGTCAGGAATAACCTCATCACTCGCGACGATATTTACAGTGAAATTGGCGAAATTGTAGCGGGCATGAAAAAGGGACGAGAATCGGACGATGAAATCACCCTCTTCGACTCTACGGGCCTCGCAATCCAGGATATTTCATGTGCTTCCGTTGTCTTTGAGGCAGTCAAAGAAAAACCGGGCATAAAAAGGATCAGGCTCTTCTGAAAGATTTTTCCTCATCTTGATTTATATCCTTGACAAAGAAACTTTTTTCGCATTATCACCCTGCGCTTTGGCGTCAGATTCATCTGGAGAATCATAGAGTGTGAACAGTATGTCAGTTATTCTGAATATTCCGGCCATCGTGAGGATCCTGATCGTCTTTGTCTTTATCCTCTTCGCCATTCGAAAGAAGCTTTCACTGGGAAATGCCTTTATCCTGGGAGCGCTCCTTATCGGAGTTCTCTTCGGATTAAAACCCTCTTCCATGGTCGACGCCGTCATCGCTTCTATTATTATGCCGAAAACGCTTTCCCTCGCCGCCGTCGTCACCCTTATTCTCGTTTTGAGCAGCTCTCTTGAACTGGGAGGCCAGATGGAGCGACTTCTGGTCAATTTCCGGGGTCTTGTGTCAAATCCCCGGCTGAATCTCGCCATATTTCCCGCTCTCATCGGCCTTCTCCCCATGCCCGGAGGTGCGGTGTTTTCCGCTCCCATGGTAAAGGAACTTGGCAATAAAAGCCAACTCCGTCCAGACCAGCTCAGTTTCATCAACTACTGGTACCGTCATATCTGGGAGTACTGGTGGCCCCTTTACCCCGGGATACTCCTCTCGGTTACCCTGGCCAACATCAACCTCTGGGAAATCATTATGTTCATGTGGCCCCTTACCCTTGCTGCCGTTATTTTCGGTTCTCTTTCAATAAAAGGGGCTGATCTGAAACATGCAAGGGAAACGGCGGAAAAGGGACGTTCTGCGGCCCCCTTCGTAAAAGAGCTGGTCCCTATTCTCATGGTGATACTGATAGGTCTTGGTGCGGGAATCGTTCTTTCACAGTTCTTCCCCAACCTCGATATTGCCAAGGAAACGGGATTGATCATCGCACTCGTGATCACGATAGGATATGTCTGGCGCCAAAATGGCATGACGAAGGATACTATTCGCACGGTCATTATCGATCCTCACCTCGTGAAGATGTTCTACATGATAATCGCCATCTTGATCTTTAAGGGGATGCTGGAGGATAGTCACGCCGTTGAGGCTATAAGCAGAGAGTTTACGGAACTTTCCGTTCCTCTTTTATTGATCACCGTTTTAGTCCCCCTTATCGTGGGAGGAATTACGGGAATAACCATCGCATTCGTGGGGAGCACCTTCCCCATAATCATTCCCCTTGTCTATTCCATGGGCGAAGGGTCTTTCGTTCTGGCCTATGTCATCCTTGCCCTCGTAAGCGGATTTGTGGGAGTACTTCTTTCACCGCTCCATCTCTGTCTTCTCCTTACCAACCAGTATTTCGATGCCACCTTCGGTCGCGTCTACCGGCATCTTGTCTTGCCCTGCCTTCTCCTCTTTTTCACCGGCATTGGATACTTTTTCGCCGTACGCTGGATGATTGGCAGATTCTTCTGATTTTTCCTGATTAATTCCTTGAGTGGCGGGCACTTTTTCAAAGTGCCCCAAATTCCCTTACATTAGCGTATGGATGGTGCTATTATTTTCCCGTAAGAAGACGCCCCATGAAAGGAGATCACCATGAAAAGAAAGTCAGATCGAGAGGCCCTCACAAAAGACCTCTTTCCCGGTGGTATTCCCAGGCTATGGTGCCCCCTTCTCACCCACTACAAAAATGACGGATCTATCGACTTCGACCGCATGCGTGCCCATTTCAACCACATCTTACCCGGGATAAAGGGTTACCTTATTCCCGGCTCTACTGGAGATGGCTGGGAACTTACCGATGAAGAAACAATGCAGGTTCTGGACTTTGCGGTGAGGATGGCCCGGGAACAAGATGCCAAACTCTTCGTCGGCGTTCTGAAACCGGACGCGGAAAAGATGAAAAAGCTATCGGAGAGATGCTGAAAGCGCTTGAGAAAATAACCGGAATAAAAGATGTCGATTTCTCCCTTGCCGAGGCCGGCGTGGTGACACCTGCCCTGGAGCATGTTGTTGAGGCAAACACGCTTTTGAGCGGTGTTGGATTTGAGAGTGGCGGCGTGGCTGCAGCCCATGCAATTCACGACGGGCCTAACGGTCTGGAAGCGACACATGAATACTTTCATGGCGAGAAGGTTGCCTTTGGAACTCTGGCATCACTCTTTCTAACGGACAAGCCAAGCGAAACGATAGATGAGGCCTATTCCTTCTGCGAATCCGTCGGTTTGCCGACGACCCTTTCGGAACTCGGCCTTGAAGACGTTTCCCCCGAAGACCTGAGGAAGGTTGCGAAAATTGCATGCTCCGAAAAAGAATCGATTCACAACGAACCGATGCCGATAACAGAGGAGTCCGTTTTTGCGGCAATAATTGCCGCTGACAGAGAGGGAGAGCGAAGGAAGCTATAAAAAAATAGGGACAGTAACTGTCCCTATTTTCCCATTACAAGGTATGACCTTACACCCGGCCGCCTATTTCCTGCCCGGGGCCTTAAGCTCGACATCATCGTACCCGACAAATTCCTGGGTATATGAATCTACGAGCTCCCCCTCGGAGAAAAGATCGGCGGAGAACCAGCCCGATACCGTGGCGGTAACGATGTTATTACCCAAGTCGTTGTCTTTCGCATACGTCTGGACTGTCTCCCTGTCAAAGCCGGCCAGGAAATTATCATCCAGGTAACAGTACCTGAAGGATTTGGCGTAACAGACAAGATCGTCGTCAAAATAGAGCCCCACCTCATATCCCGAAAGGCTGTAGCCGGAGGCAAGGGGCATTCGTATTACCGCCTGTATATCATCCGAGTTTCCCTCCGCGTTCAGCACTATCCTGTAGGGGGCAATGGTGATTGATTCCTCGCCATAAGAGAGCGTTGGAACCTGAAAAGCAAAGACCATAAGAACCATAATGTACACAATATGCATACCATGTTTTTTCATCATTCTTGTCGCCATATTTCTTCTCCTCTTTCATAACAGTTTAATAATAAAACGTATGGGAGAGGAAGAGGTTACGCTTAATAAAAAATTTACGTTGATTTTGATTTTTTCCTGAATCACATGAAAAAGGCAGGGCCTGTACTGAGCCCTGCCACCATAACAAAATATTACTTACGTATAAAACCCTTTAATTATGTCCTCCGCCAGATCCCGAGCCTCCACCATTTCCTCCGCTATTTCCTCCCCCGCTTCCCGAACCGCTGCCGCCTGAGCCTGCTCCGTCGGAGCCAGATCCACCAGACTCACCCGAAGCGCCGGCTCCTCCTGCGGCTCCAGAACCCGGGCTCTCTGGGCTTTCACCCTGTCTTATCTGTATGGCATAGGCTTTTGCCTTGTCCTCGGGCGATCCGGTTCTCGCCGCATACATAAAGGATTCTCGCAGGGCTTCCATCTCCTGGGCGGTATAATTTTCACTCAGGGCCTCCGACACAACTTCGGTAATTACTTCTGAAGAGACCCCCAGACGGGCCATATCCCTCAGGGTCATGCAGGTTTCCGTGGCCAGTTCCTCATCCACCCCTTTTCTCTCCATCGTTTGTGTCATCTCCTGCAGGCGGGTCATTATGGGTTCCATATCTCCCCTTTCAAAACCTGCGGCGAGTGAATCGGCCATCAGATCTCCTAATTCGCTTATCTCTTCCGGTTCTTTCGCTAATTGCCCCGCCTGTTTATAGGCAAAGGAATAACGAGTTTGAACTTTCTCCATGGCCTGCAATACATAACCGCTTTCTACCTTTTTTGTCATGCCCTCATAGGCCTTGCTCATGAGAGGTTCTGCAGGAACTCCTGACTGTAGGGCCTGCATCAGCATCTGCTGTGCCTGAAGTGTCTGCTGCAGCGAAAACTGATTCTGGAGCATAAGCTTCGTCAATCCGATGGCATCATCTTTTTCGATACCATTTTGTACCATCAGCCTGGTTGTAACCATTATCTGTTCGTTTGCCAGACCGGCGAGGGCATCCTCTACCTCATCGGCAAGTACCGCTGTCGCTGAGAATAAAAGGATACATACTATCGCAATAATTTTTTTCATATCATCACTCCTTTTCTTGCATTATATCTCTATAACGCATAAGCCCACGAATGGTTACATCCCCGGAGAATAAATGCAGTTTTCCGAACCGAAATCGTCCTTCTCCTTCAATTCGCAGGGGGGCAAAAATACCTCTCCGTTTATGACATAGAAATATCTGAATTCTCTCTCGGCGGGGGCAGTCACCTGCCACAACCCCTTTTTGACCCTCTTCGCCTCGTGAAATTTATATCCATCCAGGGAAGAGGCAAAAAGAACCGTTGTCGTATCGGAATTCCTTAGGTAAAAATGGACGGTTTCCCCTTCTACCCTGTAGAAATGGGCCGCACATCCCGAAAGAAGAAAAAGTGCGGCGAGGACAAGGACAGAGGAAATATATCGTTTTATCATATACTAACCAGAAGGACGGAATTCTCGCCACCGAAGTCGTCTCGTTCCTTTGTTATTACGGTGGGATCTGCTATTTTCTCATCTCCCTCAAGGATATAGGAAAAACGATGCTCTCCCGGCGGAAGGATGAGTTTCACTTCCCAGTAACCGCTATTTCCTATCTCCTCCATCGCTATTCTCCGCCATTCGTTAAAACTTCCTGCAAGCTCAACCCGTGCCACATCGGGTTTATAAATGACAAACCTGTGTGAAATCATGGCATCTATATTCTGAGGAGAGGGCAAAAGAAGAAAAACCACAATCAGTGCCGCTGCAACGGCAGCACCCATGATCCCGGCAGGCCGCAGAAGGCCCCTGAACCGGGAAAGGGAGAATCCCCTTTCCTCCCCTATAGCAACTTCAGGAAAAGAGGCGACGGCATCGGAGCGGATAAGTCGTTCCTGATGCAAAAGTTCAACAGTTTCATCCTTGAAGGACCTATCGTCATGCACAATCTCCACAAATTCCAGCTTCTCATCAAGATCGAGCTCATTGTCAATATACATACTTATCAGATAATTATTCATCACTCTCCTCCCTGGAGGATATCCTTTAATTTGACGCGGGCCCTGTGTACCTTCACCTTTATATTCGCCTCACTTTGGCCGGTAAGTTCCCCAATCTCCCGATAAGAAAGGTCACCGCCCACAACAAGGGAGAGGATATCCCTCTCATCCTCCTTTAATTTCTGCATCGCCCCAATCACACGACGGTATTCCTCACGAATAATTAAATCATGCTCCTGATTGCTCGATGGAGCCTCCAGGTTTTCGTCATCAAGCTGTCTGTCTTTTTTACTCTTTCGTATACTGTCCAGAAGCGCATTCTTTGCTATTTTATATAATAGTGCCGTATTCCTCTCTTCTCGATACCGTGTGAAATAACGGAGAAAGCTCTCCTGCATGATATCGCAGGAGAGATAATAATCCCCCGTGAACCGCATCAGATAGGAGCAGAGTTTATCCTTATGAATTCTATAGAATGCAACGCATTCATCCATGTCACTTTTATAACGCATACCATGCCTGAAGGTTACAATTTAGTTTAAGTTTTCGAGCTTCTTCTGTATATAGCCAGAAAGATCAAGAACGCAAGGGTACAAAACGGCCATGTCTCGCAAAATCATGGAAGATGTTCCGGTAGAGATTCTCAAAGGGGATCTGGAAAACTACAGGAAGAAGGCGCTTGCTCTGGGGGCAACGGATGCAACAATCATCACAACCGATGAAACCATCATCGATGAGCGGGTCCGTGCGAAGTGCCTCTATCCCCGCTGTGAGGGCTACGGAACATCCGCCCATTGTCCCCCTTACGCACCGGATCTGGATGAGACAAGAAAAATAGTAAAGGGGTTCAGCTACGCCATTCTCATAAAAATTGATGCCCCTCCCGATACGATTAAGAAGGGCGACGGGGCCATAGCGCTGAAACATGCAGAACTACTATCGCAGATAGAGGCGATGGCATTCTACGACGGCTATTATCTTGCCCTGGGATTCGGCGGCTCCGCCTGCAAATCTACCTTTTGTTCCACTGAAGCGTGTTCTGCGTTGACAAAAGGTCAATCCTGCCGATTTCCATTTCAGGCGCGCATCTCCATGCACGGAGCAGGAATGGATGTCTTCAAGATGGTGTCCCGGGCAGGGTGGGACATCTACCCCGTCGGTTTTTCCACAAAACCTGCCGATGTTCCCTTCGTTTCATACATCGGCCTGGTTCTTATCCACTAATTACCATCAACAACAACAGCCTATCTGAGGTAAGCGGGAAGCTCTTCCTCTTCTTTGCCCTGAAAACTGCAGAGAACCGGGCAGGTTTTGCAGGGACCTTTTGCGGACGGGAGGGGTGGTTCTCCTTTTATTGTCTCTATAAAATCCACACACTCATTTACATCTTCGTCTTCGCCTTCGACAAGAATCGTAACGGCCCCCTCGGCGCCACCATAGCCGCCCGAGGCAAAGTGTACCGCATCGATGCCGAAGAGTATGTCAATGGCATCGATTTCCGTAATCACGATGCCGTCGGCCACACAGGCTATTCCCACAGGTGCCCCTATGGTTCGCTCCAGGTTCAAACGGCCACCGTACTGTGCCGCCTCATCTACGGAAAGAACCATCTTTTCCAGACCCACAGGATAGATCATATCTACACCCTGGGCCTTCGTCGCCATGTAGAATTCCCCCATGGTTCCTCCCTCGGGACTCGCCATGACGACGCCAACGTTTCCCTGACTGTCGATGGCATTTGCACCCTTCAGGACGATGTCTCCCGGACCTAACTTCTCTATGAGCGTCCCCGGTTCCACCTCAATCAGTTCACCCTTGTAAAATGAGACGGGCCGCAGCCTTATTCCCTGTTGCAATACGCAGAGAATTCCCCTGATTACCTGTCCCGCAACATATTTCTCTTTTTCCAGAGATTTGTCCAGCAGTTCCTCTGCAATATATCCGTTTGTGGAACCCCTCCCTACAATGAGGTATCCCTTTTCCCTGGCCTCCTGCACCTCGGGCATCGCAACCACACCCTTGGCAATAAGCCTCTTAGACTCGGCTGGCGTCAAAGTAAATAATGCCTGCATTTTCCATCCCTCCCTGTTTTACTGTAACTCCTTCATTTTGCTTATCTTATACCCTTTTTGTTTTATTGACCGGGAAGCCCCGCCCTGTGGGCGGGGAGCTTCACATATCTATCCTTATCATACCCCTTGTTATCCTTCAGCATATTCCTCCCTCACGATATCGAGATCGAGGGGCACCGTCTTTTCCGGGTCTCTGTACAGGGTTATTGCCCCCTCTGGGCAGTGCTCGACACAGAGCTCACACCCCATGCAGGTTTCTCTGTCATAGGACCACCCTTCACCGTCTATAGCGATAGCCTCGAACTGGCATATATCGGCGCAGGTACCGCACTTTTTGCACGTTTCGTCATCATGCCTTATGGAATAACCCGATTCGGCGGCCATAGAGAGATTCTTATCGAACCGCTGCGCAAACTGCGTTGCCTGGAGGCTGACGCAGGAATCGACATGACAGTTGCAGATTATCCCCATGGTTCCGCCCGTTGCCACCTTGAAAAAGGCCTGGGTAATGTACCCTTCCTTTCTGAATTTCCTTATGATATCGAGGGCTTCCTGTTGTGTTATTTTGCGTGCGTTATATTTCTTTCCACACCGGTCGATCCAGAACCGAGACGTTGTTTTCCCCACACTGATGCAGGAATTAATCGACCATTCCGGGGCATTGAGTGTTTTCTTGCAGGGACAGTCCATAACCGCGATAAAGTCAGGTTCCTGAAGGAGAATTGCATGGGCATATTTGAAGGGAATGATCTTTCTGTTTTTCTCGGAGGCGGCGGTGATATCTTCGTTCAGTTCAAACACTTTTTTAGTATCCCCAAAGGACATAATCTTTGCATGATAACGGGCAAAAGCGGTTTTTATGATGTGACGAAGGGGCTTGAACCAGGAAAAGTAGTTCGCCAGGAACCGGAAAAGATAATAGACAAACTTTACATAGGGGTAGTAAAAGGCAAAGTAGATATAATTATGAACAGCCCTGTCGACTCTCCATCCGTGTTTTGCGAAGAGCGCTTTCGTCGATTCCCTTACCATTAGTTTCTCCTTCAGCAATCTCCACGTCTTAAGCGTTACCCGCAAGTATCCGGACATCAAGCGGAAGCCCTTTGGTTTCATCCGGGACGAGCATTCGTGCTCCCTGAGGACATTTGGGGACACATATACCGCATCCGATGCAAATATCCTTGAGGACGTAGGACTTGCCATCCACTATTGTAATCGCATCCACGGGACACCACGTGGATGCTTCCTCACATCCGCGGCAGAGATCCTGGTCTACAATTGCCACATATCCTGACGGAGCCAACTGCTCTATTCCGAGCTCTCTCATCTCAAATCCGAGACAGCAACAGGAACAGCAGTTACAGATGACATAGAACTGATCTTTTATACAGTCTTTGAACCAGGCATGATGAACCAGTCCGGCCTCATGAAAGGTATCAAGGAGTTCCAGAGCCTTTTCGTTGCTTATTCTCTCGCTGTACTCCGGTTTATGATTGAGAAGGAAATCAGTAAGGGGTTTCCCGATAAGCATGCAGGTCATGTAGGGTGGGTCGCAAATTTTACAGGGATTTCCCTTCAGACGTTGAAGCTCTTTGCATCCACACTGTGTGATCACAATATCGGGGGGCGCATTGATCACGATATCCCGGGCTCTCGAATAGGGAATCACCCCGACACCGAGATCCTGAAGGGGAATGTCCTCCTCAATCGATACGATTGACCGGGCAAGTTCGTGGGTGAGCACCTTTCCATGATAGCTGTTCTCAAGCCACCGTGCATATCTCCCCTTCGGTCCGCAGATTCGCGCCACCCAGCGAAGGAAATTTAGATAGGAAGTAATATGACGTCCGTACCATAACCCGTGCAGCCCGCCGGTCAGGGTTCTCCTGAAACCGAGCCATTTAAGGGCAGGCCATGTCCCCGGGAGTATCAGGTGCCATCGTTCTATCCAGAGCCAGAGTAGAAAGAGTACTACAATTATGGGACCTATAACAATAAACACCCTCATTCGCCACCACCCCTTTCCCCTGAAATGAGAGAATAAACATTATGTTACAGGTAAAGACAAAAACAGGTATAACCAAATTAAACAATAAGCGCAGTTACGTCAACACAATTATTGAAGCTCCCCGCAACCAGTTTCGGGGATTCTCCGATTGTTAATGAAAATGTTTGTTTTTTATTCGCTCGCTAACCCCGCCGCAGAAAGCGGGGAATGCTCGCTGTTCAATTCAACGGGGGGGCGGCGCCCGGTAACAACGCCAATATTTCCAAACATAAATCGTTGTATCACCACCTCTCGAAATCCCACCTTCTCCATAATATCTGCCAGTTCTTCGGGGGCCTTGAACGCCTCTGTCGATTCGGGAAGGTACCGGTAGGCATCTTTGTCTCCCGTAATCATCGATCCGAGGAGAGGGATAACATACCGTAAATAGAACAGTGCAAAAGGACGCAGGATATTTCGAGGAGCGGGGGAGGTGTCAAGACAGACGACCCGGCCGCCCGGCACAACCACTCTCATCTGTTCCTCGAAGGCCTTCTCTATATCGGTTACGTTTCGAATGAGATATCCCGACGTTACCGCATGAAAGAGAGAATCGGGAAAGGGGAGGTGGAACGAATCGGAACAGCACGAGTTTATTACACTCACAACGGAC
>CAYSHT010000013.1:0-26336 GCA_964430915.1 uncultured Syntrophaceae bacterium
GGGGATATTCTCCGATCCGATGAACTTCAATTTTGTCTGGGGGGTTGCCGGGGGGCAGCACTTCAGGCCGGAGACCTTTGTCGCCATGATGAATGCACTTCCCGAAGGTGCCAATTTTACGACCTGTGGTGTGGGTGTCGAGGAGTTTCCTGCCATCACCCTGTCGTGCATGATGGGCGGACATATGAGAGTGGGGCTTGAAGACAATATCCGTGTGCCGAACGGAGAGTTGGCGAAGGGAAGCTACGAGCAGGTTGAATGGGCGGTCAAGATAGCTTCCACCTTCGGAAGGGAACCCGCAACTCCCGATGAAGCACGGAAGCTCATGGGTATTACACAGAAGTAAACACGGGGGGGGGTGCCTTCTTCTCGTGAGGAGGCGCCGGTGTTAGAAAAAGGGGGGAACAAAAAAAATGGGAACCAATCTGTCCACAATACTCCGTGAACAGGCGGAGAAATATGGCAACAGGCTTGCCGTTGAAAAAAGACTGAACGGTGAATGGCAGGGAATCTCCTGGCAGGAGTACTATGAGTCGGCCCGTGCCGCGGGTCTCGGTCTCTACAGCCTGGGGGTAAGGAAAGGTGATAGGGTCTCTCTCCTTGCCCAGAACAGGCTTGAATGGGTCGAATCCGACATGGGGATAATAGGGATCGGAGCCGTTACGATCCCTATATACACGACACTTCCAGCGCACGAAGTCGGATACATTATTAACAACTCAGAATCCAAGGTCTATATTGCCGAAGACAAGACTGCCCTTCAAAAGGCACTCGATGTCCGGAAGGAGTGTCCTTCCCTCGAGAAGATCGTCGTCATCGATACGGGTGGCTGCGACATGTCGGTGGACATTGCCATGAGTTATGAAGATCTGAAAGGTCTGGGTTGTGACCTGTTGAAAAGGGAACCGGGACTGTTCGATCGGCTGACCGACGAGATAGAACCGGATGATCTTGCCACAATCGTATACACCTCGGGAACAACGGGTCCCCCCAAGGGGGCAATGATATCCCACAGTAACATCCTCGCCGTAATCGACGCGCTCGATGAGATGAAGTGGGCCGATGATAGGGATGTTCTGGTGGCATTTTTGCCTCTCAGCCACGTATTTCAGCGGGTTGCCGGTCATTTCTTTGCAATGTACGTTGGCATTTACTCACACTATACGGAGAGCTTCGATACGGTTGTCGAGGATATTCAGGCAAAGAAACCTACCATATTGCTTGCCGTACCCAGGGTATGTGAGAAGGTCTATGCAAAGATTCTCGGCCAGGCGAAGGAGCAGGCGAAGTGGAAACAGTCTGTATTCAACTGGGCCGTCGGTGTCGGGGCCGACGTCAGTAAATTGATGGAGCAGAAGAAACCGATTCCGCCGATCCTCAACCTGAAATACAAAGTCGCTTACAAGATGGTTTTTGAAAAATTGCGGCAGGCTCTTGGCGGACGGACCAGATGGATGGTTGCCTCGGGGGCGCCCTTGGCCCGGGATATTGCGGACTTTTTTAATGCCGCCGGCATTTTCCTTATCGAGGGATACGGTATGACCGAGTGCAGTGCCCCGGCCACACTCAATAAGCTCGATAATTACAAATTCGGAACGGCGGGAACACCACTTTCCTGTAATGAGATCAAGATTGCCGATGATGGTGAAATCCTCATCAGAGGGGGGAATATCATTGGTGGTTACTGGAAGATGCCCGAAGAGACGAAAGATGCCTTTACCGACGACGGGTGGCTCATGTCGGGTGACATCGGTACCATCGACAACGACGGTTTCCTCACAATAACGGACCGGAAAAAGGACCTCATTATCACGGCGGGCGGAAAGAATATTGCTCCTCAGAATATTGAGGGACATTTTAAGCAGAATCCGATCTTCGAACAGTTTGTCGTCATCGGCGATGCGAAAAAATACCTTGTGGCGCTCGTCAATATTAATCTCGATGAGGCGGCGCGGCTGGCCAGGGAGGCAAACCTCACATTTACAGCCCCTGAAGAACTGCTCGAAAGGGAGGATTTTAAGGCCATCGTGGACAAATTTGTAGAGGAGAGAAACAGCCATCTCGCAAAGTACGAGACCATCAAGTATTACCATATTGCGAAGCATGTTTTCTCGGAAGAAACGGGTGAGCTTACGCCATCCCTTAAAGTAAAGCGGAAAGTGGTAATGGAGAAACATAGGGATATTATCGAGGGTATGTATTGAGATGAGTAAGTAAAGAAGGAGGGATAGGGCAGTGGTTGTAATAGAAGAAGGGAAGGGACGTCTTTTTACCGATCCTGATCCGGACAGGGCACGGGCATTTTTTCGCACAAAATCGCGGAAGATGGAAAACAAGCTGATGAGCCTCAAGAGGGCCGTTGAGAAATTCGTTCATGACGGCGATTATCTCGCAATTGGAGGATTTGGGGCAAACAGGACCCCTGTTGCCGCGTGCCACGAGATCGTCCGTCAGGGAAGAAAGAAGATGGCCCTTGCGGGGCATACCTCCACCCATGATTTTCAGATTCTTTCAGCGGGTGAGGTGTTTGACAGGTTGGACATTGCCTACATCATCGGCCTTGAGGCGCGGGGGCTTTCTCCCTGCGCGAGAAAGTACATGCAGAGCGGAAAGGTGGAGATTTCCGAATGGACCAATTACAGTCTTTCGGCGAGGCTCAAGGCGGCGGCCATGGGCGTGCCCTTCGTGCCGACGCGTAATATGCTGGGGACCGATACCTTCAAATACAGCGGGGCGAAGGTGGTAGAATGTCCCTTCACCGGCAAGAAGATGATGCTGCAGCCGGCACTCTATCCCGACATATCGGTGATTCATGTTCATGAGGCCGATGTCTTCGGTAACTGCAGAATCAAAGGAATTATGATCTCTGACGATGATCTTGCCAGGGCATCGAAACGATTAATCATTACCACGGAACGGTTGATTTCCAATGAAGAGATACGCCAGAATCCCACCGACACGGTAATTCCCTATTATCTTGTTGATGCCGTCTGTGAGGTTCCTTTCGGAGCATATCCGGGAACTATGCCCTATGAGTATTTCTCGGACGAGGGGCATCTTCAGGAGTGGCTGAAGATGGAGAGGGATCCGGAAAAGTTTGAAAAGTTTCTGAAGCGTAACATCTATGACTGTGCCGATAATTTCGACTACATAGAGCGTAACGGTGGAATGGCGAAGATTAATGAGTTGCGCATGAAGGAGTTTATGCTTCACAGGGAGGCGGAAAATGGCGGACTATAATGTGATGGAAATGATGATATGTGTGGCGGCACGGGAACTTGAAGATGGCGCCACTGCCGGGGTCGGGACGGGTGCGCCCTGTGCGGCCGCCATGCTTGCCCAGAAAACGAACGCGCCCAATCTGGTAATCATGTTTGAGGCAGGTGGTGTAAATCCCATATTACCGGAGATGCCGATCTCAGTCGGTGATTCCAGGACCTTTTACAAGGCGGTGATGGCGACGGGAATGTGCGATATTATGGAGACCTGTTGCAGGGGGTTTGTGGACTATACATTTCTCGGTGGCGCGCAGATCGATATGTACGGAAACCTGAACTCCACGATGATTGGTGACGATCACGCTCACCCGAAGGTGAGGCTTCCCGGGAGCGGCGGTGCAAATGATTTTGCATCATTCTGCTGGAGAATGATAGTCCTCACGGTCCAGGATGCAAAACGGTTTGTCGAGAAGGTTGATTTCATCACCACGCCGGGCTGGATCAAGGGGGGCGATTCCAGGGCGAAGGCAGGCCTGCCGCTTGATGCTGGACCCTACAAGATCATTACCAATATGGGGGTTATGGATTTTGAGTCGGAGAGCAAGCGCATGAGGGTAATATCCGCCAATCCTGGGTATTCCTTTGAAGACATACAGGAAAATTGCGGTTTCGAACTTCTTCAGACACCCAGGATAGTGGACACAAAACCCCCGACAGAAGAAGAGTTGCGCATACTGAGGGAAGAGGTTGATCCCTACAGGTATATTATTGGCAGATAGGTTTAAACAAAAGGAGGTCGATTATGACGAATCGGGTTGGAATAGTTGAAGTTGCCATGACACCGGGCGCCGAAACCAAGGATAACTTCCTCGATCAGGTTTTTAAAATATCAAAGGAAGTCCTTGATAAATCGGGAGTTTCCCGTGATGACATTGGCACCGTCATCAGTGCTTCATCGGATGTGTTTCACGGAGGTATGTCGTGCGCAAATTCATATTACTGGGATGCGGGCGCCGCCTTTCTGAAGAACGGTTCCCGGCAGGACGGAGAATCATTGTTTGCCTTCATTTATGCGGTAATGCGCATACTTTCCGGCAATTATGATACGGCCCTCGTTCTTGGCGTCTGCAAAGGATCTGAGAATCCCGAAAATGACGTGCTGACACACTTTTTCACCGATCCCTTCTACCAGAGACAGATAGGGTTAAATGAGACGATCGCGGCAGCGCTGCAGAAGCGCGAGTATATGGATCGCTTCGGTATAACCGAGGAACAGTGCGCCGGAGTTGTGGTGAAAAATCTCAAAAACGCGCTGGGGAACCCTTACGCCCATGTGAAAAAGAAGGTGGGTCTTGACGATGTCCTTGCCTCGGAGGTTGTGATGGATCCGCTGAAGGCGATGGAGTGTGCCCCGAAATCAGAAGGGATTATCGCGATGGTTCTGGCCAAGGAAGAGCTGGCGAAGAAACTGACGGACAAGCCCGTATGGTTCAAAGGCTACGGTTCCTCCATCGACGGTTTCTATCTGGGAGACAGGGATCTTCTCGAAGGCGAGCTCCCAAATGCGGCCAAAAGGGCCTACGATGCGGCGGGAATCAAGGACCCGAAAAAAGAGATCGATGTTGCCGAGGTGTGCGAGCCCTATGCTTTTCAGGAGTTGCTCTGGTGCGAGGATCTTGGCTTCTGTGGCCGGGGAGAAGGTGGAAAGTTGCTGGAGAGCGGCGCAACAGGAATGAATGGCGATATTCCTGTCAATCCTTCGGGCGGTGTCCTTGCCATGAATCCCTATGTCTCACGAGGGCTCTACCGTCTTGCCGAAGGATTCCTGCAGATACGGGGACAGGCGGGTGAGCGGCAGCTTGATAAACAGGTAAACACGGCTTTGGCCCATTCAACGCACGGTTTCGCAGGACAATGCCATGCCGTGGCTATCATAGGCAGTTAGGAGGACGCTATGGGGAGACCAGTTGCAATAATAGGATCAGGACAGACACACCATGGGAGAAGGTTTGACGTCACCTATCCGGAACTCGTCAAAGAGGCGGTGGATGCCGTCTTTGAGAATACGGGAATATCGCCCAACGATATTGAGGGGGTAGTCTCGGGCACGATGCCCTCCATGATGGAGGGCGTTGCGCTTACCCACTTCTACTTTGCCGAGGTGCTGCGATCAGTGGGAAAACCGATCATGAAAACCGAGACATGCGGGTCGACGGGGATCTCTCTGGCCTTTACCGGTTATTACTGGGTAGCCTCCGGAATGGCTGACCTGGTTCTGGTAGTGGGGTCGGAAAAGATGAATGAAGGGGACTCGCAGGCAACTATGACAACGGTTGTCGAGCCTTTCTACCAGCGGTACTTTATCGCCGGGGCTCCGGGAGTATTTTCCATGCAGTGCCAGGAATGGTCAGTGAAATTCGGGATACCCGAAGACAAGGTAAGGGCGGCGGCGACACGGTTGTCAATCGATCATCACAACGACGCCTTTGACAATCCCTATGCACATATCAAAAAGAGACTCACCCCGGAAGAGGTTAACAATGCTAGGATCATTACCTATCCGATACGTTTGTGGGATGTATGCCCCAATTCGGATGGTGCCTGCGCGATGATCTTCGCCTCAGAGGAGATGGTGAAGAAATATGGGCTGAAGCCTGCCTGGGTGAAGGGTGTCGGTTACAGCGGGGAGGAGTACTGGTTTGGTGATAGCGAGAAGGCCATATGGCAGTGCGCCATAGATGCGGCAAAACAGGCATACGATATGGCGGGAATAACAAACCCCAGAAAAGAACTGGATGTGGCCGAAGTATACAACCCATTCACCTACCAGGAAATGCTTTATTATGAATGTTTCGGTTTCTGTGATTTTGGTGAAGCCTGTGACCTTGTTCTGAAGGGAGTATTTTCGCGAGAGGGAGAACTCCCCTGCGATCCTTCGGGGGGGACACTCTGCACCAATCCGATCGGTGCGACGGGACTCAACAGAGCCGCCGAGGCGGCTCTTCAGGTGACGGGACAGGCGGGAGACCATCAGATTCCCGGTGCAAAATTATCTCTCGCCCATGCCATGGGCGGCGTCGATCAGTATAACGGCGTTATGATTCTCGGATCAGAGAAGTAGGGGGGTGGCTATGAAGAAAGATTTTTACACAATCAGCAATGTAATCAGGCTTCCACACAAATATGCGGCAGGCCCGTCATTTACCAGATTTTACAATGGACTGGAGGAGGGGAAGATATTCGGCACGATCTGTCCCTCATGCAAGAAGACCTTCGTACCTGCTAGGAGTTTCTGCCCCGGCTGTCTCGCGAATTTAGACGAGTGGGTTGAGGTATCCCAAGAGGGAGAGGTTGTTTCCTGGGCATATACGGATAGAGAATTTTTCGGAATGCCCGGAAAACCGCCGGTAATTCTTGCCCTTATAAAACTCGACGGGACAGATTGCAATTTCCTGCACCTCATCGGGGGTATCGAAATGGGCGATCGTGACGAGGTATCATCGGCGATCAAAAGGGGTACACGGGTAAGGGCGGCATGGAACGATGAGAAAAAGGGCCATATGCTTGATATCAAGTATTTTGAGCCTGTCTCGTAGCGTGGAGGAGGGAAGAGCGATGGAAAATAAACGTGATTACTTAATACTGGAGGACGAGGTTGCCATTACGTATGAAAATGCCTATGGGCCGACATGGACTCGTTTTTTTGAAGGGCTCAAAGACGAGATAATCTACGGAACCCGCTGTGCCAAGTGCGACAGGGTGCTCGTACCGGCTCGATCTTTTTGCTCCCGCTGTTTTATCGAGACAGACGACTGGGTGGAGGTGTTGCAGGAGGGGGCGATCATCTCCTGGGTTCTTACCGAGTATGAATACTTCGGCATGCCCACAAAACCGCCCTTCATCGGTGCCCTTATCAAGCTGGACGGTGCGGACACAAATTTCCTGCATCTTGTGGGGGGATTCGACATGAGTGATCCCGATCACGTCAGGAAGACCGTAAAAAACGGTATGAAGGTAAAGGCAGTGTGGCAGGATGAAAAGAAGGGTCATATTATGGATATTAAATATTTCGAGCCGGTTTAAAAGATTTGGGAGGTTGTTATGGATTTTACGCTCACCGATGAGCAGAGAATGTTCAGAGAAACTGTCTACAGATACGGAAGGGAAGAAATAGCGCCGCTCTGCGGGGAAGCAGAGCTCAGGGGTGAGTTCAGTCCCGAGATATGGGGAAAACTTGGCGAGATGGGTCTCTTGGGACTTCCCTTTTCTGAAGAGATGGGTGGATCAGGCGCTGATTTGGTTACCTGCTGCCTTGCAGGAGAGGCGCTTGGTCATGCAGGTGTCGATGGAGGAAGTCTTCTTGCCTGGGGGGCACATACCTACCTCTGCGGCTGCAATATCTATAATTTCGGTAGCGAAGAGCAGAAGAAAAAGTATGTACCGAAGCTCGCATCGGGTGAATGGATCGGGTGCATGGGATTGACTGAACCAGGTGCCGGGTCTGATGCCGCTTCCATGAGGACGACGGCAGTCAAAAAGGGTGATACATATGTCCTGAACGGATCGAAGACATTTATCACCAATGCCCCCGTTTCCGATGTGATTGTCGTTTTTGCCTCTATAGACAAGGCCAAGAAGCACGAGGGTATTACCGCCTTTATTGTGGAGAAGGGAACCCCGGGGTATTCAACGGGAAAGCCTTTCCATAAAATGGGCTGCAAATGCTCAGCCACGTCGGAGGTATTCTTTGAAGATTGTGAAATCCCCGAAGAGAATCTCTTAGGCGGCGAAGGAGCGGGATGGATGATCGCTCTCTCCGGGGTTGAATGGGATCGGTCTACCTTGATCTCTCCATTTCTCGGTGCATCGATCTATGGACTGGAGCTCTGCGCACGGTATGCAAACGAGCGTCATCAGTTCAACCGTCCCATAAGGGAATTCCAGGCCGTACAACGGAGGATTGCCGATATGCGGGTCTTTGTAGAGGCGGCAAAGCTCGCTATATATCGGGTGGCATCATCAAAGGATAACGGACAGATGCTGAATCCCCTGCAGGCGGCGGTTAATAAGGTCTATGCCGGTGACGTCGGGTTTGAAATGGCATCCGAAGCGGTACAGATATTCGGTGGTTACGGGTTTATGCAGGAATATCCCGTGGAGAGGAATTTCAGGGATGCCAGACTCGGAGCCATCGGTGGAGGGACGTCTGATATCATGCGAATGATTGTATCGAGAATCATGTTAATGTAGGGGGTATAATGGATTACGAACTGACGGGAGAACAGAAAAAACTGCAGCAGGATGTGGCTTCATTTTGCGCGAGAGAAATAGCACCGGGCGCACAGAAACTGGACGTGAGTCCCAAGGAAGAGGTGGGGAGTTTCATACGAGAAAATCTCAGAAAAATCGGGGAAGCAGGATTTCTCAGTGCGGGTCTTGCGGGCGATTCTCTTGATCTTGTTGAGCATTACGTTGCAGGTGAGGAGATAGCAAAGGCCTGTGCATCGACCTTTTTGAGTGCACGGGCAAGCGTCTTCATGTGCGGGGGGCTTATAAAACTTTTCGGAACCACCGAAGAACAGGAAAAATATCTTCCAGGCCTCATGAAGGGTGAACTGGTGGGAGCCGTTGCCTATACGGAAGCGGAGGCGGGCTCGGACATCGCGTCAATTGCCACGACGGCAAAAAATGAGGGTGGCACGTGGATGCTGAACGGTGTCAAGGATATCGTGGGAAATGCCCCTATCGCCGATCTTCTTATCGTCCTTGCCTATACGGACATGGAATCGGGTGCCGAAAAAGGAATGACCCTCTTTATCGTCGAGCGTGATGCCAGAGGGCTGAACATTGGATCTCCCCTGGAAACCATGGGTCTTCGAGGGCTTCCTATCTCTGAGGTGAGGTTGGATAACTGCGAGGCGAAAGAGGTTCTTGGCGGCGAGCCCGGGGCGGGATACGGACAACTGGATCGTCTACTGAAAATGGGTGCGGTGGGTATTGTATCCCTCTCGGTTGGTATTGGAACTGCCTGCATGGAAAAGGCCACACAACATGCAAAATCAAGAAAGGCCTTTGGAAGGCAGATTGGTAAATACCAGGAAGTCGGGTTTAAACTGGCCGATATGTTCACCGGCAACGATCTTGGCCGCATGCTCGGACTTCGGGCGGCATGGGCAATGAACAGAGGTGAGACCGAGGCGGATATTCTGGGGTCATGTGCGAAGCTTTTTGCCACTGAATCGACAACGAATATCGCGAATCTGGCAATGCAGATCTTTGCAGGACACGGTTATATAAAGGGCGCCGACATAGAGCGCCTCTATAGGGACGCGAAATTCGGAGAGATATGTGAGGGCCCGTCAGAGATTCAGCGAACCATCATTGCCAAAAACGAGCTCGACAAGTTTGCTTAGAAAAGGAGGGTATTTCTATGGCATTAGAGGCAAAATTCATTGGGCGAGAATATGGTCCTCTGACCTACGAGATCGGGAAAGAAAAGATAAAGGAATACGCGAAGGCCATAAAGAATGAAGATCCCCATTATATGGATGAGGATTTTGCGAAAGGCACCAAATACGGTGGCATAATCGCTCCTCCAACCTTTGCCGTGGTCTATGCCGGCATGCTGGCCGAGCCCTTCTTCTTTGACAAAGAGCTCGACCTCAATCTCTTTATGCTGGTGCACGGTGAGCAGGAGTTCGAATTCCTCGAGGTGGTCAAAGCGGGAGACGTGATTACCTCAAAAGGGACGATAACGCACATTGAGAACAAGGAAAAACTCGATGTGGTGACCCTTGAAGGAAAGAGTGTGAATCAGAATGGCGAACTGGTCACGAGGGCCATTTTTACATTCGTGATACGGAAATAGGGGGGAGGTTGTTATGCCGGAAAAGGACATACATGACATAAAGGTTGGCGATACGTTCAGTGCCTCCGAGGAGGTCGATAAGTACAGGACCATATACTATGCGGGGGCTTCGGGTGATTTTAATCCTATTCATATAGATCCGGAATTCGGAAAAATAGTGGGCCTCGGTGGCGTCATACTCCATGGTCTCTGCACCTTCGGGTTTATGACCAAGACGGTGACAGACTGGACGGGCGATCCAGGTTCCTTAAAAAAGATAAAATGCAGATTCGCAAAGCCGGTGCATCTCGGCGATACGGTTACCACGAAGGCTACGGTATCGGCTGTGGAAGGAAATAAAGCAACAATCGGGCTTATGGTGTCCAATCAGGATGGCGCCGATGTATTAACCCAGGTATTGGCGGAGGTCGAGCTCTGATACAGAAATATCGGAGTTTGTGAAGATGTTATATCCCTTGTGAGGGGGGTGAGGGGTATGCGCACGTTTCTCAATGAATGTATAAAAAAAGGAGATGTAACGATGGCAGGACTAACCTCGTATGAGAGAAATGTTGTACGCAGGGCAAGTGTAGGAGACATGCTTGTCAGAACGGCGGCACGAGTACCCAACAAGGTTGCCTTCAAATTCAGAGACAAGACGTTTACCTACCGGGAATTTAATGATGTGGTAAATAGGTGTGCCCATGGTCTCATGAAACTCGGTGTTGAAAAGGGGGACAGGGCCGCAATCCTTTCCCACAATTGTCACCATTTTGTCATTTACTGGTGGGCGCTCATGAAGATAGGAGCGATTATCACTCCCCTTAACTTTATGCTCAAGAGTGAGGAAATACGCTACATCATCGATCACTCGGAATCAAAGGTGTTCGTTGTAGAAGACGGCCTCATCAATAATGTCGGTGATGTCAAGGACGATCTGAGTGGTGTCAAGGCCTTTGGATATATAAAGCTCGGAGATGCGGAGATTCCCGAGGGTTGGATGAACATTGAGGACCTCTGGCTGGACGAATATCCAGCAGATGAGCCCGAGGTAGAGATCATGGCCGATGACCCCGCCACGCTCCTCTATACGTCGGGAACGGAGGCAGCTCCGAAAGGTGTCCTGAACAGCCACCTGAATTATTATACGCTTATCATCAGTGCCCTCTTTGATCTCAGGATTGGTGCCGATGCATCCATTGTCGCAGGTATTCCGCTTTATCACGTCGCAGCGATGTATCTCTTTACCGCCGTTATCGGTGGCGGTGCCTACACGGTCATGGAGTATGCTCCCGATCCGAAAGAGATACTCGAATTTACACAGAACGAGAAGATTACTCACTGGGTCTGGCCTCCGACGCTTTACTCGGGCCTTCCCTTCATGCCCGATTTCGATACCTACGACCTCACCTCTTTGAAGCAGTGCATCATTTTCGGTGCCCTGGCCCCGCCTTCAGTGATAGAAAAGTGGAAGAATATGCTTCCCGATACCGGTTTCATGAATTACTACGGCCAGACAGAGATGAGCCCCCTGGGAACGTGTCTGCACCCCGAGGATTTTGACACAAAACCGGACTCCATCGGACGAGCGCACCTTCCGCTCCAGCTCAAGGTTTTTGATCACGAAGATAACGAACTCCCCCCGGGTGAGGTGGGCGAACTGGTCGCCCGCGGTCCGGCGGTCATGCTCGGGTATTACAAGATGGAGGAAAAAACGGCAGATACATTCAGAAAGGGCTGGCATCATACGGGCGATCTGGTCAAAATGGACGAGGAGGGGTTCGTATACTTCGTCGATAGAAGCAAGGATATAATAAAAACGGGCGGGGAGAATGTCTCCTCACAGGAAGTTGAGGCTATGCTCTTCAAGTGTCCCGGTGTTATGGATGCCGCAGTGATAGGCCTCCCCGACCCCTACTGGTCAGAAGTGGTTGCTGCTGTGGTCGTTCCTGTTCCTGGTCAGGAGGTGAAGGAGGAGGAGGTTATCGCCTTCTGCAAGAAGGAACTGGCAGCATACAAAGTTCCCAAGAAGGTGATCGTAACGGATGCCCTTCCGAGAAATCCGAGTGGAAAGCTTCTCAAGAATGAATTGCGGAAGAAGTATACGAAGCAGGAGGATAGTTAGAATTACTTTTTGTTACGGTAAAAATACCTGCCTTTCGGGCAGGTATTTTTTTTAAAATATGTTGACGGCTCCGTTCATGACGGGTTAGTTTACCGGATATCGTGGGCGGGAAACTGTTAAGATTGAAAAAGGAGAGGGAACATGATCATAGATACACATTCACAGCTCGTTACAAAAGAAGCGATTGAGAGCCTTCCCGAAGAGATGGCACTCGGTTATCAACTTATGTTCAAGAACATGGAACTTCCCGGCATCACCGCAACCTTCAAGGACATGGAAGACGCAGGAGTCGATATGTCGGTGATCGTCGCTATTGATGCGGAAACTACCTTTAATTACAGGGTGTCAAACGATCTTGTGGCCGAAACGGTGAGGCAGTATCCCGATAAATTTATCGGTTTCGCAAGTGTTGATCCGCACAAAGGAGTAAAGGCAGCGACAGAGCTGGAACGGGCGATCAATGAGCTCGGACTCAAGGGACTCAAGGTGCTTCCTCATCTGATTAAGGCCAATCCCAATGACCCCATTATGTATCCGCTCTATGAAATAGCACAGGATGCCGGAATTCCGGTACTCTTTCACACCGGAACCCAGTTCCATGCGGGGACAAAAATCAAGTATTGCATGCCGATCTATCTCGATGATGTAGCGGTGGATTTTCCCCGTATGAAGATCGTGATGGCTCATTTCGGATACCCCTGGTTTTATGAAGGCATGTCGGTGGTGCTTCGTAATCCCAATGTCTTTTTCAATATTGCGGGGTGGGCCCCGAGGAGGATACCCGATGAGGTGATCCGCCAGATGAACGGTCCACTCGCGGGGAAATGTCTCTTCGGAAGTGACTACCCTCTTATATCGAGGGTGAGAATAATGAATGAGCTCGATAAGCTGCCACTGAAGGACGGGATCAAGGATCTCCTGGTGAGTCAAAACCCGAAAAGGCTGCTTGGTATAGAATAGACACGGTGAGGCTAAAGGGCGTTTCCTCAGGTAAGAAAAAGGGAAATTTGCGGTGCAACTCAAAATCGTAACGGAGAGTTTTAGATCGTTTTTCGAGGATGATTGTTTGAATCTTTCGGCCGCCGTGGCCTTCTATTCGATCATTTCGGTGATCCCTCTCCTCTTTCTGATCTTTTTTGTCAGTGGATTGGTTTTGGGTTCATCCGAGGATGCCTACATGACGGTGGTCAACTTTATAAAGGAACTTCACCCCTACATGGAGGAGAAGCTGCTTCTGGAGGTGAAGCGACTCTCCGATTCAACCACCTTTATGGGATGGCTGGGTTTCGGATTTCTCATCTGGATATCCACCATGTTTGTCTCTTCCCTTGAAACTGCCTTCACGACGATCTTCAGAGTAGGGAGAAAGCGACACCCCTTTCGTTCCCTTCTCATGGCCGTTGCCATCATACCCCTGGGACTCTGCGCCATTCTCTTTACCATAGGACTGAATTCATGGGCGGTCCATATTGAAAAATGGGATGTGGGTCATCTTTTGCTCCACAGCACACTCATCAGATATATACTTCCCCTTTCCGTCATCATGCTTTTTTTCACGCTGATTTTTAAGTTTATTCCTAACAGGCGGGTCTCCTTTTTACATGCACTGACAGGGGGAATAGTGTGTACTCTCTTCCTCGAGGTAGCAAAGTATTTCTTTGCCTTCTATCTTTCTCTGGAGGGGAATCCCGTAGGGTTTGTCTATGGTTCACTCAAGGCATTGATATATATTGTACTATGGGTGTTCTACATGGCTGTCATCACCCTCTATGCAGGTGAGATCGTATCGATGCTGACAAGAAGAAGGGAGCTTTCGTAGAAATGTCCCCATCATTTATACTGGCATCCGCCTCACCTCGCCGACTGGAGCTCCTGAAATCTATGGGATTCAATTTCTCGGTGGTCCCGAGTGGTGTGGACGAGAAATTTCTTGAGGGAGAATCGGTGAGCGAGCATGTCATGAGACTTTCGAGGGAGAAGGCCCTCGCTGTTGCCGACAGAAATCCCGAGGCATGGGTCCTCGGAGCGGATACGGTGGTAATAATTGATACTGAAGTTCTGGGAAAACCGGGATCAAAAGAGGAGGCGAGGGAAATGATCATGCGGTTGAGCGGAAAGAAACACAGGGTACTCACCGGTTTTTCTGTTGTAAGAACAAGTGTGAATGTTGTAAAAAGTGACCTTGTTGAGTCCTCCGTTTATTTCAAGGAGGTGTCATCGGATGAATTGGAGTGGTATATAGGAACGGAAGAGCCCTACGATAAGGCGGGGGGATATGCCGTTCAGGGGAAGGCGGCATCCTTTGTGAGGGAGATACGGGGTTCCTATACGAATGTAATTGGTCTTCCCCTTTCCGAGGTTGTGGCTGTATTGAAGGAAGTTGGTGCAATCTCCTTTTGATGGTGGAGAGTATGTCGAAAATAGAGAAAAACATTGCGAGAATAAGGGGAATCATCGCCGAGGCGGCGGCGAAATCGGGGAGGGACGCCGGTGATGTGAAGATTATGGGCGTTACTAAAACGGTCGACGATGAAAGAATTATGGAGGCCATAGACTCCGGTATCACCATCATGGGTGAAAACTATATCCAGGAGGCGAAACGGAAGATCGAAACGATGGGCCATGATCTTGAATGGCACATGATTGGGCATCTCCAGTCTAACAAAGCGAAATACGCGGTTAGACTCTTTGATATGATTCACTCCGTTGACCGGCTTGGTCTTGCGAAGGAACTCGATAAGCGGGCCAAGGGGTCGGGGTCAGTCATAAAGGTCCTGATCGAGGTAAATACAGGAGGAGAGGAAACGAAAAGTGGTGTGTCGCAAGAAGAGGCCATCGATCTTGTACGAGCGGTTTCTCTCTTGGATAACATCTCCATTCAAGGGCTCATGACCATGCCGCCCTGGTTTGATAATCCCGAAGGTGCCCGTCCCTATTTCGTAAAACTTCGGGATCTTAAAAACAGAATTGTGGATGAAGCGATAGAGGGGGTTGAAATGGGTGAGATCTCCATGGGAATGAGCGATGACTATGGGGTTGCTGTAGAAGAGGGGGCTACAATTGTTAGGATCGGCAGGGCAATATTCGGGGAGAGAAAATAACAAAGCTCCTGTGGGCTTCTAAAATAAGGAGGGATGCATGTCGAATCAATTATCGTATGAGGAGCTGTTTGCGCAATCGATTAACGAACCTGATGTTTTCTGGGGAGAGGCTGCCGAGGAAATCACATGGGAAAAGAAGTGGGAGAAAGTGCTGGATGATAGCAGGAAACCCTTTTACAGCTGGTTTGCCGGAGGGGAGCTGAACACCTGTTACAATGCCGTTGATTATCATGTGGAGCAGGGGAGGGGCGACCAGGTTGCAATTATCTATGACAGCCCCGTCACCGATACCATAAAAAAGATAACCTATAGTGAATTCCTTGATCAGGTATCGAGATTTGCCGGCGTACTCGCCAGTCTAGGAGTTGTGAAAGGCGATACCGTCATTATCTATATGCCGATGATTCCCGAATCGCTGGTTGCCATGCTTGCCTGCGCGAGGATAGGAGCGGTTCATTCCGTGGTGTTTGGTGGGTTTGCGCCGAATGAACTGGCGATACGAATCGACGATGCGAAACCGAAGGTCATGGTTACGGCATCCTGCGGTATAGAGGGAAAGAAGGTAATTCCCTACAAACCACTTCTCGATGAGGCTATCGAAATCGCGAAATACAAGCCTGAGAAGTGCGTTATCTATCAGAGACCCCAGGCGACGGCAGAGCTTCTGCCCGGTCGCGATTATGACTGGGCGGAGTCGATGAAGGATGCGAAGCCCGCTGATTGTGTCACCGTATCGGCAACGGACCCTCTGTATATACTTTACACCTCGGGTACGACGGGAAAACCGAAGGGCGTCATACGCGACAATGGAGGGCATGCCGTTGCCCTGAAGTGGTCCATGAAGTATCTCTACGGGATAAAGCCGGGCGAGGTATACTGGGCAGCCTCGGATGTGGGCTGGGTCGTGGGTCATTCTTATATCGTCTATGCACCGCTCCTTGCGGGATGCACGACCATTGTCTATGAGGGAAAACCGGTGGGAACACCTGATCCCGGTGCATTCTGGAGGGTAATCTCCGAACACAACGTCTCCGTCCTCTTTACGGCCCCCACGGCATTTCGTGCCATAAAAAAAGAGGACCCCAATGGAGAGTATCTGACGAAATATGATCTGAGTTCCTTCAGATATCTCTTTCTTGCAGGTGAACGGCTGGATCCCGATACCTATCATTGGGCCTCAGACATGCTGAAGATACCCGTTATCGATCACTGGTGGCAGACAGAGACGGGATGGGGCATTGCGGCCAACTGTATGGGGATCGAACCCTTTCCGGTCAAGGCGGGATCTCCCACCAAGGCCGTTCCCGGTTATAATGTGCAGATTGTCGACCATGATGGGAAGAGACTCCCCAGCGGACAGGATGGGTATGTGGTGGTGAAGCTTCCCCTGCCTCCCGGATGTTTCCCCACCCTGTGGAATGATGACGAACGGTATCTTGATTATGTGAAGGAAATTCCCGGATACTATTTGACCGGTGACGGGGGATACGTTGATGAAGACGGGTATTTGTTTATCATGGGGCGTGTCGATGATGTCATTAATGTCGCGGGCCACAGGCTTTCCACGGGTGCGATGGAAGAGATCGTAGCAAAGCATCAGGATGTGGCGGAGTGTGCCGTTTTCGGTGCAAACGATCAGCTGAAGGGAGAGGTGCCAATCGGCTTTGCCGTCTTGAAGGCCGGTGTGGATCGAGATCACGATGAGATTTCCCGTGAGCTGGTTCAGATGGTCCGCTCCGAACTCGGTGCCGTTGCCTGTTTCAAGGATTGTGCCATAGTAAAGGCTCTGCCCAAGACGCGCTCGGGCAAGACTCTCCGGGCCACCATGAGGAAAATAGCAAACAGTGAGGAGTATACCGTTCCTTCAACCATAGAGGACGAGTCGGTACTCGCCATCATTGAGGAGGCGGCGAAGGGAATAGGCTACGGGAAATAATATATCCAAGGCCGGGCGAGAGGAAAAGGCGTTCCCTCTCTGTCGAGGGGACGCCTTATTTTCCCTTGTAGATGAATCGTTCGAGCAGGCGGTGAAAGGGCGTCCAGTTCGAATCGTCGTCTGAACCGGCAATATATTCACGAAAGGCGTTTACCTTCGCATCGAGGTCGTCCATGTAGTTGACGATGAGTGCCTCGACGGTTTTAGGACGCTTCGGGGATCCGTATTCGAGAACCCCGTGGTGACTCAGGAGTATATGCCGCAGCTCAAGGGCAAGGTCTTCGGGAAAGTCTTCGATCTCGTCAATTTTCTTATCAACCATCTCAAGACCCATTACAATGTGTCCTATCAGTCGTCCCTCGTCGGTATAGTCTATCATTTTTCGATAGGAGAACTCGTCTATCTTTCCGATATCGTGGAGGATGCCGCCCGTTATGAGGAGATCCCTGTCCACTTCGCCGTAATGTAGGGCCACATGATCGATGAGACGGGTCACGGAAAGGGTGTGTTCGAGGAGCCCGCCGATGTATGAGTGATGAAACCCCTTTGCCGCTGGGGCTGTTTGGAAGGCCTCTGCAGTCTCACCGTTGCTGAATATTAAAGTCAAGAGGTTCTTAAGATGTTGGTTTTCCATTGTTTCTATAAACCCCATGAGGGCTTCGTACATTTCTCCCGTGTCCAATTTGGAGGCGGGAGAATAGTCGGCCGGGTCAATTTCCGTTTCCTCAAGGGCTTGTATCTCCGATATCGAAAGCTGTATTACATTCCGGAAGCTCACGGCTCTTGAATGAATGCGTATTACATCTCCCTTCTTGAAGATTCCGTTCATCTCGTCCACATTGTCCCAGACCCTGCCGTCAACGTCGCCCGTTTTATCTCTCAGTCGAAGGCTGAGATAGGGATTTCCCTTCTGTGAGACGGCCATGTTTTTTTCCGTGACGAGGAAGATGTCGCTGACCCTGTTGCCGGGCTTTATGTCTTTGATATAGATCGATTTATTATTCAAAATATCACACGCCTTTCGTTTGCATAGATTTTCATTTTTTCATCTCGAACGTACCCTATTATCGTGATTCCCGCATCGCGGGCAAAAGTGACGGCCCGTGACGTCGGAACAGAATGGGAGATAATGATGGGAATGCCGAGATGAAATGCCTTTGAGGCAATCTCCTGGGAAACCCTGCCGGTGGTTGCCAGTATTTTGTCTTCGCAATCGATGTTTTCAAGTAACGCATAGCCGCCCAGCATGTCAATGGTATTGTGGCGTCCTATGTCATCCCTGAAAGTGATAATTCCATCGAGATCGGCCAGGGCCGAACAGTGAGCCCCATGAGTGATTCGGTGAAGAAGGGACAATGCAAGCAACGCCTCCATTATGTTAAGTCCCTTCCCCGCGGTGAGTGTGAGCTTTGATTCAAGAGGACTGTCAATCGAATCGTTTCTTTTCCTCCTTCCACCGCTTGACATGATGGAAGGAGCGGAATCATCGTTCACTGAACCACCGGATTCCGGGCTTATCGTTTTGACGTCAACGCGAAAATTTTCCCTGTCGGCTGTTGTTTCATCAATATCATCTAGGGTTTTAATGACTCCTTCCGATCTCAGAAACCCGAGGGCGAGCTCCTCTATGTGGTTCCCCGTACAGGCAATGGTTATTACCTTCCTGTCGTTGAGAAATATGTCGAGGGGGATCTCTTGTATGACAGAATCATTGATTTTTGAGGAACCGGTACTGCTCCAGGTTTGAATATCGAATTTTTCGATAAAGGCCTTCACGCCGTTTCTCCTTCCCTTAAGACCCGGTGATCTCCAACACGAATAGTCAGTTTGGTCTTGTCGAAGTATTCCATGAGCGGAATGGTATATTTGCGTGAGAGGCCGGTAAGATCCCTGAAAGTGGAAGGTGTGGCCTTTCCCTCTTTAATAAGGAAGCTTTTGTAGTTGTTTCTCAGTTTCTCCATGGATTCTCCGTGAAAGTAAAGATCTTCGCTTACCTTTATCAACGACTCTTCTCCGACAAGCATGGCGAGGACACTCTTTGCGTCCTCTCTGCTTTCCTGGAAGCTTTCCATGACCTCTTTTATGGAAGGTGGTGTCAGGCCTGCTTTTTCATAGATTCCGAGTGCCTTTTCCTTCAGCGTTTCCATCCCGTCCTTCATGATAACCCTGTGCCCTGAAATGCGGAGATTTTCCTTTTCCGATACAATCTCCCCCTCCTTTTCCAGGTCCTTGAGTGCCCTGTTGAAGAGCCGCTGTTCTATATATGTACCCAGCGTATTTCTCAATTCCTCCTTCCCGCCCCATTCTCTGAGTGGAAATCTTTCGTGGTAACGGGTGAGAGCAGCAACGATTTCCCTCTGCAGGTTTTCGTATTGGGAGGAGGCCACAACCCTCCGTTCATCCTTGTCAAGGAGAAGGGCTTCTCGTTTCGACAACATTTCGCTGAGGATTTTGTCCTGATCGTTAGGCGTGATTCCGGTTCGTGTCGAAAGCTGTCTCGCTGAGATTCCGCCAAGGCCCGCTCTTTCAAGAATACAGTCCGTTTTTTCCTTTTCCGTTCCCAGACGTAAACGTTCCAGTTCGCTTCGCCCCGCTTCGGAGCTTCTCTTGATTTTTCTGGTCAGCGGGTCCAGGATTTCGCCACCCCCTGTGGTGGTTACGGGTGAGTAGCTTCGTATGACAAACCTGTCTCCTGCCTCTGCTACTGTTGGATGTTCAAGAACAACCTGGGCATAGGCGGTGTCACCCGGTTCTATTTCGTCCCGGTCAAGGAGTATGATTCGCGAGATTATCTCAGCTGTTCCCGTATGAAACCTCACGAGGGCCCTGTTTTTCATTTTTTTCTTCGCGCTTGAAAGATATCTGAAAAATACGTCCAAACGTTGCGAGACCTCAAAATCATCGGGCCTGGTGATGACATCTCCCCTTTTTATGGCCGACTTCTCGATGCCCTGAAGATTAATCGCCGTTCGGTTTCCCGCCTCTACCGCCTCTGCCTGTTCGTTATGGATCTGTATCCCCCGTATCTTTGCCCTGATCTTTGAAGGCATTATTTCCACAGTCTCTCCCATACGTATCTTTCCCGAGACGAGAGATCCCGTTATCACTGTTCCGAAGCCCTTCATGGTGAATATCCTGTCGACGGGGAGCCTGAAATGACCCGAATCAGGCCTCTCTTCCACCGAGGTGATAACTGTCTGCAGGGCCGACCGGAAATTGGTGAGCCCTTCGCCCGTTACTGACGAGAGGGGAATAAGGGGAGCATCTTCCAGGAATGTGCCCGAAAGGAAGTCCTCGACTTCCTCCGTAACGAGGGTGAGCCAGTCGCTGTCAACCAGATCGGTTTTTGTGAGGGCAACGAGGCCGTATTTTATTCCCAGAAGTTCACATATATCGAGATGCTCTCTCGTCTGGGGCATTATACCCTCATCAGCGGCAATTATGAGTACCACGAGGTCAATTCCGCCTGCACCGGCAACCATATTTTTGACGAATCTCTCGTGTCCCGGCACATCAACGATGCCGATTCTCTGACCCTTTTCAAGGACAAGGGGGGCGAAGCCGAGCTCAATGGTGATCCCCCGCTCTTTCTCTTCTTTGAGTCTGTCCGTATCGACATCGGTAAGGGCCTTTATAAGGGCTGTCTTCCCGTGATCGACATGTCCCGCTGTGCCAAGAATGATATGCTTCATGATTCACGTTTCAAGTTCGAAGGTTAAGGTTTGGAATACCGTCTCCCAAATATGACATGAGAAATAGCAAAATTGACAGGTTAGTACAACTGGAAAAGCTTGGAAGGTGTCCCGGGAGAGAAGGAATTTTTGGTTGCCTCTACCAGTGTCATTGTGATAGTTCAATTTTCGTTATGAGAATACTCGGTCTCGATTATGGAAGAAAGCGCATAGGGGTGGCCATCTGCGACGAAATGGGAGTTGTGGCCCGCAGTCTCGCAACGATTGAGAGAAAAACCATCAAAAAGGACATGGCTGAGATTAAGAGGCTCGCCGAAGAACTTGACATAGAGAAGATTGTCATCGGTTATCCCCTCACCCTCGATGGTAAAGAAGGTATACAGTGCGAAAGGGTGTCCAAGTTTTCCGAAATGATCGAAGAGCGACTTGCCCTTCCTGTCGTAAAGTGGGACGAGAGTCTCTCAACGAGAGAGGCGGAAGATTTTCTCATAGAAGCTGATATGGGTCGTAAAAAGAGGAGAAAAAGAGTCGACAAACTGGCAGCCGCCATAATACTTCAGAGATATCTTGATCACTTGAAAGCGGGGAGCCAGGATGATTAAAAAATTAATGAAGACCCTCCTCGCCCTTTTTCTGCTTGTGACGGCGTCACTCCTTCTTCTCTCCATGATCTTCCTTAATTATGTCGAAAGTCCCGTGGAATTTATCGAACGGTCCGTCACAGTCGAAATTCCGCCGGGGGCATCGTTCTACGATGTGACAGACATTCTTCGCACAAAGGGACTTATACGGTATAAAGAGGCATTCTATCTCCTTGCCCTTTTGGAAAAGGCTCCCGAACGCATCAAGGCCGGGGAATATGAGCTAAAGAGCTCCATGTCTCCCGGCGATATCCTGGATAAATTACTTGAGGGGAAGGTCAAGGGTTACCGTGTTCCCATTCCGGAGGGATTTACCATAGGCCAGATTGCTGCCCGGCTTGCGGCTAACAACCTTGCCGATGAAAAGAGATTTGTCGATTCCGCCTATGACGAAGAACTCCTTTCATCGCTTGGTATTGAAGGCGAAAGTGTTGAGGGGTATCTCTTTCCCGATACCTATGTCCTCGGCCGCTCTATGGGAGAGGAAAGAATTATCAGATTTATGGTAGCCCAGCTGAGGCGCAAGATCACCTTCAAAATGTCGGAGCGGATGAGCGAGATCGGTCTCGGCATGAGGGAGGTCCTTACCCTGGCATCCATTATCGAGAAAGAGGGAGGATCCGTGGAAGAGAAACCCCTGATTTCAGCGGTATTCCACAACAGACTGAAAAAGGGGATGAAGCTGCAGAGTGACCCAACGGTCATATACGATATCAAGGATTTTGACGGAAATATTACACGGAGACATCTCCTTAGAAAGACCCCCTATAACACCTACAGGATACGGGGGTTGCCCCCGGGACCGATATGTAATCCCGGTATGGATGCTATCGTTGCGGCACTCTATCCCGCACCGGTAAACTATCTCTATTTTGTGTCAAAAAACAATGGAGCCCACCACTTTTCATCCAATCTTGTCGACCACAATAAAGCGGTCATAAAGTATCAGATTAAAAGAAAAAAATAACCACCTAAATTTTTCTTGACAAAGCAAAGATTCGCCTTTATAGTCACTCGAAGTGGAGCAAAGTGGAGGATAGTGGAGGTATTTCTTTTCTCATGTCTGTATTTAGGGGTCAATACTACCATAACTTAGACGAGAAGGGGAGGATTGTCTTTCCCTCCAGGCTTCGGGATGTATTCAAGGAGAGAAGCGACAAGAGGCTCGTCGTTACAAGTCTGGACAATTATCTCCTCGCTATACCCTATAGTGAATGGAGTGCCATCGAAGAAAAGGCCAAGAAGCACTCGATTCTGAAAAAAGAGATCAGGGCATTCCAGCGGTATTTCATGTCGGGCGCCGTTGACTGTAAACTCGACTCACAGTGGAGGCTCCTCATTCCGCCATCGCTTCGGGAACGAGCGGGGCTTCAGAAGGAGATCGTCCTGGCAGGGATGGTAAAGACGATCGAGATCTGGAACAGGGAGAGTTTTGAAGGAGATTTGAAAGCATCGAGGGAGAGTTCTGGGGACTTTATTGATAAAGCAGCAGATTTGCTGGAGATATAATGAACGCACCATTCCATATATCGGTGATGCTTCACGAGGCAGTCGATCTGCTCGATTGCAAGCCGGGGGGTGTTTATGTGGATGGAACCTTGGGCGGCGGCGGGCACGCCTGTGAGATATTAAAAAGAACGTCACCCGATGGAATCCTCATCGGTATCGACTGTGATGACGATGCCATCGAATCGTCGAGAAAAAGGCTCCAATCCTTCGGTGGTCGCTCGATACTCGTGAATAGAAATTTCGTGGAGATGAAGTCGATTTTAGAGGATCTCGATATAGATCAGGTCGACGGAATCCTCCTTGATCTCGGTGTTTCATCCCATCAGCTTGAAGAGGGTACACGAGGTTTCAGCTTTTCAAAAAAAGCTCCCCTCGATATGAGAATGGATCAATCGAGAAATCGGACGGCAGCGGATATTGTAAATGATTCTTCCGAGGGAGAATTAAAAGATATAATAAAAAAATATGGCGAGGAGAGGGAAGCAGGCAGAATTGCACGGGCGATAGCACGGCAGAGAAAAGTGTTGCCCCTCAAGACGACAACGGAACTTGCGGAACTCATTGCCTCTGTGAAGCGGGTCAGATCGAGATCCAAAATCCATCCCGCAACCAAGACATTTCAGGCCCTCAGAATCGCCGTGAATGAAGAGCTGCAAAACCTTCACAAATCTCTCGATGATGCGGTTGACCTTCTACGAAAAGAGGGAAGACTGTCTGTCATCTCATTCCACTCCCTTGAAGACAGGGTTGTAAAAGATTTCTTCAGGCTGGGCGAAAAAGATTGTATCTGCCCCCCCGATTTTCCCGTCTGCCGATGTAATAAGGTGAAGACCTTGAAGGTGTTGACGAGAAAGCCGGTTACGCCAGGTGAAGGTGAATTAAAGGCCAATCCAAGGGCGAGAAGCGCCAAGCTGAGGGCGGCCATGAGGATTTGAAAATGACGAAAGCCGACGATAGAAAACTGCGCTTGAGGTTTTCACATTTTATCTTTGCAACGTTGATTTTCATGGCGATAGCCCTTGTGTATGTGTGGTTTCATATTCAGGCAACCCGGATCAACTATCAGATAGCCGAAGAGATTCAAAACAAAAATAAACTCGGTGAAGAAAATCGACGCCTGAAGGTGGAGATAGCAACGCTCACATCACCCCAGCGGATTGAGACCATTGCGCGCATAAAACTAAAAATGTGTTACCCGAAAAGAGACCAGGTAGTGTTTCTGAAATGACGAAAAAATCAAAAAAGTGGCTACGGTTCAGAGTAACGTCCGTCTTGGTTTTATTTCTCGTGCTGTATATTGCCCTTCTGTCGAGGGCATTTCAGCTGCAGATCGTGTCTGGTAAAGAACTTAAATCACTTGCCGACAAGCAACACACGAAAAGCCTGACACTTTGCCCCGAGAGGGGGCTCATTTTTGATCGGAACGGGGAGAAACTTGCCATGACGGTACTTGCCGATTCTGTATATATCGATCCCTCGATGGTTAAGAAGAGAAAAGAAGTGTCGGGCAAATTATCATCCACACTCTGCCTGGAAGAGCGCGATATCAGAAAAAAACTCTTAAAGCCGGGAAATTTCCGCTGGATTGCGAGACAGGTTTCACCGCTCCAGGCGGCACAGGTGAGGGCCTTGGATCTGGATGGTGTCTATACGATACAGGAACCAAAACGTTTTTATCCTCACAGGGAAATGGCCTGTCATCTGCTTGGTTTTGTGGGTTGCGACTCGGCGGGACTTGAAGGGTTAGAACTTAAATACGATAGCAGTCTTAAATATGCACCCCAAAAGGTTGTCTGGGGAAGGGATGCCAAGGGTAACAGGATCTATCTGGATGAAAGGTCTACCACTCTTAATGATGGTCGGGGTCACAACCTTGTTCTGACCGTCGACAGTAAGATTCAGTATATCGTTGAGATGAATTTGAAAGGAGCCGTGGAAAATACCGGGGCGAAAGGGGGAAATGCCATTGTCATGAACCCGAAAACGGGTGAGATACTGGCTATGACAAGTTTTCCGCGGTTTAATCCGAACGCCTATTCCCAATATCCCGTTGCGTCCAGAAGAAACAGGGCCATTACCGATTGCTTTGACCCTGGGTCCGTATTCAAACCCTTTGTGGCGGCAGCGGCCCTCGAGGAGGGGGTCGTATCGGAGTCGGATGTCATAAACTGTGAAAACGGGTCATATGTGGTGGGGGACCGGGTGATTCACGAGGCGCAGATGAAGCACCATGAGGAACTTTTTTTCCCGGAGATTCTCAAGTACTCGAGCAATATTGGCACAGTAAAGGTTGCCGAGATGCTGGGGAAGGAAAAATTCTATAAATATATAACCAAGTTTGGATTCGGTTCAAAAACAGGTGTGAATCTGCCTGGCGAGATCGGGGGAATACTCAGAGATCCTTCTAAATGGAGACGCGTTGATTTTGCTACCATGGCCTTCGGGCAGGGCATTTCCGTGACGGCGATACAGCTGATAACGGCCATGTCTGCCATAGCAAACAAGGGCGTCCTTATGAAACCCTATATTGTAAAAGGACTCGTGAACAGACAGGGCGAGATCATAGAGCAGTATGAACCCGAGGTGGTACGGCGGGTTATTTCAGAGGACACGGCGGAGAGGATCACGGCGATACTGACAGATGTTGTAGGGGGTGAGGGAGGCACGGGAGAGAGGGCCCGCATTGCGAACGTATCAGTGGCGGGGAAAACTGGTACATCTCAGAAATTTGATTTTTCCCTTGGCAGATATTCTTCAAAAAAAGTGGTCGCTTCCTTTGTCGGATTCTTTCCCTCCGAGGACCCCCAGGTGATTGTTCTCGTAATGCTTGATGAACCAAAAATCAAGAGATGGGGGGGAGTGGCAGCTGCGCCGGTCTTCAAAAATATCTCGGAGCGTATCGTTAGCTGTTACAACAGACACTTGAACCTGCCGGATGTTGTAGCCGAGAGACATGCTCCCGAGTTGGAAATAGTTCAGGCATCAATGTCAGAGGTCATTCCCCGGAACGAGGATATCGATGAGTCGTTGATCCCTGATTTCAGGGGCATGTCGGTAAGGGAAGTCTTGAAGGTTTCGCAGGACAGAGGAATAGATGTGAGACTTGTGGGGAGCGGGTGGGCAGTTGACCAGAAATTGGCCCCCGGTATTTCTGCAGAAACAGACCAGCCCTGTTATGTGCTGTTTAATGAAGGTTTTTAAAAGATAAATCCTGAATTGAACAGCGAGCGCATTCCCCGCTGCTTGCGGCGAGGTTAGCGAGCGAAT
>CAYSHT010000014.1:0-26013 GCA_964430915.1 uncultured Syntrophaceae bacterium
ATAAGATAATGTATGCAGGTAATTATCGTACCGGTGAAAGATAGTTCTCTTTATAGGAGAATCTCTTGTAGTAACCATAGTATTGAATTGACGAGCGAGCATTTTCCGCTTTCTGCGGCGGGGAAAGCGAGAATAAAAACCAAACATTTTCCTTATCAATCGGAGATTCCCCGTAACTTGTTGCGGGGGAGTTTCAACGAGGAGTCATTATAATGAAAGGATATTTCAAAAAAGGAATCTTAGCACTCCTTTTGACGCTTGTCTTTTTCACGACAGCTCTTTCCGATGACGGGGTGTTACGGTTGTCACTCAAGGACAGCATAGAGATGGCCCTTGAACGAAGCGTCATCATTCATTCGGCCAAGGAAGGGGTCAGGGTATCAGAGGCGGAGAGAAAGAAAGCCCGTACCTCCTTTCTGCCACAGTTGAGTACGTCATATACCTATACGAGGCTGAATGAGTCACCTGAGGTACGGATATTAAATAGCAGGGTGGAGGCAGGGAAAGAGGACAACTATAACTGGGAACTGGAACTCACACAGCCGATCTTTACGGGAGGGGCGATTCTGAACAGTTATGAAATATCAAAGATTGATCTTGAAATGTCTCACCTCTCCGAAGCCTCCACCACTCAAGACATTGTCCTCGAAGTAAAAAAATCCTATTACAACATACTGAAATCCGAAAGGATTATGGAGCTGGCCAATCAGTCCGTTCAACAGCTTCAGGCGCACCGGGATACTGCCCAGAGTTTCTATGATGTGGGAATTATCCCAAAAAACGATCTACTCTATGCGGAAGTCGAACTTGCAAACGGATATCAAGATCTAGTGCGTGCTGAAAATGCCCTGAATCTTGCGAAGGCAAAATTCAATACGGTGATTCGTCGCGATATACATCTTTCCGTTGAGATCGAGGATATTCTGACCTATACACCCTTTGAAAAAGGGTTTGATGAATGTCTGGCTATGGGATTGCAGAAGAGACCGGAGATCCGGGCACATGAGCTTGAATATGAAAAGGCGGGAAGGGCCGTTAGCCTCGCGAAGAGCGAGTTCTTTCCGACACTGAATGTCGTGGGAAACTATTCGAGATACGGCGAAAAACCCGATGTGCGAGGGAGTAAATATCAGGATAGTGAGGCCTGGTATGTTGCCGCGGTGACACAGTGGAATTTCTGGGAGTGGGGAAAGACAAGGTTCAGCGTCGATGCAAGCAGGAGCCGTGAAAAGCAGGTCATGGATATGCTTGTCAATATAAAGGACGGGATATCCCTCCAAATCAAGAATTCATATCTTTTGCTGAAGGAAGCTGAAAAACGTATTTTTGTAGCTGAAAAGGCGATCGAACAGGCAGAGGAAAATTTCAGAATCAACAGGGAGAGGTATAAGGAACAGGTGGCGACATCGACGGATGTGATTGATGCGCAGACCCTGCTTACGAAAACCAAATCGGATTATTTTAACGCACTGAGCGATTACAATATTGCCCTGGGCACCCTGGAGCGGGCTATGGGGATCAGTTATTCAGGGGAAAACCTGAATAGAGTAGGGCTCTGGTCAAACGTAGGACTTGAAGCATTAAGAAATCAGCAAGTTCAGGAATCGGAGGCGGTGCAGTCTTTTTCCAGGTAGGCATAGGCGCTGTGGTTGTGAATACTCTCAAGATTTTCCGCCTCGACGCTGTACCATGGAAAGTTTTCATCCCTGTTGATCTTTTCAGCAATTGTCCGTACCACGTCCTCGACGAACATTGGGTTTTCAAAGGCCTTTTCGGTAACGTATTTTTCATCCGATCTCTTCAGGAGTGAATAGACGCCGCTGCTTGCAGAATTTTCGACCAGTTCGATGATGTCTTCCATCCAGAAAAATTTCTTGAAACGGACCTTGAGTCTGACGATGCTTCTCTGATTGTGTGCCCCCGAGGTGCTTATTTCTTTTGAGCAGGGGCATACGGTGGTAACAGGAACCGTGACGCCCACCAGGTAGTCACTCCTGTCTCCGTCGATTTCGCCGCAGATGGAGCACTGATATTCCATCAGGCTCTTTGCGCCCGAGACGGGGGAACTCTTTTCGATAAAATAGGGAAATTCTATTTCGATATGGGCAGATTCGGCCCGTAACTTTTCCTTCATCTTTTCCAGAATATTCCTGAAAGTTCTCAGGTTTATCTGACCCCTGTACTCATTTAAAATTTCGATGAAGCGACTCATATGGGTGCCCTTGAACTGGTGGGGCAGGTTCACATACATATTCACCGTTGCATTGACGTGTTGTTCACCCTCAGCCTTGTCCAGAACGATGAGGGGATACTTTATTCCCTTGACGCCCACCTTCTGAATACTGATGTTTCTTTCGTCGCGCTGATTCTGGACATCAACCATCCGAACTACCCCTGTATACGGCCTTGGCGCTTTCCGATTCCCATACGGCAACCTTTTGCAGCATGTAACTTTGCGCGATTATCTTTTCCGATATTTTTTCGTAGATAAACCGGGCAATGTTTTCCGATGTGGGATTTATGTCTTTTAAAAAACTGAGCTCGTTTAAGAACGTATGATCGAGTTCCTCCAGTATCTCATCCGTCCACCCCTTCAGGACCCTGAAGTCCACCACGAGCCCCTCGTCATCCAATCTCTCCGATGACAGGGTTACTTCGACGGTAAAATTGTGTCCGTGAAGCGTCTCGTTTTTGCCCCCTATCATCAGTGTGTGGGCCGCTGAAAAGGTTCTCTTTACCGTGATTTCGTACATTTTATTCTTCTCTCATTATAACAGTCATCTTCGGTTACGCTATACAATCAAGTAGTGTGGCAGCGCTCGTGATGACTATATCCGCGCCTGCTTTGAAAAGTGGAGCCTCTTCGGAATATCCTGTGAGGACGCCCACATTGAAGGTTCCCAATTCCTTTCCGACGGTCATGTCCATCGGATGATCACCAACCATTGCAGAGTTCCTGGGAAGGGCATCGAGGGCCCTGAGAGCAACCCTGATATGATCGGGGTGTGGTTTCACTTTTTCGGTGAATTCCCGTGTTATAACGGCACCGCAATAATTATGGACATCGGGGAATATTGTCTGGACAGCATCGATGCAGTTCCTGGTCACGATCCCGGTCTTTGCTCCCCTTTCTCTCAGCCTTTTCAACATAGTTTCGATGCCTTCGATCAGCTTCCCCCTCTTAGCTGCATTAATCTCCATGCTTTGCACAAGGGTGAGTGCCCGCCTCTCAAAATCATTACCATCGCCTGTATGAGAGCGTGCAATGGCTTTTCTCCCCGCCTCTATCATCTCAAGGACAAAGAGATTTTTGTAACCGTCAGGGCTTATATGATAGCGTCCGATGAGGGCAAGTATATTTTCCCGCATCGACGCAAAATCGATATTGAGCGTTGCCAATGTGCCGTCAAAGTCGAAGAGGATGGTTGTGATTTCAGGGGGTGTCACGACTATTTTAGCCCCTTGAGATATGTCTCAATTCTGTTCAGTCCCTCGGCGATATTTTCCAGGGAGTTGGCATAGGAAAACCTCAGGTATCCCTCGCAATTCTCACCGAAATCGATTCCCGGGGTAACACCGACCTTGGCCTCCTTCAGGATATCAAAGGCCATGGTATATGAATCCTTTTCATAGTGCTTTATGTTGCCCAGGATGTAAAATGCCCCCGTGGGTTCTACGGCGATGCCGAGACCCATTTCCCGAAGTCGTGTAGTAATGAACTGTCTTCTTTCGTTGAAAATGTTTCTCATTCGTATAACGTCATCTCCTGCCTTCCGAAGTGCCGCAACTCCCGCCCACTGCACAAAAGAATTTGCCGATATAAAAAGGTTCTGCTGAATCTTCTGTATGGGCCGTATATATTCCTTCGGTGCGATCAGGTACCCGAGACGCCACCCCGTCATCGCATAGGCCTTTGAGAAACCGTTCAGCACAAAGGCATTTTCGGTGAACTCAAGGATTGAGTGCTCCTCGTCTCCATAGACAAGGCCGTGATAAATCTCATCGGATATGACGGGAATTCCAAGTGAAGCGATCTCCTCCATCCTCGACTTATCGAGAATATTTCCTGTCGGGTTTGAGGGGGAATTTATCATTATTCCCTTCGTATTTTTTGTGATCCTCTTTTTAATCTCCTCGGGGGTATACTGGAATCCCTCTTCTTCGTTGACCTTTATCTTTACGGGAACGCCCTCCAGGAAGCTCACGAAATTTGGATAGCAGGCATAGTGGGGGTCGGAGATGATTACCTCATCCCCCCTCTCAATGAGGGCCGAAAAGAGGAGGAACATGGCAGGTGAGGTGCCTGAGGTGACAATCACCTGATCGGGGGAGACCCCCACCCCGTACTTTGCATGATAGTGCTCCGAGATTGCCTCTCTCAGTTCAATTAGGCCGAGACTATTGGTGTAGTGGGTTTTTCCCTCTCTGATTGCCCGGAAACATGCCTCATTGATACAGTCCGGCGTATCGAAATCCGGTTCTCCGACCTCGAGATGTATTATGTCTTCACCGTTTCTCTGCATCTCCTGAGCCTTTTCCAGTACGTCCATGACGATAAAGGCCGGAATCTCTGATGCTCGTCTCGTAACCATGACCGACTCCTCAACATTCTACTGAAGTAAAAAAAGTATAACTACCTGCTCGCTCCGTTCTTGTCAAGGATGAAAGCCTCGGGGAGATCTTCATTTTCCCGTCAGATAACCGGAGCTCAGCGTTCGTTTGATGACCTTGTTTTCATTTCTGGCGGGCGGATCGTAATTGAATACGATCTTCAAAAAGGAGAGAATAATATTAAGGGTGGCCCCCCAGAGGACTTCTTCGCTTCCGTCGGTATCGCCATGTATAAGACAGGGGAGGTCCCAGGTAAGTGTGGAACTATCTTTTTCGTCCAGGGTCTCGAGGGAGAGAACGCCATAGCTATTCTCTTCAAAGAAGGATTGCAGGGGGATCTCCGTGACCTTTTCCACCTCACAGTTGGGACGGAAGCTCCATTCTTTTTTCACCAGCCCCACAAGGGGGAATATTGTTCGTGTAAAGAGGGTAAGGCTGTAGGAGGGCAAGGGCCCGAGTAACTCCACATTCAGAGGATTCAGTCTTATCTCTTCCCATGATTCGCGGAGTGCGTTGGCGAAAAAGAGCCTGATATTACGCTGAGAGGCAGGGTCTCTCTTTCTTAAATGAAAGCGTGCCGTGCCTTTGAGGGAGGGTACTATTCCTGCGTATATAAGTGAGGCAAGAGACCGGTCGAGCATCGGGTTAAGCATTCCACCGGGACCGCTCAGGTCTCCCCCCTGGGATACACTGGTAGAACGCTTTATCAGCTGAAAAAGGAATTCCCCTCCCCCCTCATCTTCAGGATTTTCTCTGAAAATAAGAGGTAGCAGGACTCCGGCGGCGAGCCAGGCTTTGTCAGACTCCCTCTTCTTTTTTATAAGGTCGAATTTATCCGTGTAATCGAGGGGAACCGTTCCGAGTTGCCTCCGAATGAGATCAAGGATGTCATCTTTTTTCTGTGTTGCGTTTTTCATAGTCTGTCCATTTAATATTTTTTTCGTTGAGAGCTTCTTTTATTCTTCGTTCGTACCAGGTGCCGGATATCAAGGTATCGACAAATCCGCAATGGCCGCCATAGGGTTGCAGCGAAATGTGCATGTTATGGTTACTGTTAAAGGTATGGTAGTCGGAAACAGGTATCACGGGATCGTCTGATGCGGCGTAGATGGTAACAGGTATTTTTAATTCTGAGAATCTATCACCGAGCAGCGTGTAGCGGTTGAAATAGTCCCGGCAGTCTGTAAAGTCGGAGTGGTTTTTGACGAAGTAGTCGGTTATTTCCATTAGCGAACGCATCGAATATGCCTTCTCAAAATTGTAGAGGTGGGGAAAGAGCCCCTCTTTCTTTCTGAGGGATCGTTTCCATTTTCTCATAAAGTAGTAACGGTAGGGGAAAAGCCCCTCATCGATTGCTACCGTTGTCTTGTAAGGGTCAAGAAGGGGACTCACGCAGAGCACGTGCTTGAGTTTATCGAAGGGATTGAGGGCAATTCGAAGGGCGAAATTTCCCCCCAGTGAGAATCCTATGATATAGAACGGTTTTCGGTGGGAAAGTGTCGAGATATTTTCCGCTGCTTTGACGACCTCCTCGATCAGGGCCCCGTGAAAGAGTCCCTGGTTTAAGTGATGACTCTCCCCGTGGTCTCTCAGATTCAGTCTGAAAATGTCATAGCCTCTGTCAAAGAAGTATCGTCCGGTATGGAGCATATAGGCAGAGTTTACACTTCCCTCCCAACCATGGAGGAGAAGGACAAGCCCCCTCGAATCGCTGTCCGGTTGCGTGGAATGAAAACCCAGAAGACGAACATTGTCTCCCCCGTCTATGATCATACGACGGGCACATCGTACCATCTCGTTTCTCCCGAGCGACCGTATCTTCAGGCTTGCAAGTATGCTCTGAAGATGGGGGTTTCGCAAACAAGGCTTCGGATTAAAGGTCTTTTCCATCGACGACGATCCCGCAAAGATTATTTCTTGACTAATTAAGCACAGAGACTTTATTCTTGTCAACTAAGTGGCATCTTTTTAGAGGCCGAATAAGAGGTGTGCCCGAGTGGTTTCGTTTTCCTGTTTTTGTTGAGAGTATAATCAGTTCAGGGCGTAAATGAATGGTGATTATACAAAATCTTTTCACTTGTGGTCTTGTAATCTTATTTTTCTCTGTTTTTACAACGATTCCCTGTTTTTCACAAGGTGGTGAATCTATGACGGTGAGATCCGGAGAGAAGATCATAGAGCTTTCCGAACCTGTTCTTAAGGGGGGAGTATCTTTCGAAGAGGCCCTTGCTGCCCGTCATTCTGTTCGGGATTTCACAGGTGAGCGTCTCACGGAAAAAGAGCTGTCGCAACTCTTATGGTCGGCTCAGGGAACAACACGTTCCTGGGGTGGGAGAACGGCACCTTCTGCAGGGGCATTATATCCGATCGAACTGTATATAGTGTTACCGGAAGGACTCTTTCGGTATGTTTCCATGGGTCATAAACTGGTAAGGATATCGGATCAAAACCTTTTCAAGCCCCTTGCCGGAGCCGCCTTGGGACAGGAATGTATTCGACATGCACCGGCCGTCATCGTCATCACCGCTGTCTATGAGAGGACAGAACGGAAATACGGAAGAAGAGGCGAACGCTACGTAAAGATGGAGGTCGGACATACGGCGGAAAATATCCTGATTCAGGCCATATCCCTAGGTCTGGGTGCAGTCCCTATCGGTGCATTCTATGACGATCGAGTTTCACGGGCCCTCAATCTTCCCGAGAATCATGAACCGCTGTATCTCATTCCCGTGGGACGGGAGAGGAAATAATGGCTGATCGTACATCAAAGTTTCTGGGGTGCATGATTGGAAGTGCCCTGGGAGATGCCGTAGGAGAAATAGCCTTTGTCCATATCAGAGAAAAATCGTTGAGTGATTTTCTCAAAGGGAGCGAGCCCCTCACCTATACCGACGACACGGCTATGGCACTCGGTATTGCAGAGTCTCTCCTGAGGATGAACGGAATTGATCAGCAGGATCTGGGAGATACATTCCGAAAAAACTTTGAAAATGAACCATGGCGTGGATACGGTTCCGGTCCCCCGGTTATCTTCTCCATTGTAAAAAAGACTGGTATTTCCTATGTGGAGGCGGCGAAAAGTCTTTTTGGAGGGCGAGGTTCACTCGGAAACGGGGCCACGATGAGGATAGCACCTGTAGGACTTTTCTATCACTTATCACCGAACCTCTATGAAAGTGCCAAACTATCCGCAGAGGTTACGCATACGCATCCCCTGGGGGTTGATGGTGCTGCCATTCAAGCTGCAGCCGTTGCAGAGGCAGTGAATCTTGATGCAAGACGGATATTTCCCAAGGAGAAATTCATCAGCAGACTGATCGATATGGCGCGCACCAACGTGATGAAGGAGAAAATGACCATAGTCAGGGATCTGATCAATGACAATGGGTCCCCTGAAGAGGCTGTCCATCTAATAGGACGATCCGTGGCGGTTTATGAATCGATGCCCTTTGCCGTATACGCGTTCATGAGAAATTCTGAATCCTTTGAAGACTGCGTTTTCTGCGCAGTATTAAACGGAGGAGACAGGGATACCCTGGGTGCCATGGCCGGAGCGATTTCGGGCGCCTATCTCGGGATTGATGCGATACCCGTTGCCTGGAAAGAGAAATTGGAAAATCTTGATCTTATCGAAAAACTGGCGAGAGAGATGGCAGGATCTGTGGAGGCCTTGTAAGTCTCAGGGGTTGTTACTCTTTATCACTGATTGTAAACAATCATCGATCTCTTCGATGGTTGCCGTCTTTTCAATCTTTTCAACGGGACTTCCGTCTTTAAAAAAGAGGAAGGTGGGTGTCTTTTCTATGGCATATTCCGAGAAGGTGCGCGGATTATTTTCCCTATTCATCTGAGCTATCTTTACACCTCCCGCGTATTTCGATGCAATCTCTTCCATGAGATTGAGAGCCATTCGAAAGGATCTGTTTTCAAAGGACCAGAAACAGACGATGGCCGGGCCGGGAAACGATGCGATATCGCCATTGAAGGACTCGTCAGATATTCTGGAGACGGAGCCCTGATAAAGAGGAGCCCCGCATTTACTGCAGATGGCACGTTCAGACAATCTCTCTTCCGAAATGCGGTTTTTTGTTCCGCACTCTATACACTGGACTATAAGTTCGTCTAGGTGTGCACCGCATCTGCCGCATATAGGACTGAGCTTCACACTATCGCGTAAAATTCGGTTTTTCTGACCGCACCGCAGGCAACGGATAATGAAGTAATTTCGAAGCATTTCAGTTCCGAAAAACCTTTTATTTTATTTTGGTATCGATATCTTGACTGTTCCGCCTCTTCCAAGGATGTCATGGAGGTGAATGTATCCCTTGAGGAGGCCCTTTTCGTCAACTACTGCCAGAGTGGTGATTTCAGCCTTTTGCAACTCCTCGATAGTCTCGGCGATGGATAAGTTGGGATCTATTGTTTTGGGAGATCCTGTCATTAAATCGTCAACACTCATTTCATCGAAGTTCATTCTTTTTCTGACATATCTTCTTACATCACCGTCAGTCAGGATTCCGCAGAGATGCTCGACAGCATCGACAATCAGAATAAAACCGAGGTTGCATTCATCAATTGTATCAATTGCCTCGATGGCGGAAGCTCCCGAATAGACCTTGGGTATGGCGTCACCCGTTATCATCAGATCCTTTACCCGGGCCATCAGTCTCTGGCCTAAATGACCGCCAGGATGGAATTTGTAAAAATCTTTCTCAGAAAAACTTTTTTTATCGATAAGCGCAATGGCAATAGCATCCCCCATTGCCAGGGTTGCAGTCGTGCTTGATGTAGGCGCAAGGCCGAAAGGGCATGCCTCTCTCGCCACACCCACGTCAATCACCACATCACTTGATTTCGCGAGAGTCGATTCCATATTGCCGGTAAAGGCTATAATGGGTATGCCGACCTCCCTGATACTGAAGGTTAATAAATTCAGCTCATTGGTTTCGCCGCTGTTTGATATGGCAAGGATAACGTCGTCCCGGTTCACGATACCCAAGTCGCCGTGAAGACCCTCGACGGGGTGGAGGAAAATGGCAGGGGTACCGGTGCTGGTAAGTGTTGCAACAATTTTTTTCCCCACGAGACCGGATTTGCCGATTCCCGTTACGATAACCCGCCCTTTCGACCGGTATATAATATCGATGGCCTTTGAGAAATTGTGGTCTACTTTATCAACTAGATCGAAAATAGATTCCGCTTCTATTCGTAAGACTTCTTTCGCCTGCTCTACTGAATTGTCTGTCGCCATTATGAAACTGCCTTCGGAAAATTTCGAAACGCATATACCAATAGCAGATATTGGAATCAATAACAAATATCAAATTAACGAGTGATTACAGACTTTACCAGTTTCTCCAGGCTTTTGGAAGTTCTTTCAAGCTCCTCGTCGGTGAAAGTTGCTGCATTCATGAATTTGGGGTTCAAGGTCTTCGATGGGACGAATTTCTGAAGGACATAGCGGTTGGCACCTTTTATTACAGTCCCTATCTTTTTTATATCGTCTTCATCAAGGAGGGATTTTACGATCGTTGTTCGAAATTCATAGTCGATTCCCGAGTTCATAATGAGATGTATGCTCTCTTCTATTCGACGGGTGTCGACCGATGCCTTCACTGTTTTTTTATACTTATCAAACGGTGCCTTTACGTCCATTGCTATAAAATCCAGCAATTTCTCACCAATCAGCTCCTCGAGAATCTCGGGCATGGATCCGTTTGTATCAATCTTGACGAGATAGCCGAGATCTTTTATTTTTTTTATGAACCCGGCAAGGTCCTCCTGAAGCGTTGGTTCTCCTCCTGTGATGCTCACAGCATCGAGCTTTCCCCTTCGCCTTTCGAGAAATGAGAATAGTTCATCTGGGGCGATGCTCTCAGCGAACTCTTTGGGATTTACCAGCTCCGGATTATGACAGTAGGGACACCTGAAGTTACAGCCCTGGGTAAAGACGATAGCACATATCTTCCCCGGATAATCGATCAGTGAAAACCTCTGCATACTGCCTATTTTCATGGGCTAAACCTGGAACACTTTGCGCGACTTGAATTCGGCCTGCTTTCCCTTGTTCCACTGCTTTACAGGGCGCAGATAGCCGACAACGCGGGAGAAGACTTCGCAGGGCTCGTTGCATATCGGGCATGTTTCATTTTCTCCCGCCAGATACCCGTGATTTTCGCAGATACTGAAGGTGGGCGAAAAGGTAAAATAGGGGAGGTGATAATTCTCGCATACCTTGCGTACCAGAACCTTGACGGCGGCGGGGTTTTCGATACGCTCGCCTGCATATATATGGAAAACAGTTCCTCCGGTATATCTGATTTGAATATCGTCCTGCAGATCCAGCGCCTCAAACACATCATCCGTATAGTTGACCGGAAGCTGCGTTGAGTTGGTATAAAAGGCCGAACTCCTATCTACTCCGTTGCCGTTTGAACATAGGATGTCCGGATATCTGCTTATATCTTTTCGTGCCAGACTGTATGAGGCACCCTCTGCCGGTGTCGCTTCGAGATTGTAGTTGTTTCCCGTTTCCTCCTGGAATTCAAGCAGCATGTTTCTCATGAAATCAAGCACTCTGTGGGCAAACGCGACCCCTTTTGGATCCCCTATTGTTTCCCCCATGAAATTCAGGCAGGCCTCGTTCATCCCTACGAGTCCGATGGTAGAGAAATGATTCTTCCAGTATTCTCCGAAGCGCTCCTTGACGTGTCGAAGATAGTATTTTGTATAGGGATAGAGATTACCGTCAGTGAACTTCTCCAGAACTTTTCTCTTGATCTCGAGGCTTTCCATCGCCATGATCATCAGTTTGCTTAAGTGCTCCATAAATTCATCTTCTGTCTTTGAGAGGTATCCTATTCTGGGCATATTGATGGTGATGACCCCGATTGAGCCTGTCAGTGGGTTTGAACCGAAGAGGCCGCCACCCCTCTTTTCAAGTTCCCTGTTGTCAATCCGGAGCCTGCAGCACATACTGCGGGCATCTTCAGGATTCATGTCGGAATTTATGAAATTGGAAAAATAGGGAACGCCATATTTGGCAGTCATCTCCCACAGGTATTCAAGGCTTGGACTATCCCAGTCGAACTTGTCGGTAATATTATAGGTCGGTATGGGAAAGGTAAAAACCCTCCCCTTCGCGTCACCATCTGCCATGACCTGCAGGAAGGCCCTGTTGAAGAGGTCCATTTCTTCCTGAAAATCGCCATATTTATCATTAACGGGCTTGCCGCCGATGATCACGTTTTGGTCTGCATAATAGTTGGGAACTTCAATATCAAGGGTGACATTCGTAAAAGGGGTCTGAAAGCCGACCCTTGTAGGGACATTTATGTTAAAAACGAACTCCTGAAGGGCCTGCTTTACTTCGTTGTAGCTCAGTTTGTCATATCTGATAAAAGGGGCAAGGAGGGTATCGAAGTTTGAAAAAGCCTGAGCACCTGCCGCTTCGCCCTGAAGGGTGTAAAAGAAATTGACTACCTGTCCCAAGGCGCTTCGAAGATGTTTTGCCGGCTTGCTTTCGACCTTTCCCGAGGCACCTTTAAACCCCTCGATCAGAAGATCGTAAAGATCCCACCCGACACAATAGACGGAAAGGAGGCTTAAATCGTGTATGTGAAAATCACCCTCCTGTTGCGCCTTCTTTATTTCAGCCGGATATATCTTGTTGAGCCAGTAAACCTTGCTCACTTCTGAAGACACATAGTTGTTGAGTCCCTGGAGGGAATAGTCCATATTGCTGTTTTCGTTAATCTTCCAGTCAATCTTTTTCAGGTACTGGTCGACAAGGTCGACTTCCATCTTATTGGTGATTTCACGCAGTCTCGCATGCTGATCACGATATATTATGTAAGACTTCGCCGTCTTGCGGTAAGAAGAATTCAATAGGATCTCTTCAACGATATCCTGAATCTCTTCCACGGACATGATCTTGTTGTCGAAGAGCTTTTCCGAAAGGTTGAGAACTCTGATTGTGAGTCGTCGTGCCACACTTTTATCGAATTCACCGGTGACCTCTCCTGCCTTTGCTATGGCATCGGTGATTTTCGAGGCATCGTATTTTACGAGGCGACCATCCCTCTTTCTTATCTTGGTATGCATAAACACTCCCTCCATCAGAGCCCAAGGCCTGATCCATTACCACAATATGTTGTGCGCTAATGCTAATACTAATACTATATGTAGTCAAGTAAAAATTTCCTGAAGGGTGATATTTTTCAAAAAATCTTGACTCTTTCTGCACTATCGTACTAAGAATGTCTTACAAAAATAACAGATTGGGAGAGCAGCGGTGATACCGAGATATTCGAGAGAAGAGATGGCTTCGGTCTGGAGCCCTGAAAACAGATATAGAAAATGGCTTGATGTAGAACTTCTCGCCTGCGAGGCGCTTGCCAAAGATGGTGCGATTCCTCTCGAATCCCTGGAGAATATAAAGAAGAAAGCCGGATTCGATATTGACAGGATAGAGGAGATCGAGAAAACGGTCAAGCATGACGTAATCGCCTTTCTCACGTCGGTGTCGGAAAAGGTGGGAGAGGATGCGAGATATATCCATATGGGCCTCACCTCTTCGGATATCCTTGATACCTCGCTGGCCGTTCTCCTGAAAGAGTCGGCCGAGATTCTGATTCATGATATTGAGCTCTTGTTGAGAGTCCTGAAAGATAAGGCATATCAACACAAAGATACGCTCATGATAGGGAGATCGCATGGAATGCATGCAGAGCCTATCACCTTCGGGCTGAAGATGGCCCTCTGGTACAAGGAGATGGAGCGAAACCTGGATCGCATGATAGGGGCGAAAGAGACGATTAGTTATGCGAAGCTCTCGGGAGCTGTGGGAACTTTCTCCTCAATAGATCCCTCTGTTGAAGAGTATGTGTGTGACAGACTTGGACTCAACCCCTCTCCTGTTTCTACTCAGATTGTTCAGCGGGACAGACATGCCGAGTTTTTCACAACACTGGCAATAATCGCATCGTCTATTGAAAAGTTCTCGACGGAGATCAGGCTGCTACAGAGGACGGAAGTAGGGGAGGCGGAGGAATTCTTTTCAGCGGGTCAGAAGGGATCGTCGGCCATGCCCCACAAGAGAAACCCCGTACTTTCTGAGAATATGTCCGGTCTTGCAAGGCTTGTGAGATCCTATGCCATGGTTTCCATGGAGAATATGACCCTCTGGCATGAGAGAGACATCAGTCACTCTTCCGCAGAGCGGGTTATCGGTCCCGATGCCACGATCCTTCTCGACTTTATGTTGCATCGATTTGCCGGCGTGGTGGAAAATCTCGTGGTCTATCCCGATAGGATGAAGTCGAATATGAATATGACAGGGGGGGTGTTCTTTTCACAAAAGGTTCTCCTGAAACTCGTCGATAAGGGGTTGTCGAGGGAAAAGGCCTATGAGATCGTGCAGAGGAGTGCCATGAAGTCCTGGGAGGAAAAGGTTGCCTTCAAGGAGCTCCTCCTCCGAGACAGTGAAACTATGTCCCATCTGACGGCCGATGACGTAGACGATGCTTTTAAGATAGAAAACTTCTTAACGCACCAGAATTACATCTTTAAAAGGGTCTTCGGAGCGGATAAATGAAGAAACTTCTTACGATTATTCTGTTTCTTTCCTTGCTTGGTTGTTCCGGCTGCGCTTATCTCGGGGACTATCTCGAAATCGCGGAAGGGGATACAATTTCTGATGAATATCTCTCAGCATTGAGCAGGTGGTCACAACAAAAAACGGTATACGCCGAGCTCGATACCAGGGCGCGAATAGTGGCAACCTATAAAAGTCGGGCATTCATTGACGCCTTTCGCGATGAATATTCGAGAATATATCAATTGTCTCGAGGAGATGAAAGGGTAGAGAAGAATATACTGGGTTATGCTGATAATGGTTTCGATGAGTTTCTCTTTTATGCCTCTCTTCCCAATGGAGATGCAAACGATTTTGCACGAGAGGACTCAATATGGGACACCTTTCTTCTGTCAGAGACCAATGAGAGGATTTATCCCGATGAGATCAAGGAAGTGACGGCGATAACCCCCGTCATTACCAAGTTTTTCCCCTACGTAAATCCCTATTACGGAAAATTCTACAGTGTGAAATTTGCCTGTCCTGAGAGGGGCGTTGGTGAATCCCAGAGGTTGAGGATTGTTTTTGCAAGTGTCCTCGGAAGAGTCGATCTGAAGTGGGGATATTGAAGGCATCTAGAATTTTTGTAAAGTGTCATAAATGTTTTAAATATAACTACTATTCCTTGACGCAGTGTAATTTTTGCCCTATACTGCCACCTGCCTAAAAAAGGTTCAAAATAGTCCTGTTTCGTACAATATTTTAAGACAAAGAATCTGTTACTGAAGCTGATCACATTATCGGGGGAGCTCAATGACTTATCTGATGGAAAATGGCGAAGAAACGATAAGGCTAGAGATGAAAACAGACCCAGAGGCTATAAGAAAACAGGCTGAATGGTGTGGCATAAAACCAGGCATGAGGGTTCTCGATGTGGGATGTGGCCCCGGTATCACAACGTCCATTTTGCATGAAATGGTACAACCGGGAGGAAGTATAGTAGGGATTGACTCTTCTGAGGATAGAATTGAATACGCAAAGAAAAATTACAGTGAAAAAGATGGGATCGACTTTTATCATTGCGACCTGAGGACTCCTCCCGATGATCTTGGTGAATTCGATGTACTTTGGGTGCGCTTCGTTTTGGAATACTTTCGTGCCGAAGGTTCGGCTATAGTAGGACACCTTAAGGAATTGGTAAAGACAGGAGGATGTCTTTGTCTTTTGGATCTCGATTATAATTGTCTGAGTCATTATGAGATTACTGAAGAGATGGAGGATGTCATTCGCAACTTAATGAAAATATTGGACGATATCTATAACTTTGACACCTTCGCAGGCAGAAAGCTCTATTCCTATCTCTACGACAATGCATTTGAAAACATAGAAGTTGATGTAATGGCGCATAGTGTCATCTACGGAGATATAAATGATGTTGCTATGTTTAACTGGGTCAAGAAGGCAGAGATGATAGCCTCTCTGGAGCTGTATGATTTATTTAATGATTATTCCGGAGGGTATGATAAGTTTTTAGCAGATTTTAAAGAATTTCTCGTTGATCCTCGACGATTTTACTATTCACCCCTCATCCTCTGTAAAGGCATGAAACCCGCCTCACGTTGAATTGAGCAGCGATCGAATAAAAAAATAAACATTTTCCTTAACAATCGGAGATTCCCGCAACTTGTTGCGGGGAGCTTCAATCATTGCAATCCACGCTGAAGAGTTTGTCTATCTATGTTAGGCAACCTTGAGTTTTTCCTCTTTGAAGAGCTTCAAGCAGGCGTCGACAACATCCGAATCGTATGCTATTCCTTTACGATTTGTTATTTCCTCCAATGCCTTATCAATTCCGATTGCAGGCCTGTAGGGTCTGTGACTGCTCATTGCCTCTACTACATCGGCTACGGCGATGATGCGCGCTTCGAGGAGGATATCGTCTCCAGATATGCCATTGGGATATCCGGACCCATCCATTCTCTCATGATGCTGATAGACAATATCTGCAATGGGATAGGTAAATTCTATATTTTTAAGGATATCGTAACCGACCTGTGGATGAGTTTTCATCATATTGAACTCGAGTTCGCTCAAGACGCCCGGTTTGCTGAGGATTTCGGCAGGTATGTACATCTTCCCTATATCGTGGATAACGGAGGCCATGCGGATCCCGGTAATCATTTCCAGGGGCAGGTTCATTTCTTCGGCAATTGCGCAGGCAATCTCTGATACCCGTTTCTGATGACCGGCCGTATAGGGATCTCTTGACTCAACGATAGTTGACATTGCATTAATCATACTCTGCAAGGTTGACTGCAATGTGTCATAGTTCCTCTTGAGTTCAGAGACGTCTTTCAAGATTCCCACGACACCGGTTAATTTCCCTTTTGAATCAAAATTTGGCGCACCACTTACATTAAAAATAATCTCTGAACCGTCTTTGTCTAATAGTGTTATTGTGACATCTTTTATTGTTTCTTTATTCTCACTTGCCCTTTTAAAAAGCTTGGTTATCTTTTTAGATTCTTTTTCTTTGGCGAGGTCTAAAAAATGTTTTCCCAATACATCATGAGTTTTGTATTTAAATCTTTTCTCAAGGGCAGGGCTGGCGTAAGTAATAAAACCATCCGCGTTTAATGTGTAAATGATATCCGGTGAATTTTCACCAACAGACTTAAATCGCTCTTCGCTTTCTTTGATTTTCTCATAGGATTTTGCATTGTTGATGCAAACAGCAATCTCCGGAGCAATACCCATGAGAAGGTTTAAATCACTCTGGCTTAATTGCCTTTTTGACCTGAGATTGTCTACGGCAAGGACGCCTTCAGATTTTCCCTCATACACTATAGGGACACAAATAAATGACTTTACTCCTACTGCTCTTGCGAAATCGAGACTCTTTTGAGAAATCACACCTTCAATTTCATTTAAATTATTAACCAAGAAAGATTTTTGATTTTTAAAGGCCAACACAAATTGTCCCCTTGATTTCGGTTTATCAAGGTGAAAGGAAACATCTTTAAGAAATTCCTCAAATTCCGGTTGGTACCCATAACCGGAAGTGTATTGAAGAAGAGTTCGGTCTTTATTTGCAAGCAAGATTAACCCGCGATCAAAATCGAGACGCTTTTCAAAAATTTCCATGACATGATCGAGAAGCTTCTGCGTATCAAGAATATTGGCTGTAGCTTGACCAATTTCTTGAATGAGCAGCATGTTGTTGTAGCTTTCATTGATGCGGTCTAAAAAATCACCTGCTATATCGCCCTTAATTTTAAGATCCGATGTCTGCTCTTTGTTTTCCAGATATTCCGGATAAAAGATGACGAAAAGTAAAAGGAGAGCACTTATTAATAATGAATAAATCGTTGAGGTATTACCCGGCAAGGTGAAAAAAAGTGAACCGCACACAAATAAGTTAAGGACCGCGATACGGTTGCGGATACGTTTCCATTCAATTGATGCTGGCATTTCCCAGGAGATGATATAATGGCAACTATCATCGCCTTTGTGCAGGCATGAAGGATGTTCGATCTTTGCATTTTTACCCGTGAAAAGCTTACCGACGGCTTCGAATATTCCGATTCGATTTTCACACTGATAAAGCTTCTCTTTTACATCAGGTTTGGGCTTTACGAATATCTCGACCTTACTTCTGCCGGTTTTTTTTGTATCAATTGTGCATGATCTACTTACTCGAGGATAAAGCTTTCCCATCAGCGCGTATGCAGTAGAAGGGGTAATGAATCCCATTGTAAGCTGAACAATGGCATTGCCTGCTGTTGAAAAAGGCGCATACCTTCCAGCCTCGAGAGCCATCTCTTTGTTGCCGGATTTTTGTACAAGCATTTCATAAAAACGATCAACTTGCGTTTGGTCAAACCAATGGCCTTCATCTTCCACTTCGTAGCTGGTCATTCCGGCATGATCGAGAACGGAGTTTATATCGATATTGGGGTAGTACTTATCGAGAAACTCAATATAGGCTTTTATGTTAGTACTGTTGTAAAGGGGTGTGGTATTTTCCATTATTTTAATAACTTCTCAATTAGAAATTTAACGAGATATCGAATCTTCAGCTTCGTTCGTTCCTGCATGTATTCCAGATACTCTTTCCCATATTGGGTGTCGAGGATCCACATCAGATATTGCTTTTCATACGAAATTCCTCGTTCCTCAAGGTAGGAGTGAGGATAAATCATGATCGGTACCCTGTCAAGATTATACACAGGTGCAAGTTTAGAAATGGCACTCGATAGAACATCCCAAGGCAGTTCTCGGGAATCTGTTACGATAATCTTTATACCATTTAAAAGTTCCGAGAGGTTGAGGCCCAAGTCTGATTGATTGACAATCATTGCTGCCTGTAATCGATTCTTAAAGCGAAGCGAATATGCGGTTGATTTGCGTATAAGATCCTGCCGTGCATATACCTTTTCCAAGGGCTCATCGCATGAGTTTCCGCCTCCAAGTTTGAGAACATCTAGAAGAAGCCCTCCTGAGTGGTTTCGGTAAAAGTGCTCCAATTGAAATAGATCTGACTTATCTAACTTGTTTAGTGTCCACTCATCGGGAAGGCTGTTTTGCGAAGAGGTGGTTGAATACGTATCATATGCGAATAGGTCAATGGAACAGGCACTGAGATTGTCGAGGTCTCGTGCAAAACCGCCGAAGAAGAGCTTCATAAATTTGTTTTGTGAGCGGAAATAAAATATCATATGGGACATTTTAACCGATGGTAGTCTGTAAATACCGTCAAAGTAATTCAGGAGTTGCTTGAGAATAGGAAGACCGGTATGCTTTCTCCCCATCGGTTTTGCAGCAAGATGATGAATCATCCAGGCTTCTTGGTATGCCCTGACCATGGAGACGTGACCATATATCTGACCGTTCTTCTGGTAGGTTAAATGCTGTGCGACTTCAGGGTTGTCTCTGTAAAGCTTACCATATGTGTTTTTGAAATCATCTCGATATAATTGAATAGATCGATACTTTTTCGAATAGATGAAATTTGCATCGAAGAAGAATTTCCAAAGTGCATCGAGATCTACTTCATCAGAGATGCGAATACGGGGGTCTATAACACTAATGAGAATATTGCTGAGCTTGCCATATGAGGGGAAGCTCATATCAAGAATGACCAAACCGCAGCGGACCAGTCCCTTTTTTTCCTTTTTGCAATAAATAACCTGTGCGGCACATTTTATCTTCAGGCTCCCGGAAAAATTAATTTCCATTTTAGGTAGAATCATTCCGGGAATGAGAACTCCCTGCTCGGCAAATTCGTGTACAGAGAACCCTGTTATCGATATATCATGAATATCTCTCTGTACTTTCTTTTTAAAAAAAGGATGTAAAAAGGATACGCTTGGTGATGGTGTTAGTTGTACACGATCACTGCGCTTTCTTTTTTTCTTAATTCGGCTGATCTCGTTATCAACGGGAGTAAATACGATTTCTTTCTCGACGATGCTGCTGGTCTGGCGAATGTATTTACAGGCACCCGAAAAGATCAGTTTATCTTTACGGTATAGATTTATCGTGGCCTCTGCGTCAGGATTAAACCAGTGAAAAGAAAAATCGGGGTTCGGAGTTGCCTTGATGCGGAAGGCCAGAGAATTGAAATCCAATAAGAGACCATTAGCCGCGAAGCCGTTCTGGACTAACTCGGCATGCACACCGTGGCAGTAATGTCTTTTTGCTCTTCGCTTTCCTAAGACATAGATCTTGTCAGGTTGTTGAATTGTGAAGGCTTTTCTGTCACTGCTTTGCAGATTTACCGGAGCTAATAGCACGGAAAGACCATCAAGAATAACAAGGTGCGAAAGACGGTATTTTTCAAGATCGTAACGCTGATCATTTACCCATCGACAGGTGATAATACCATCATAGCATGGCTCAGAGAGCACCGGCACGAGCACATCTTCGCCATATTGAATCTCTTTCATATGGGCAAAGAGATGCCCATCTGTAAAGTGCAGGTGGTTCAGAATGTTAATCAGTTTTTTGTTACTAATCGTTGGAGAGGAATCGAGGCGGTCAATCAGTTCAAGATGTTTAAAAAGCCATGGAGCTAATGCCGATTCGAGAGATTGTTTTTCCGGCATTGGTTTTTTTGATACAGGATACACCCTCGGCTTTTTTCTTGGTACCCCCATCTTTCACTTCCCGCAGTAAGGTGTTACAATTCCTGCAATTTATACCATTATTTACAATATCCCACTGTAAAAATACAATATGTTGTGTCTTTTTATAAAACATACACAATATATAGTCAAGGGAAAAATAGTGTATTTAATAGGTTTTTTAAAAGATAAGAGTGAAATAATTTGGAGCGGTTAGGGAGGGTATTCGGTATATGGAAAATATGGGCGGTGGGATATGTATCAATGGTTTAAAATGCACGAGTTATCGGGGATATATACTTTGTTATCAAAATATTAAATTTTTTTGGTTTTCGGCCCGGCAGATATGTCTGCCGGGCACATAACGCATATCGTTCAGTGGACCCTTTTCATTTTTAGGCGCGCTAAAGGGACAAGACTTGACAAAAGCAGATCGGACGCTGATCCTTAACAGGAGAGGTTGAGACTTCCGTTAATTGCTCCATTGCATTATCGAAGTAAATCTGTATCCTAAAATTGTTAGTTTACTATTTCTTTCAACTTTCGAGAGCACTTGAACGTGACTACCCTGCGGGCGTCGAGCATGAGCTCCTGACCTGTCTGGGGATTTCTTCCCTTGCGGGGATTTTTCTTACGGACCGACCATTTTCCAAAGCCCGATATGAGCACATCGTTTCCGCTTTCGAGCTCTTTTTTCATGAGTTCGAATACCGATTCGACCAGATCCGAACACCTTTCTTTTGAAAATTTGGTATTGGTGTGAAGATTTTTTACAAGTTCTGCTTTTGTAAGAGTCATGATTTGTTCCTTTCTGTTTTTATTGAAAAAGGAATGACGCTTCTCCCTTCTCTTCGCGGAGGGGAAGTCACTCGGTCTCGCTTTATCGGGATTGTAATACCCTCCCAATTGTCATTATCTCGGCCTCTTTTGTTCCCTCATAGAGTTCGAGAATCTTGGCATCACGGTACCATTTTTGGACCTTGTATTCGTTAATATATCCGTATCCGCCATGAATCTCAACTGCTGCATTAGCACAGAATACAGCGGTCTGGCCCCCATAATACTTAGCCATTGCTGCCAAATGGAAATCCGGTTTGCCTGCATCAACCAGCCAGGCGGCTTTATAGACAAGGTTTTTCAGGGCCTCTATTCTTATCGCCATCTCGGTGAGCTTCTGCATGGTAAGCTGGAAAGAGGCGATCGGTTTTCCGAAAACTGCTCTTTCTTTGGAGTACTTGATAGATTCCTCAAGGCATCCCTTGGAAAGGCCAAGCGCCTGACCTGCCACCATGATTCTAGTAATATCGAAGAAATGCATCAACTGGTAGAACCCCTGTCCCTCATCACCGATCAGATTTTCCTGAGGGACCCTTACGTCTTCAAAGGCGATTTCTGCGGTATCGCTTGCCCTGATTCCCATTTTTCCATGAATTTTTGTTCTGGTAATGCCCGGTGCGTCGGCGGGTACAATTATCTGGCTGAAGCTGCGGTGAACCTTCTCATCCGGATTCGTGATACATTGGCATACCATGAAGTCACAGACGGTCCCATTTGTGATGAACATTTTACTGCCGTTTATTATATAATCATTGCCATCTTTTACGGCCCGCGTTTTGTATCCGGCTACGTCGGTTCCGGCATTCGGTTCCGTATAGGCCCCGGCACATACCTTTTCGCCACTGCAGACAGGAGGTAAATACGTCTGTTTCTGTTCCTCGGAGCCGAAATAATAGATCGCCTCGCAGCCGAATCCTGCAGCAACAATATTAAGACCGATGCCCATATCCACCCTTGAAAGCTGCTCCGTAACTATTGTATTTCCCAGGATTCCCACTCCGGAACCGCCATATTCTTCAGGAATCCATGCGCCCACAAGGCCGTTTTTCGCTGCCTTTTTCCGGATATCTTCTGTGTATTTCTCTTCTTCATCACACTGCTCCGATAGCGGTGCTATTTCAGCCTGGGCGAATTTGTACGCCATATCACTCAGCATCCTCATCTCTTCCGGTAACTCAAAATCCATTGTATGCCCTCCGTCGATTGCCCCCATGATTTAAACAGTAAATAAGATACATTTCGGAAACTTATATTGGTTAAGTGCTGTTTTTGTCAATAAAAAAATGATGATAGGATAGATATGAAATATAAGCCTATGCCGCAATAAAAAATAAAAGTCAGTACTATTGATATGTTACCTCTACAAATGTGCAAAATAATCTATGGGGTATCGGTAAAAAATATTACTGTTTCTGGAAAAACAACATCTCGATCTCTTTTCTTTCAAGGCAGTTAATACAATCCGATGATGTGATCCAGCCCTTTCTTGCGATGTTGATACCGAGTTTGAAGTGTCTGAGTCCTTCAATAGTGTGGGCATCAGGATTGATTGCTATTTTGACATTTTTCTTCGAGGCATATCGGCAGAGTCTCCATTCCAGGTCAAGTCTGTGTGGATTCGCGTTCAGCTCCAGTATCGTGTTTCGCATGGAGGCATGATCTATTATCTTTTCCATATCGACAGGGTATGGTTCGCGGGCAAGGAGAAGCCTCCCTGTGGGGTGGGCCAGCATGGTTACATAAGGGTTGTCGAGGGCCTTCATGATACGGAGAGTCATCTCATTTTCAGTCAATGTAAAATTGGAATGTATGGCCCCGATGACAAAGTCGAAGGTGGATAAAATATCGTCTGGATAATCGAGACTTCCATCGGTGAGAATGTCGGCCTCTATGCCTTTGAATATATGGAATTCGATTTCACGGGCATTGATTGCATCTATTGCCTCGTGCTGTCGTTCTATATCTTCAACTGAGAGACCGCCTGCATAATAGGCGGATCTGCTGTGGTCTGAAATTCCGATGTACTCAAGTCCCATCTCTTTAGCGGCGAAAACGATTTCTTCAAGGGAATCAGAACCGTCGCTTGCATTTGTATGAATATGGAAAAGGCCACGAACATCACTTTCTTTTACAAGCTCAGGTATTTTACCCTTTTCCGCCGCTTCTATCTCGCCCGTATTTTCTCTCAATTCGGGGTATATGTAGGAAAGGCCGAGAGTGGAAAATATCTCCTCCTCGGTCTTGCATGGTATAGAACCAGCTTCTCCAAAGAAGCCGTATTCGTTTATCTTGATCCCCATCGTTTTTGCCCTGCCTCTCATGGCTACATTGTGCTCTTTACTCCCCGTAAAGTGATTGAGGGCGTAAGGAAACTCCTCGTCTGTTACGATTCTCAGATCGACGTTGACTCCCGATTTGAGTATAACGATTACCTTTGTGTTTCCCTTCGCCGTAATTGTCTCTATCTCGGGAAGGGTGATAAAGAAGTCGGAAAGGTTCGGCGAATCATTGGTTGAGGCAACGATGTCAATATCTTTGGCCGTTTCGTTCAATCGTCGAAGGGACCCGGCAATGCTTGAGCGAATGACACATTTATTGCCCCGAATGCTTGTGAGAAGAGATTCTGCAGTTTCTATTATTTCGGCAAAGAGATACCTTTCATTATATTTTTTGAGGAGTTCGATTCCCGCCAAGATTTTGCTCTGCGTTCTATCGCCGAATCCCGGGAGCTCAATCAATCTGTTTTCCAGGCACGCATATTCCAACTCACCGACGGTGGTGATCCTCAAATTCTCATAGAGGGCATGTATCTTTTTGGGACCCAGGTGTTGAATCCTCAACATCTCTATCAATCCGGGAGGGATCGATGCTTTTAGCTTCTCATAATATTCGAGCCTGCCCGTCGTGACGAGCTCCGTGATCTTTTGTTCCAGAGCCGTGCCAATACCCTTCATGGAGGAAAGGCTTCCCTCTTCGATAAGTGATGCTAGAGCGATATCTGCCGTTTCGATGCTACGTGCCGCGGCATAGTATGCTCTTGACTTGAAGGGGTTTTCTCCTTTGAGCTCAAGCAGTGTGCCGATTTCTTCAAGAACCCGAATAACATCTTTCTTAGTGATAATTTCTCGGCTCATATAAGTAACCTATCATGTATGTTTCTATCATGAAAGCGGTGATTGGACAGACGGTGTGTCCTGCCTGATTGACCGGGAGTGCACCGGCAAGCCCCGCCTTGTAGGCGGGGTAAGGGGCGCAATATAAAACAAACATATTCCTTACCGGAAAGCCCCGCCCTGTGGGCGGGGAGCTTCATATGTCCGTTAATCTGTAACTTTCGTTATCATTAAGGGAATTATGTTGTGAAAGAAGGATTAAAATTTGACATTGAATGAAATGTTCGTTAATTTCACACTCACCAGAAGGTTCGGAAGCAGCATATGATCATCAGGAACATGACAACTGGTTGTAATTCAAGGTGAACGTTACAATGCGATTTCTGATGCTGCGGGGCTTCTCGGAGTTTCTACCACAACGGTAAGAAATTACATAGATAAGGGAATTATTCTCGTCCCCCCCCACAATAAAATATTGCTTAGGCGTTTTGAGGTATTTCCCAGCAGAGTATATGGCGACGGTGAAGATGAAAACTGAGGATTATCGCCACGCTGAATTGAACAGAGAGCGCATACCCCGCTTTCTGCAGCGGGGTGTGCGAGTGAATAAAAAATAAACATTTTCCTTAACAATCGAAGATTCCCCGCAATTTGTTGCAGGGAGTTCAATAGGAGATCGGAACAGCGTTTCTCATCATTGGTATCATCGTATTCACATTATAAAAGGTAGGAGCGACAGTGCCTTCTCAGGAAAAGATTACATCAACAGAAAAGTTGCTTGATATCATTCGTAATGAAAAGTCGTCCGGCAGTTACACCGGTATCGCCGGCTTCACCGATCCGAAAAAGGAGAAGTCCGGGCTTATGAATATCCTGATGAAATTGAAGCTTTCCAATCGCGAAAAGTATTACGTGGGGGGAGGTCTCTTTCTGCTTGTCCTCTTTCTCGTGGTGCAGCTCGTTCTTAGTCCCTTTATCGATGCGAAAGAGCAGGCCCGTCGCTCCGTAACGGCAAACGAAAAGGTCCTCAAGGAAATGTACTCCCTGAGCGCCGAGTACAGAGTAATGCAGGGCGGTTCCCTTGATATCAAAGAGTCCCTTACGCGAAGGCCGAAGGATTTTACCCTCTTTTCATTTCTGGAAAAGCAGGCGGGAACGGCGGGGGTGAAGCAAAACATAAAATATATGAAACCCTCCACATCGGTTGAGACGGGTCCCTATACGGAGTCGTCGGTGGAGATGAAGCTCGACAAGATTACCCTGAAACAGCTTGTAGACTATCTCCACCTCGTCGAATCGAGGAAATACCTGGTATCGGTTAAGAGAATATCGGTAAAACAGACCAAGGGGGCTGAGGAATATCTTACCGCCCTCGTCCATTTGATTACCTATCAGTAATAGGCGGACTGTACTCTCTTCTGTCACTATGATATTGACGGAATTGACCATCCTCACAATAGTATTTTCCACTAATCCTATTGCGGGGAGCATCAAGGGGTATGGATATAAGGACATTCGGAAGCGCTCAACATTATTCAGATTATGGCGGATATTCATTAAATCAGTACTTGAAAGAACGGTGGGTATCGGGTAATAGAGTCGTGTGCGGGGAGAGAAAAAGCCGATAGTATCGGAGCGGACGATACGGAATCTTTCGTACGTACCGTTAACCCTTGTCGTTATGTGAGACTTTGAGTGATGAAATCAAAAAAGTGGTTTGGTTATACAATATATGGGATTCTGGTGACCGTTC
>CAYSHT010000015.1:0-25983 GCA_964430915.1 uncultured Syntrophaceae bacterium
CTGCAACGTACCGCAAGTACGCCTCATTCCTCAGGATTTGCGCGCCTTGACCGGGAGCGTCCCGAAGGGATGCAATATAGAAGTAATGTTCCTTACCGGGAGGTGCACCACTCTCAAGGGAGTGCACCTCCGTTTGAATCTTTTTACTTTGCCATCGAATATAGACCTCTTACGAATGTTTCTTACTTAATATGCCTGCCCCTTGAGCTCATCAACATAAAGTTCAGCATTATGGGCCGCCGTCGCTCCGTCACCGCAGGCCGTGACAACCTGACGGAGCGTCTTTTCTATACAGTCACCGCAGGCGAATATGCCCTCTTTCGATGTTCTCATATCGCTGTCAACGATAATATAACCACCATCGTCACACTTGACAAGGTCCTTCGCGAGATTCGTTATAGGGTCAAGACCGATGAAGATAAAAGCTCCCTCCGCCTTGATCTCGCTTCGTTTTTCCGGTGATTTGACGTTTTTTATCCTGACGCCCGTGACGCCACTCTGATCGCCAACTATCTCATCGATGACGGAATCCCAGGCAAATTCTATTTTCTCATTGGCAAAAGCCCTTTCCTGGAGGATGCCTGTGGCGCGAAGTCGGTCTCTCCGGTGAATGATCGTAACCTTGCGTGCGAATTTTGTCAGAAAGATCGCCTCCTGAACGGCTGTATCGCCGCCACCCACGACAACGACATCCCTTTGCCTGTAAAAGGGGGCGTCACAGGTCGCACAAGAGGATATTCCCCTCCCGATAAACTCCTTTTCTCCCGGGACACCGAGCGGCCTCCAGGCGGCACCGGTTGCAACGATGACGGAAAGGGTCCGATATTCCGAATTATCCGTCACAATCTTCCAGCCTTTCAGGTCTCCCGTTTTTTCGCCTTTTATGGAATCTACCTGCTCGGATTTTATTTCAAGGCCGAATTTTACCGCCTGCTCTTTGAATTTATTGACAAGTTCCTGCCCGGTCACGTCAGGAAGACCGGGATAATTCTCTATGATATCCGTCACCGTGATCTGGCTGATCGTCGCATTCCCCTCGAGAAGCAAAACCTTGAGGCTTGCCCGTGAGGCATAAAGACCCGCCGTCAGACCGCCCGGACCGCCACCCACTATCACCACATCATACGTATTTTCAGGAATAGTAACCTTACCCATCATTGACCTCCCTGCTTATCTCTACCCCTTGATACAGCCGACGGCTCGAAGCCTGGCGACTTTTCTTGACAGCCCTGCATTATGAACCACATCGACCACTTTGTCTATGTCTTTATAGGCCTCAGGCACCTCTTCATGGAGGGTGCGTTTACCCGTGGCTATCACCACAACGCCCCTCTCTGCCATTTCCCGGCCGATCGAGCGGCCCCTGGTCGTTTTGGCCGCCTTTGTACGGCTCATCACTCTCCCCGCTCCATGACAGGTGCTTCCGAAGGTTTCCGAAAACGCCTTATCAGTCCCCACCAGCACATAGGAACCCGTTCCCATATCGCCCGGTATCAGGACGGGCTGACCCACTTTTCGGTACTGCTCGGGGAGCGCTCTATGACCGGGTGGAAATGCCCGGGTTGCCCCTTTGCGGTGCACACAGAGCATTTTCTCTTTTCCCTCCACGGGAAAGCGCTCCATTTTTGCGATATTGTGACATACATCGTAGAGGAGCCGCGCTCCCATCTCACGGGGAGATTTTTTAAGTGTCTTTCCAAGGGTTTCCCTCGTCCAGTGCATCAGCATCTGCCGGTTTGTCCAGGCATAATTCGCCGCACAGGCCATGGCCGAGAGATATTCCTGCCCCTCGTTCGACCGGAGATAGGCACAGGCAAGCTGCCGGTCGGGAAGAGAAAAGTCGAGGTTCCCCACGGTTTTCATCATTCGCGCAAGATAATCGTCGCAGACCTGATACCCGAAACCGCGCGAACCTGAATGGATAGCGACGGCAACCTGGCCCACTTCAAGATGAAAGGCCCGTGCTACCTCTTCGTCAAAGATCTCCTCGACGACTTCTATCTCGAGGAAGTGATTCCCCGAACCGAGAGTGCCAAGCTGCTGTTTGCCCCTTTCAAGGGCCTTATCGCTCACGCAGCCAGGATCGGCTCCCTCCATTTTTCCCTCGTCCTCTGTGGACAAAAGATCGTCGGATGAACCGTATCCGTGGTCAACGGCCCACTTCGCCCCCTCGAGAAGAACTTTTTTCTCTTCCTTTACCGAAAGGCTGAGCGATCCCTTCGATCCCACACCGGTTGGTATATCCCTGAAAAGGGCTGTGACAAGGTCGGTCACTCTATTTTTTATCTCGTCGAAGTGGAGTCTGGTCGTCATGAGACGGACGCCACAGTTGATGTCGTAGCCGACTCCTCCGGGAGAAATAATGCCATCGTCGGCATCAAAGGCGGCCACTCCCCCTATGGGGAATCCATACCCCCAGTGCATATCGGGCATGGCCATAGAATAATTAATAATTCCGGGAAGGTGTGCCACATTGGCGACCTGTTTCGGGCTCTCGTCGGTAGCGATACCGCCTATCATATCCCTGCTGGAATAGATCATGCCGGGGACACGCATCCCTCCCACCGGGGGGATAATCCACCGGTAATCGTCGAGTTTTTCTATCCTGATATCAGACATCACAGATGACCCGCCCCTTGAACCCATCCGAGGTGGGAGCGATTTCTACCTGGTGATAGGTGACGGCCTTTATCTCTGTATTTATGCCGTGCTTTTTCGGATCGAAGATCTCTCCTTCCGCCTCACCCGAGAGAAAATGTTCGTTCAGTTCGGAAACGGCGAAACGTCCCGTTAAGAATCCCTCAATGTGGTAAAGAGATAGGATCTCCCTCATAAAATTGACAAGTAAATCTTCGCGGTCCGAACCTTCCGTCCTGACTGTCCTTTTTTCTCCTAAGGCGATACTCCCTATATCTGTCATGGTGTCGAAGAGGGCAAAGGCGGCATTGGAAAAGAGTTCCTTTTCGTCCCGCCCGTAAATCTCCAGCCCGAGATCGGCGGTATGGTCAAATGTCCTGTATCGTTCCATCACACAGATTCATCCGGGATATCTTCCTCAGGAATGATTTCGATTGCGGAATCCTCAGGCAAATATTCTTCTTCATCTTCCCTCTCGGCCCTGGCCAGCCCCACGAATCGTTCGTCCTCGTCGAGTCCTATCAGTTTTACACCCTGGGTACTTCTATGCAAGAGCGAAACTTCATCCACCCTCATTCGAATTATCTTCCCCGAATCGCTGATCAGGATCACATCTTCGTCTCCTACAACCTGCTTGATTCCCGAGACATATCCGATCTTCGGTACCGTCTTCAGATTGATGATACCCTTTCCTCCCCTGGCCTGGACCCTGTATTCCTTAATCTCCGTCCTCTTACCGTAGCCATTCTCCGACACGGTCAGGATGGAATTCGTCTCACCCAGTATCTCCATGCCTATGACTTCATCGGCCTTCGCCATCCTGATCCCCGTGACGCCCCGGGAGGTTCTCCCTATGGGTCTGGCATCGGTTTCCTTGAACCGGATCGCCTTTCCCATCCTGGTGCCGAGAAAGATATCCTGATTCCCGTCGGTGAGCCTCACATCGATCAGTTCATCGCCTTCATCCATCGTGATGGCGATGATGCCCCCCGCTCGGGGATGGGAATATGCCATAAGCTTGGTCTTCTTGATAATCCCCCGTTTCGTGGCCATAACCACATATTTTTCCTCGACAAATTCCGTCACGGGAAGGACGGCGCTGATTTTTTCACCGCTCGATATTCCGATGAGGTTAACGATGGCCTTCCCCTTCGCAGCACGTCCTGCCTGGGGAATCTGGTAAATTTTGAGCCAGTGCACACGTCCCGTATTCGTAAAGAAAAGAATATGGCTGTGCGTCGAGGCCACAAAAAGCCTCTCTACGAAATCGTCTTCCTTCGTTCCCATCCCGACCTTGCCCCGGCCGCCGCGATGCTGGCTGCGATAGAGGCTTGAGGGGTTTCTCTTGATATATGCCTGGTGGGTGATGGTGACCACCATATTCTCCTCGACGATCATATCCTCGATGTCGATTTCCTCGCTGTCGAAAACGATCTCTGTCCTCCTCGGATCACCGTACCGCTTTTGAACATCTTCCAGTTCTTCTATGATAATGTTCAGTATCTTCTGGGGATCTGCCAGAATTCCCTCAAGCTTCCTGACAAGGGCCGTGATTTCCGTATGTTCGTCCCGTATCTTGTCCCTCTCCAGGCCGGTCAGTCTCTGAAGCCGCATCTCCAAGATGGCCCGTGCCTGGATCTCGCTCAATCCGAACCGGGAACAGAGCGCAGTTTCCGCCTCCTTCGCATTCGCCGATCCCTTAATGACGGCGATGACCTCGTCAATATTATCGAGGGCGATGATCAGGCCTTCCAGTATATGGAGTCTCTCCTTGGCCTTGGCGAGATCGAACATGGTCCTTCTCGTGACGACCTGTTTCCTGAAATTAATAAAACTTTGAAGGAGCTGCTTCAGATTGAAGATCTTCGGCTGACCGTTTTCTATGGCAAGCATGATAATGCCGAAGCTTGACTGCATCTGTGTGTGTTTATAGAGCTGGTTGAGGATAACCCCGGAGATCTCATCGCGCTTCAGGTCGATGACGATCCGCATCCCTTCCCTGTCCGATTCGTCTCTCAGGTCAGCGATTCCGTTTATCTTCTTCTCCTTCACCAGATCGGAGATCTTTTCGATAAGGGAGGCCTTGTTTACCATATAGGGTATTTCCGTAATGACGATGCTCTCCCTGTCGTTCCTGGCGTTTCGCTCTATGATGGCCCGTGCACGGACCCTGATGATACCCCTTCCCGTCCTGTAGGCCTGTATGATGCCCTGTTTTCCGTTGATGAAGCCGGCAGTGGGGAAATCGGGACCCTTGATAAAGAGCATGAGCTCGTCAATCGAAAGCTCGGGATTCTGGATGAGCTCGATGATGCCGTCAACGACCTCGCTCAGATTATGGGGAGGTATGTTGGTGGTGACACCCACGGCTATCCCGGACGAGCCGTTTAGAAGAAGGGTCGGTATCTTGGCAGGAAGTATGACCGGTTCCTGAAGAGATTCGTCATAATTGGGAATAAAATCGACGGTATCCTTTTCCAGATCTGCGAGGAGTTCCTCGGTGATCCGCTCCATCCGTATCTCCGTATATCTCATCGCCGCAGGGGGATCACCGTCCACGGACCCGAAGTTGCCCTGGCCATCGACGAGGGGATAGCGCATGGAAAAATCCTGGGCCATTCTTACGATAGTATCATAGGCGGCCTGATCACCATGGGGATGATATTTACCGATGATGTCGCCCACAATTCTCGCCGATTTCTTATAGGGTCTGTTCCAGCGGTTACCGAGGTCAGACATTGCAAAGAGAGCCCTTCTGTGAACCGGTTTCAGGCCATCCCTGACGTCGGGAATTGCACGACCGACGATCACGCTCATGGCATAATCCATATAGGATTTTTTCATCTCCTCTTCTATTGTAACCGGTATATTGCGCTGGTACAGCTGATTCATTCTATCCTCCTAAAACCAAAAAAAATATACTGTCAGTGTCAATCTGCTTTGCGAATTTACTCAGACCAGGTGTAAACAGGCAGGTATGAATACGCTATTGCTCCGTTTCTTCTTATATATCCAGGTTTGACACATTGAGTGCGTTTTTAAATATAAAGTCCCTTCTGGGCTCAACCTGATCTCCCATAAGGGTGGTAAAAATCTCATCGGCAGCAATCATGTCTTCCACTTTGACCTGAAGAAGGGTTCTCTTTTCGGGATCCATGGTCGTATTCCAGAGCTGCTCGGGATTCATTTCCCCCAATCCTTTGTAACGCTGCACGGCGATCCCTTTTTTCCCCACATTTACTACATAGTCTATGAGAGCATTCATACTCTCGAATTGTCTTTCCTCGCCAGTATCACCGCCGTTTTCTGCCAGTGTATAAGGGGCTTCGCCGAGGACGCTCATCTGCTCGAAGAGTCCCTTTACCTCGGAAAACTTGGGAAGGTTGAATATATCTCTGCCTATCCACGTGGTATGTTCCTCGCCGTTTTCGTTTATATTGAAGAAGAGCTTGTAGCCCCCCTTTTCCATGTCTTCGTTGGTCCAGCAGGAGGTCACGTCTTTCCCTATGGCACTGGCGATCCTCTTTCCTATTTTCAACAAACGTTCCTCGTCCGTAAAATCAGCCCTGGAAAACGCCGGGTCTCCGGCTAGCAGCCTGACAACGGACCTGTTCTTGCCGCTCTTTGCAAACTTTTCCAGGATTTCATCCAGTCTTATGCCCTTTTGCATAAGGGAAAGGAGGCGATTTCCGGTGATGCGGCTGCCGTCTCCCGTGACTACATTGACCTTATTGACCCCTTTTTCCAGAATGAAGGTATTCATATCCTCTTCATTATTGATGTAGATGTCCTTTTTATTTAACGTCATCTTAAAAAGGGGTGGCTGGGCTATATAGAGATTGCCCCGCTCCACCAACTCCTTCATATATCTGAAAAAGAAGGTCAGAAGCAGCGTCCTGATATGAGAACCATCCACGTCGGCATCGGTCATGATTATCACCTTGTGATACCGGAGTTTGCTGACATCGAAGTCTCCTTCTCCTATACCGGTCCCCAGGGCTGTAATGATGACCTTGATCTCGTTGTTGCTGAGCATTTTGTCGAATCGTGCCTTTTCCACATTCAACAGCTTTCCCCTCAGGGGAAGGATTGCCTGATTGCTTCTGTCTCTCCCCTGCTTTGCCGAGCCGCCCGCCGAATCACCCTCCACGAGATAAATCTCGCTGTTTGCCGGATCCTTTTCCTGGCAGTCTGCCAGTTTTCCCGGGAGTGCCGAAACCTCGAGTGATGACTTTCTCCTGGTAAGTTCGCGCGCCTTTCTGGCCGCATCTCTTGCCCTTGCAGCATCGACGGACTTCGCGATAACCTGCCTCGCAACTGTAGGATTTTCTTCGAGATAGCTTCCCAGTTTATCATAGATAACGGTCTCGACGAGGCCCTTTACCTCACTGTTTCCAAGTTTTGTCTTTGTCTGTCCCTCGAACTGCGGCTGTTTTATCTTGACGCTTATGACACAGGCGAGACCCTCTCTCACATCCTCACCGCGGAGCGATGTCTTCCCGTTCTTGAGTATATTATTGCTCATTGCATAATTATTAACCACCCTGGTAAGGGCCGTTCTGAAACCTATGAGGTGTGTACCTCCTTCCGTCGTATTGATACTATTGGCAAAGGAAAATACATTTTCCATATAGGAATCATTATATTGGAGCGCCACTTCTATTTCACAGTCGTCCTTCTCACCGCTGATATAGATCGGCTTCTTATGAAGCGTTTTTTTGTTTCTGTTTATATATTCAACGAATGAAAGGATGCCTCCCTTGTAGAAAAACTCATTTTTTTTATCTGTCCTTTCATCCTTGAAAACAATCTTTACTCCCTTGTTTAAAAAGGCAAGTTCTCGCAACCTGTTAGAGAGAATATCAAAGCTGAATTCCGTTTCTTCGAATATTTCCGCATCGGGTCTGAAGGTGACTTTTGTTCCCCTCCTCTTTGTCGTTCCCACCTCCTCGAGTGCTTCATTCGGTATCCCTCTCGCGTAGGTCTGACGGTAAACCTTTTCCTCTCTTCTCACCTCCAGTTCGAGATAGCTTGAAAGGGCATTAACGACAGACACACCGACTCCATGGAGCCCACCCGATATCTTATAGCTGTCATTGCTGAACTTCGCTCCGGCGTGGAGCTTTGTCATCACTACCTCGGCCGCTGATACCTTCTCGGTCTTGTGCATACCCACGGGTATTCCCCTGCCGTTATCCACGACAGTCACACTATTATCGAGACGTATCTTGACCTCTATGGTGTCGCAGTACCCTGACGATGCCTCGTCGATACTATTATCAACAACTTCATAAACCAGGTGATGAAGACCTTCCTTGCCCGTAGTTCCAATATACATGGCGGGCCTTTTGCGGACAGCCTGCAGGCCTTCCAATACTTTTATATTTTCAGCTTCGTATGATTCTTTCAATTGATTACAACTACTCCTCCCTTAATTTTATCGGCATTACAATACACATGTAATTTTTATTCTCCGTCGGCTGTATGACACCGGGACCTTCTTTTCCCCTCATCATTAAAGAAATGGTATCCTCGTGAATAACATCAATGGCATCGATAAGATACCGAACATTATATCCCACTGTCATATTTTCACCCTGATAGGATATATCGATTTCATCCTTTGCCTCTCCCACATCGGGATTTATAGAACTAAGGAGAAGCTTGCCTCCTGCAACCTCTATTTTTACGCCGCTGAATCTTTCACTGGACATAACGCTCATCCTTTTCAGCGAACGCAGCATCTTATCCCGGTTAATCTGTATATCCGTCCCATCATCCTTGGGCATCACCTTCTTGTAGTCTGGATACTCGGCATCGATAAGCATTACCCTTAAGATGGTACTGTCTTTTTTAAAGACACAGGCCCTGCGATCCCTGATCGCCATCTCGATATAATCACCTCCATCTTCGACAAGCTTCCGTATCTCACTAACCCCTTTTCTCGGAATAATAATCCCCTCCATATCTTCATGAATGGAATCCTCATCCCCTATATCCATGGAAACGATCGACAACCGGTGACCATCGGTTGCCACCATCCCGACCTTGCCCCTTTTACACTCAAAATAGACACCGTTGAGACCCGGTCTCATCTCATCGGTAGATATGGCAAACATGGTTTTACCTATCATCTCCTTGAAGATATCACTCTTCATCCTGAAGAAACCTTCATCTGCCTCTTCGACAACTTCAGGATAATCATCTGCCGGAATACCTGGAATCCTATAGGCAACCTTGTCACAGGTAATATTTACCCAGTTGTTATCAAGTTTTTTAAAGTCTATAACGTCTCCCTCTATCTCACGCAGCATCTCCGACAATTTCCGCGCCGCCACCGTAATTTTTCCAGGTACCTTCACGGTCGCTTCATAATCTGCAATCAGGCCTATTTCTCTGTCTGTTGCCACCATTCTGATTTTATTATCCCCTGCACTGAGGAGTATATTATTCAGTATCGGTATGGTTGTTTTCCTCTCTACAATACCAAGTGTTCTTTGAACCCCCGCCAGGAAAAGATTTCTATCCATAGAAAATTCCATTATGACACCTGCCTTTACTATTTAATAAAAAAGATATTTAGTAGTAATAGTAGAGACTGTTAATATGTTAACAGTCGACTCTACCTCCCTGCTTTACTCGTTTTTTTAACTACCTTTCCTGTTATTTACCTGTTAGGATTTTGTTTGCAACGTCTCCTCTATTTCTTCCACAATCTTTTTTACTTCCGTATCCGTATTCACTATTTTTTTTACCTTGTTTGCGGAATATATTACCGTTGAATGATCTCTTCCCCCTACCTTACTTCCTATGTCAGGAAAAGAGAGATCGGTCAGCTGTCTCGATATGTACATGACTATCTGCCGTGGTAAGATTAGGTTTTTATTTTTCTTTTGAGATTTTATATCCGAGACCTTAATGTTAAATTTTAATGCGACGACCTTTATGATTTCATCAACCGTTATCTTTTTACTCTTTCTCTGCTTGAGGAGGTTTTTAAAAACCTCTTTTACTACATCGATATCTGTTTCCCTTCCCGTAAGCGATGAGTAAGCAGCTACTCTGGTGAGCATGCCTTCCAGTTCCCTTATATTTGAGTCAGCCACCGAAGCTATATAGTGGGTTACATCACTTGAGATGTTCATATTGTTTTCGTAGGCCTTTTTTTCGACGATTGCGACCCTGGTTTCCAACTCCGGTGGCTGAATGTCCGCTATAAGACCCCACTCAAATCGTGATCGCAGCCTCCCCTCTAGTTTTGGTATATCTTTGGGAAACTTATCGCTTGTCACCACGATCTGTTTACCCGAATCGTGAAGGGTGTTGAAGGTGTGGAAAAACTCCTCCTGTGTCCTCTCTTTACCGGCGATGAATTGAATATCGTCAATCAGAAGAAAATCTATCTTTCTGAACTTTTCCCTGAAATTGGGCATCTTATCATAACGGATGGAATTTATGAGTTCATTCATAAACTGCTCAGCCGAAACATAGAGAACGCCTTTGTTTGCATGAATGGTATAGGTGTACAAACCGATGGCGTTTATCAGATGGGTCTTACCAAGTCCGACACCCCCGTATATAAAAAGCGGGTTGTAGTTTGACGCCGGTTGTTCAGCCACAGAGATGGCGGCAGCATGGGCAAACTGATTTGACGCACCGACAATAAACCGTTCAAAACTGTAATTTGGATTGAGCGAGGGATGTAACTTCCTGACTACCGGTCCCTTTTTTACCTTTTTTTTCTTTTGCTGTATCGGGATTGGTGCAACCGAATCGTCCTTCTTCACAAGGAAATTTATATTGACGACAGTGCCAATGACACCGGAGAGGGCGTTATTTATTATAGAAAGATAATTTTCTATGAGCCACTCCCTAAAAAATTTATTCGGTACGGAAAGGTAGATATTATTCTCTTCTATGGATGAGATTCTAATAGGCCTTATCCAGGTGTCGAAGTTCTGCTGGCTTACCTTTTCTTTAATAATGTTGGTTCCTTCAGACCATATAGATTCCAAATTACCAGACCCCTATAAACAATGTTATCAACAGCTGTTGATAACATTGTTCTAATACATTTGTTAATGAATAACAACAACGGAAGCGAAAATTATTCTTTTATTATGATATTGAGCAGCCTGTCCAGATCTTCATTAGACAGAAATCGTATCTCCAGGGTTCCGCCTCTTTTTGATTGTCGTATATTCACCTTCGTCATGAATTTTCTGGAAAGTCTTCTCTCAATCTCCAGAAGATTGTTGCTCTTAACCGGTTTTTTCTTTTTACCTTCCGGGCTCGAGAGTCTCTTAACAAGCCGTTCCGTCTCCCTGACACTCAGTTTCTTTCTATGAATTTCTTTGAGCGTCGCTATCTGCTGATCTTTCGAGTCGAGTGAAAGGAGGGACCTCCCGTGACCGGTGGAGATAGTTTTTCTTGCAAGGGCCTCTTTTGCCGCGGGAGGAAGCCTGAGGAGTCTCATGAAGTTTGCAATCGTCGTACGATCTTTTCCGACACGTGAAGAAATTTCCTCCTGAGAGAGCCTGAATTTACTGACAAGTGTCTGATATGCCTCGGCCTCTTCGACGGGATTCAGCTCCTCGCGCTGGATGTTTTCGATGAGTGATATTTCCGCGATATCGATATCCTCGGCATCTCTGATTATGATAGGCACATCTTTCATTCCCGCCGCCTGGGCCGCTCTCCAGCGCCGCTCGCCCGCTATGATTTCGTAGCCGGAATTCGATTTTCTGACGATTATCGGCTGAATGATGCCGTTTTTCTTTATTGAGGCGACGAGGCTCTTCTCTTCGTCCCCGTCAAATACCTTGCGCGGCTGAAACCTGTTCGGCGAGAGCTCCTCGATGCCGCACATAGAGAACGTAGGGTTACCCGAGTCATCATCAACGAGATCTGAAAAGATGGCACCAAGACCCTTTCCTAACGCGTTCTTTTTGGACATTTATATCCTTCCATTTTCTAATATTTCCCTGGCAAGTTTCATATATGAAAGCGCACCACGGGAATTGATATCGTAAAGGATAATCGGAAGTCCGTGGCTGGGACTTTCAGAGAGCCTTACATTTCTGGGTATAATCGTCTTGAAAACCTGGGACCCGAAGTATTTATTGACCTCTTCCGCCACCCTGTGAGAAAGCCGGTTTCTCGTATCGAACATGGTGAGAAGTATGCCGGCAAGCGCAAGCGTCGGGTTCAGACGCGCCTGAACGAGCTTCATCGTTTTTAAAAGTTGACCAAGTCCCTCGAGGGCAAAGTACTCACATTGCAGAGGAATGATGAGATGATCGGATGCAACCAGTGAATTGACGGTCAAAAATCCTAAAGAGGGCGGACAATCGATGATAATATACTCGTACGAGGGGTCAATGTTTTTAAGGATCTTTTTGAGTCTCGTTTCCCGATCCTGAAGCGATACAAATTCCACCTCGACACCGATAAGGTTCTGATTTGAAGGCACAACGTCGAGCGTCGGTATATCAGTAGAAAAAACAGTCTCTTCTATCGGAATCTTGTCGATTAATGCTTGATAAAGATTCTTCCCCTTGACAGCCTCCTTATCGATCCCAACGCCATTGGTGGCATTTCCCTGCGGGTCGCAATCTATGAGGAGGGTTCTCTTCTCCGCTGCGGCCAGGGATGCCGCGAGGTTTATGGCCGTTGTCGTTTTGCCAACGCCACCTTTCTGATTGGCTATACATATGATTTTCTTCACTATTTATTGCAATTCTTTGTCGGGATTTTAAAGGAAGACAACTTATGAGACGCTACCATAGAAAGGGATTTTTGAGAAGGGATATTTTTAAATTCGGGGGAGTTTTTTAAGTAACAGGATTTTTCTTTTATGTCCCGTAATGGGGAGTTCGATATCGTAGCATTCAGGAAGGGCGAGACCCTTTTTCAGGGCCAGGCCCGATGACTCACTGAGCTCGATAGCTGTATTTTTACCCTTCATCGCTATCAGTGTTCCGCCGGAGGACAAAAAGGGAGCCCCCCTTTCGATCAGCTCGGGGAGCTTGAAGGTGGCCCTCGATATCACAATATCATAGGACCCCCGATGATCCTTTTCCTCCAGGATCGATTCGACTCTCTCGTTTACGATGGTGACGTCGTCGAGATCGAGTTTCCGCGTCACATTTTTTAGAAAGGAGGCCTTTTTTCTCGATGATTCCACAAGGGTGAGCTTAAGCCGCCTCAGTACTATCTTGAGGGGAATGCCGGGAAACCCCGCGCCGGAACCGAGATCGAGCAGTCTGGACGCTCTTTTTTCTATGAAATGGAGGACGGTCAGTGAATCGATGAAGTGTTTTATGGGAATATCGAGGGGAGACTTGACAGAAACGAGAGAGATGGTTTTGTTCCAGAAGATCAATTCCTCGTAATATTTCGTAAGGAGGGTCCTTTCTCCGTCGCCGAGCGGAACATTTATTTTCCATGATGCCTCAGTGAGTATGTCCTCGAACCTGTCCATTGTCTCCGATTTCACCCTAGTATTTGATTAGCGCTGAATTTTAAGATAAGAAGGATCGAAGTGCAACAGCAAAAGGAGGTTGTAAAAGAACAAATGCACGCAAGGGCGAGGCTTGAAAATGTCACCATAGTTCTCAAGGGGCCCAAGTATCCGGGTAATATCGGTTCCGTGGCGAGGTGTGCAAAGAACATGGGGATTGAAAAAATAGTGGTCGTCGGCGGGGCCGAATACGACAGGGAAGAGATGAATCGCATGTCGACACACCTTGCAGCTGACGTGGTTGATAAAATTGAATACCATGAGAACCTGCGGGAGGCGCTTGCTCCCTTTCGATATATCGTCGGGACGACCGCGCGGCGCGGAAACACTAACCTGAAAAGGGCGATAACGGATCCCCGGGAAATGGCACAAGCAATTGCCCCGATAGTCAAAAAAAATGAGGTTGGATTATTGTTCGGACCCGAAGACAGGGGGCTTACGAACAGCGAATTGAAATACTGCGATATGCTGGTCAGTATCCCCACATCGGAACGGATGCGTTCGATAAACCTCTCCCATTCCGTCATGATCGTATCCTATGAGGTCTTTACGGCCTGCAATGGATCGAATTCGAGCTTCACCCCCAAACTCGAACATCTGCCGAAAAAGAGGGGATGTATGACCATATACAGGAGATCCTCATGAAGATGAATTACATATATCCAGAAAATCCCGACTATGCGATGGTAAGTATTAGGAATATATTTTCCAGGCTCAATCTCACCGCGAGGGATGTGAAAATTATCAGGGGTGTCTGCCGGCAGATCAACCTCTACGGCAGGGGAAAAACAAAAAACTTGACTTTACCTATGTAGAAACTTAATAGTTTTCGATACTAAAGTGATGAAACAAAGCACAGGGGAAGCACGTGATCTGTCTGCAATGTGAGATGCCATGACGGGTTGTTTCCCGAATCTATTTGGATGGAGAGAATACAATGGAAAAGACATTTTCGTTTACGGGAGCAAAAAAAATCGTCTTCGGAAGCGGTTCTTTTGAGAAACTCGGTGAGTATATCGATGAACTGGGGGGGAAGCGCCCCATGATATTGATCGATAAAAATCTTGCCGATGCCGGCTATCGGGAAAAGATAGCAGCGCTTTTTGAAGGAATCGGCATGACCTATACACTCTATGACAGGGTTGAAGCAGAGCCCCCGCTGGAGTTGGCCGACGAGGGTGCGAAGGTAGCACTGAAGACAAAATCTGATATTGTGATAGGAATAGGGGGAGGGAGCGCGATGGATACGGCAAAGGCCATATCCGTGATCGCCGCAAACAAAGGAAAAGCCAAGGATTATCTGGGCTTGAATAATATTCCAGGCCCCGGTCTTCCTAAGATAATGATACCGACCACGGCCGGTACCGGGAGCGAGGTCACCTTTACCTCGGTCTTTATCAGGAGTGATTTAAAGAAGAAAGAGGGGATGAACAGCCCCTATCTCTATCCGGAGATCGCCCTTCTCGACCCGGTTTTGACCCTGAGCGTGCCTCCAGCTGTGACGGCATCAACAGGAGTGGATGCCTTCTGTCATGCCCTGGAATCATATACGTCTAAAAATGCGAGCCCCATGAGCGAGATGTTTTCCCTTGAGGCGATGGAACTTATTGCATCAAGCCTCCGAACCTGTGTGCATAACGGTGATGATATCGTTGCCCGTGAGGCCATGTTACTGGGCAGTTTATATGCAGGACTAGGGCTTGCAAATGCGGGCGTTACCGCCGTGCATTCGCTTTCCTATCCCCTCGGTGGGAAATACGGAATTCCCCACGGAATGGCGAATACGGTTCTCCTTCCCGCGGTGATGCAGTTCAACCTTCCCGGCGCAATCGAGAAACTTGCGATCGTTTCGGAGGTTATGGGGGAGGCTGTGGAGGATCTGTCTCTCCGTGAGGCGGCAGACATGGCTGTTGGTGCCGTCGAGGAACTGATCCATGACTGTGACATCAATGACACCCTCGAGACCCTGGGCGTGGAAAGGGAAGATTTTCCGGAACTTGCGGAGATGGCCATGACCGTTGCCAGGCCGCTTGCGAACAATCCGCGCACGGTAACGGTGGAGGATGCCATAGAGATATATGAAGATGCCTTTTAAAAAGAACAATTGATTAAACGTGGAGGAGAGAAATGGCAGGATCTGAGCTTATTGGAAAGGAAGAGATGAAGGAAGTTATGGATATCCTGGAAACGGGGGTGTTCGCGAGATACGAGTTTGATAATGAGAGAAAGGGCATCTACAAGGTGAAAGAGTTTGAAGAGGCCTTTGCAAAATACCTCGGCATTAACCACAGCCTCGGTGTGACCTCCGGTTCGGCTGCCCTCAAGGTGGCGATGACGGCACTTGATATCGGTCCGGGGGATGAAGTGGTCGTGCCGGCCTTTGATTTTATTGCCACCTACGAAGCGGTGCTTGAAGTGGGGGCCATTCCTATAATGACCGATATTGACGATTCGCTGAATTTAGATCCTGTGGCTTTTGAGGAGAGGATAACACCATATACGAAGGCGGTCATCCCCGTCCATATGTGCGGGGCACCGGCGAATATTGAAGAGATCATCAATGTTGCGAAACGCCACAATCTTCTGGTCCTCGAGGACAATGCGCAGGCCTGCGGAGGGAGCTATAAAGGCAGGAAACTCGGCACGTTCGGCGATATGAGCATTTTGAGTTTTGATTACTATAAAACCATGACCACCGGTGAGGGGGGAATGGTCTTAACGAATGACAAGGGACTCTATGATCGGTCCGACTGGTATCACGATCACGGTCATGATCACAACCCGAATGTGGGAAGGGGTCTCGAAGGGAGAACCATTCTCGGGTTCAATTTTCGGATGAATGAATTTCAGGGCGCCGTCGGTTTGGCCCAACTGAGAAAACTCGACTATATCGTAGGCGAGCAGAGGAAAAACAAGAAGGCCGTAAAGGAGGCACTCGTAAGTGTGCCGGGAATAGGGTTCAGAAAACTCTTCGATCCCGATGGTGATACGGCGACTTTTCTGGGATTTAATCTTCCCGATGAGGCGTCGGCAAGGGAATTCCAGAGTGTCCTCAAAGAGGAAGGTGTCGACACAATCTACTACAAGGATAATGCGTGGCATTACGCGCCGAGATGGGAGCATCTTATAGCCTGGTCCACAGCGAATTCGAAAAAATACCCCTTCACCTGTCCCGATTATAAGGGAAAAGTGGAATATACCACCGACCATATCCCCCATGCCGAGGAGATACTCGCCAGGACGCTCTTTATGATCATACCGGTAAAGATGGCGGAAGAGAGGCTGGAAACAATAAAGGGAGGGATTCAAAAGGCCGCAACGGTGCTGTAGCCTATTTCAAGGAGCTGAAAGCAATGATTATCGTAACGGGAGGCGCGGGATTTATCGGGAGCGCCATTGTATGGAAATTAAATAACGAGGGCATTGATGACATCATCGTGGTCGACGAACTGGGAACATCTGAAAAGTGGAAAAATCTCGTCAACTTACGCTATAATGATTATATTCACAAAGATGATTTCCTCGATATGGTCCTGGAAGATGATGTCCCCTTTCCGATAAGCGGTATAATCCATATGGGGGCCTGTTCATCAACCACCGAACGTGACGCCGATTACCTGATGGAAAACAATTACCGCTACAGTGTCAACCTCGCCGACTGGGCCGTAAAGAGGGATATTCGATTTATCTACGCGAGCAGTGCGGCAACCTATGGTGACGGATCGTTAGGGTTTTCAGATGACAGTGATTCGGTGGCGGCACTCAAGCCGATCAACATGTACGGGTATTCCAAACAGCTCTTCGATCTCTGGGTTATGAGAAACAAGCTGGAGGCGAAGATGGCGGGGATCAAGTTCTTTAACGTCTTCGGACCAAACGAATACCACAAGGGTGACATGAGGAGCGTCATCCATAAGTCCTTCGGGCAGATCGGTGAGACCGGAAAGGTACGGCTCTTTAAATCCCACAGGCCCGAGTACGGCGACGGGGAACAGGAGAGGGATTTTGTCTATGTAAAGGATTGTATCGACGTTCTCTGGTGGCTTTTTCAGAATCGGGAAGTGAACGGTATCTTCAACCTCGGAACGGGGAAGGCGAGGACATGGAATGACCTGGTAAAGGCGGTGTTCTCCGCCGCCGGGAAGGACCCAAAGATCGAATATGTCGACATGCCGGAGGCGATACGCGAACAGTATCAGTACTTTACCGAAGCGCGGATGGACAAACTCCGTCTCGCGGGATGTCCCCTCTCCTTTCATTCTCTCGAGGACGCCGTTGCCGATTATGTCAAAAAGTATCTCGCCGGGGGTGAAAAATGCCTCGGGTAATCTGTATCATACCTGCCCGCTACAGCTCTTCTCGGTTTGAGGGGAAACCCCTCGCGGATATTGCGGGGAAACCGATGATACAGCATGTCTATGAGAGGGTTTTGCGATCGAAATCGGTGTCCCATGTGGCGGTGGCAACGGATGATGAAAGGATACTCTCGGCCGTCAAGAAGTTCGGAGGAAATGTAATACCAACCTCTGATAGGCACCGTTCGGGGACGGACAGGATCGCCGAGGCCATTCAATCTCTTGATCTCGAGGATTCCGATATTGTCGTCAACATACAGGGAGACCAGCCACTCTTTCACCCTTCTCAGATCGACGAGGTGGTCGCCCCCCTTCTGGATGATTCCCTGTTGGATTTCTGCACCCTTGTCTACCGGATACGGAGGGAAGAGGAGATACACCACCCGAACGCCGTGAAGGTCGTTTTCGATGAGGATCACTTTGCTCTCTATTTCTCGCGCGCTGCGATTCCCTATGTAAGAGACAAAAATAACGAGGTTTCCTATTATAAACATCACGGCATATATTCCTACCGAAAGGACTTTCTGGTGACCTTTACGGGGCTCCCGGAGGGATACCTTGAAAAACTGGAGGCCCTGGAGCAGTTGAGGGCCCTCGAGAATGGATACAAAATAAAGGTAGTAGAGACAGAACACGATTCTGTGGAGGTCGATACGCCCGAGGAACTCGAGCGGGTACAAAAAATCCTGGCCGAAGAAGCTCTCGATCGTTGACGATATTACTGCATGAAGGTAGCTGACCATTAAATGGAGGGACGGATTCCTTGATAATTGCACAATGTTCTTCACTCCCTGGAGAGAGTCGTATTTTTCATTTTTTCCATTATTAGATCGATGGTGCTTCAAATCTTAGCCATAACACCTGTCGTCTTATGTCTTGCAGGTGTTATGATTCATTATATTTTTTCACATTATGGCGTTGTTGATACGCCTTGCATGACGGAACGGTTCGCTTCGGATTTGCATATTGAAAATTAGTCATTATAGTATTATAGAAATCGATATTTAGGGAAAGGTAAAAGCGAAACCGCCAATGAAGATCATACGGTTCCTTTCAGAGGACGACAGGGTGTTGACCGGAGTTTTTGACACGAAAACTCCTGATGTTTCAAGAGTGATAGAAGGGGACATTTTTAACGAATTAGAAGTGACTGAAAAATGGGAGAAAATCAATACGATTCTTCCCCCCATCACACCCGTTAATATTCTCTGTCTCGGATTAAATTACAAAGAGCATGCAGCGGAGACAAAGGTAAAGGAGCCCGAAAGCCCGGTCCTCTTTCTTAAGGGTACAAACAGTGTCGTGGGTCCGGGTTTGCCCATAGTGCTTCCCCGCATTGCCCCCGATGAGGTTGATTACGAGGCGGAACTTGCCGTAATTATTGGCAAAAAAGCGAGAAATCTATCGGTGGATGATGCAAGAAGCTCCATATTTGGATATACATGTGCTAATGATGTGAGTGCACGAGACTGGCAGATATTTAAGCAGAAGGGTCAGTGGGCCCGAGGCAAGAGCTTCGATACATTCTGTCCGCTCGGTCCTTATATGGTGACGGCAGATGAGATCGAAGATCCCGATGATCTCCCGATCCGTGCAATTCTGAATGATAGGGTAATGCAGGATTCCAATACATCGAACATGATCTTCGATGTTTCCTCAATCGTAAGCGATCTCAGTCAATCAATGACGCTTTATCCCGGGACGCTTATCTTGACGGGGACTCCGGAAGGTGTTGGATTTACAAGGGAGCCGCCCGTTTTTCTGAAAGATGGTGATATAATTACAATCGAAATAGAAGGTATTGGTAAGCTGGTAAACCCCGTAAGGCAGGAGGGGTAACAAAAGGTAATAAAAGGAGAATTACAATATTTATCACAGGGAGGATGTATGAATTCCGAAAAGAAAAAAAACAGGAAGCTCTTTTTGTCGTTTTTGATGGTAGTGCTTATCGTGGCTTTTGTAATCTCCTTTATGGGTACAATTCGGTTTGTAAGGACACCGCTGGAACTATCATCGCAAGATGCAATAGCTGCCCAGAAGGGAACAATCGTCATGGCCCCTCTCTCTTTCGCCGATTTGGCGGAAGAACTGAAACCCGCTGTGGTCAATATCAGTACAACGCAGACCATAAAAACGGGAGGCATGCGCCAGTTCAGGACTCCCTTTAAGGGATCACCCTTTGAAAAATTTTTCGGAGAGGATGAATTCTTCAAGAGATTCTTTGGAGATATGCCTGAGCGGGAGTTCAAAAAGAAGAGCCTCGGTTCGGGCTTTATAATCAGCAAGGACGGATACCTTTTTACCAATTATCACGTCATTGACAAAGCCGACGAGATCCTGGTGAGGCTCTCCGATGAAAAAGAGTATGTGGCAGAGGTAATCGGGAAAGACAAGAATACCGATATAGCCCTTCTCAAAATAGAGCCGGAAAACAGCCTTCCCTTAGCGACTCTGGGGGTGTCGGAAGATATTCGTGTCGGTGACTGGGTCGTTGCCATAGGAAATCCCTTCGGCCTTTCGCAGACGGTTACGGCGGGAATCGTCAGTGCAAAGGGAAGGGTAATCGGTGCCGGGCCCTATGATAATTTTATCCAGACAGATGCCTCCATTAATCCAGGAAACAGCGGAGGGCCGCTCTTTAATCTCGATGGAGAGGTGGTGGGAATCAATACGGCGATTATCGCCCAGGGACAGGGGATCGGATTTGCGATTCCGATAGATATGGCAAAGCAGATACTGGAGCAACTGAAGGCAGAAGGTAAGGTGGTGCGCGGTTGGCTCGGTGTCTCGGTGCAGGATATCACGGAGGAGATCGCCAAGAACCTCAATCTCGAAATGAAAGAGGGTGCACTCGTCTCGGATGTCTTTGAAGGTGATCCCGCAGACAAGGCGGGAATAAAAACGGGCGACGTGATCGTGGAGATAGACGGCACAAAGATAAAGGATACCCACGAATTGCTGCGGGCCGTTGCGCTCATCCCCGTGGGCAAGAAAATTTCGGTACGGGCCTTGCGGAACGGCGATAGAAAGAACTTTGTGGTGACAGTGACAGAAAGAACGGAAGAGAAGACGCTTGCAAAGGCGACAAAAGGCGAGGAGTATTTCGGAATGACCGTACAGGAAATAACTCCGGAGATAGCCGAGCACCTTGGCCTTGCGGGAACGACGGGTGTTATCGTAACGGGAGTAAAAGCGGACGGACCGGCGAAGCAGGCAGGGATACAGGAAAACGATATCGTTTTGCAGGTGAACAAGACAAGAATCTCCGATCTGGAGAACTATGTCGATGTGATGTCAAAGGTAAGTTCCAATAAAAGCGTCCTCGTTCTGATCAAACGGGGCAGGTCGCAGTTCTACATTGTGATTCGGCAGTAAGATGAAGAGGGGGGGGAGGAAAAAACATCCCCCCCCTCTCTAATTCCATGCGCTCACTGTTCATCTCAAATCATAAATGAAGAAATCCAGAAAAATGGCCAAACGATTGATGTCAATGTATGAAATCCTGAACGATTATTTCGGGGATCTCAACTGGTGGCCCGGTGAAACACCCTTTGAAATTGCGGTCGGGGCGATCCTGACACAGAATACGAACTGGACAAACGTAGAGAAGGCTATCGAAAACCTGAAATCGGCGAATCTCCTCTCTCCCGGAAGACTTCTGAAGGAGAAGGATGGTACCGTGAGCGAACTCATACGGCCTTCGGGGTATTACAATGTAAAGACGAAGAGACTCAAGGCCTTTCTGTGTTTCCTGCAAAGCGAGTATGGTGGAGCCATGGAGAGGATGTTCGAAGAGGAACTGCCGACACTCAGGGGAAAATTGCTGGGTGTAAAGGGCATCGGTGAGGAAACGGCTGACAGTATACTTCTCTATGGAGGAGGGAAGCCCGTTTTTGTCGTCGATGCCTATACGAGAAGGATCCTCGGACGACACGGAATAATTGACGACGATTACAGCTATGGCGACATACAGAAACTTTTCATGACACACCTTGCGCCGGACGCCTCACTCTATAATCAATACCATGCCCTTCTTGTAAACACGGGAAAACAGTTCTGCAGGCGAGAGCCCCGCTGCAAAGAATGTCCCCTGAAACAAACATGACCGCCGTAAACTTGGAGGATTTGTTCGCAGTAAAAAGCTTCTGGTCTTCCGTCCCCATAATACCCGGGTATGATGCAGGGTAATTCAGATTCGGAAAAATGTTTCACGTGAAACATCTCCCCCGACGGGGGTATGTCACTCAAATAAGTGTGACGACCACTTTTCGCGAGGAGCGGGGACCGTCAAACTCGCAGAAGAAGACATTCTGCCAGGTACTGAGAAGAAGCTTTCCTTCGTGGACGGGAATGACCTCCGAGGGTCCAATAATGCCCGCCTTTATGTGTGCATCGCCGTTTCCGTCAATTCTGTCATGAATCCATTGTCCCTTCGGAGCAATGATTCTCAGGCAGTCAAGGACATCTTTCTTTATATTGGGGTCCCAGTTTTCCTGAACCATAATGGCTGCCGTGGCGCCCTGGGCATAGAGCGCGCAAAGATTGCATCCCTCTCCGTATTCGGAGACAATGGCCCTCGCCTCTTCGGTGATATCGACAAGCTCTTCTCTCTCCCTCGTCTCGAAGGTTATTATCCTTTTCATCGATACGCCTTTCTTTGCATGTCGGGGTCTTCCGAGGGGCTATTTATAGTGAATAAAGGAGCGAGAGTCAAGCCTTGCGGAAATCTGTAGACATTTGAGAAAAAGCATTGTAAGCATACGCCCGTGATGGATAACGATGAAGAGAGGCAAACGTATTGAGTAAGAAAAGGCCTCTTTTCCCACTACATGATGTGGAGTTCTGATATGCATGAACTGCCGATAACGCAGAGCATACTTGATATTGTGGTCAAACATGCTCATACCAATAATGTAAAAAGAGTACTCTCCATTACTCTGCGAATCGGGGAGTTGAGCGATCTTGAGGATGAATGGATCCAGCGATATTTCGATTATCTGAGCAAGGATACCGTTGCAGAGAAGGCAAAACTGAAGATAGAAAGGGCGCCTGTTGTCATGAGGTGTAACGGCTGCTCTCGTTCCTTTGAGGCCAAGATTAAGGAGAAAAAAGAGATAGCCTGTCCCGAATGCGGAAGCACGAAAAACTTCACGCTAATATCGGGACGGGAGTATTACGTGAAAGATATGGAGGTTCAATAATGGATGAGGTACGGCTCATAGAAGTCAAGGAGGACATTCTTTCCGATAACGAAGACATGGCATCGGAGGTGCGGGAGAGGATGAGGGGGGAAAAGGCCTACCTCCTGAATCTCATGTCATCGCCGGGGGCAGGCAAGACAAGCCTGATTCTCAGGACGCTGGAAAAAATAAAGCATGATATACGGGTTGGTGTTATTGAGGCCGATATTGATTCGACGGTGGATGCGGAAAAGGTTATTGCAGAGAGCGGAACCACCGCCATACAGCTGAGAACGGGAGGGTTCTGTCATCTCGATGCCGCCATGGTGACACAGGGCCTCGATGCACTGGATTTAGACTCACTGGACCTTGTTATCATAGAAAACGTGGGCAATCTTGTCTGTCCTGCCGAGTTTGACACAGGTGCCACCAAAAACGCAATGATATTAAGTGTTCCCGAAGGGGATGATAAACCCCTCAAGTACCCCCTCATGTTTTCCATCTGTCACGTCCTGCTCGTGAACAAGATAGATTATCTCGATCACGAGGATTTTGATCTCGGGGCATTGAAGCAGAGGGTGACGGCCCTGAATCCCGATATACGGATTATTGAAGTTTCCTGCAAGACGGGCGAGGGAATCGATACATGGGTGGACTGGCTGAGAGGCGAGGTAGAAACGGTCCTTTCTTAACAGGGAATATCAGCGTGAGCCTGGATCCCCGTAGAGTTTCATAATTTCTTCAATTTTATCCTCTGTTTTTGCCCACTTGTCATAGAGTAACTCCAGGTGGGCTTTGGTTTTTCTGTATGTGGCGCTGAGTGACTGGATGAGCGTATCATCACTGTAAGTCTCCTGACGGGCGAAGGAATCTTCCATTTCGGATTTTTTCTTCTCCGTGGTTTCAATCTCTGACTCTATCATATGAAGGGTGTCACGAAGGGGCTTCAGTTTCCTGTATCGTTCCTGTCGTAATTGCGCCTCCTCCCTCCGTTTGTCTCTTACACGAGAGGTGGAAGAGGGATCCTGTTCTTTCCCCTCTAACGCTTTCGCTTCCTGTTCCCTGTGATATTTTTCCAGGTAGTCATCAACATTTCCGTGATAGAGATCGAGACCGCCCTCCCTCAGGACCACAACCTTGTTTATGAGGGGGGCAAGAAAGTCCCTGTCGTGAGAGACGATCACATAGCTGCCGGTATAGGCCTCCAGGCTCTCCTGCAGGATGACCTTCGATCTGATATCGAGGTGATTTGTCGGCTCATCCATGATAAGCAGGTTTGCCGGTTTCAGGAGCATCTTTGCGAGGGCAAGCCGGCTCTTTTCACCGCCCGAAAGGACGGAAACGGACTTGAAGACATCTTCGTCGGTGAAGAGAAAGGATCCGAGCAACGTCCTCAGTTCACCGGGGGATTTCAAGGTTGCGGTATCATCGAGTGTCCGAATAACGGTCTTCGCTTCGTCGAGCTCTTCCGCCATGTTCTGGGCATAGTAGGATATCTGTGCATTGTGACCGGGGTTTCTCTCGCCTCCCTGGAACAATTCCGTTCCGGCGATGATGCGGGCAAGGGTGGATTTTCCCGAGCCATTTACTCCGAGAAGGGCAATCCTGTCGCCCCTCTCTATCTGTAGAGAAATATTATCAAATACGGTGTTCTTTCCGTACGATTTTCGAATGGTTTCAAGCTCCATGACGACGCGTCCGGCCCGGGGAGGTTCGGGGAATTTGAAAGATATATCCTTTTCGTTTTTTCCTATTGAGAGGCGATCCATCTTTTCGAGCATCTTGATACGGCTCTGCACCTGCTTTGCCTTCGTGTTTTTATAGCGGAAACGCTCGATGAAGCGCGACGTCTTTTCAATCATCTTCTTTTGATTCTGATAGGTTGCATGCAGGATTTCGAGACGCTGTTCCTTCTGTTCGAGATAGGAGGAATACATGCCCGTGTATTCGGTAGCCGTTCCCATCGATATCTCTACCACCCTTTCGACGAGGTTGTCGAGAAATCTGCTGTCATGAGATACGAGGACGATCGATCCGCCGTAGGAGAGGAGATAGTGCTCTATCCATTCAAGGGATTCGATATCGAGATGGTTTGTCGGTTCATCGAGAAGGAGGACCGATGGTTCTTTCAGAAGGAGCTTCGCGAGCTCTATTCTCATCTGCCATCCTCCACTGAACTCTTCCGTCATCCGGGGCATGTCCTTTTCCTGGAAGCCTAAACCGAAGAGGACCTTTTTGATTCTCGTTTCAGTATTGTATCCATCCCGGTGATCGAGGGCTTCCTGAATTTCCGCAAGCTCGGCAACACGTCCCCTGAGATCAGAAGCCCCGGCACCGTCCCCAGACGATATATCGCCGATTATAGAGCTTATTTCTTCATGCCGCTTGTGGAGGCTATTCAGTTCTTCAAAGGCCTGTGCCGTCTCTTCATAGAGGGTAAGGCCGCTATGGTAGACATTATCCTGGGGAAGGTACCCAGAGGTATCAAATCGGGATCTCTGAATCTGTCCGGAATCTGCGTCAATGTGGCCCGTGATAATCTTCATCAATGTGGACTTTCCCGCACCGTTCGGTCCCACGATGGCCATCCGCGTTTTATCGCCAATATGAAGGGAAAGATCCCTGAAAAGGTGTTTTCCTCCGAACTGTTTCGAAATGTTTTGTAATGATATCATGTTGTTATGCCTTTTGACTCGTGATGCAGGGAAAATCACACCAACGGCCGATGGATTATCATTAAGTACGGCCATCAGTCAATAGTTCTATGGGTCTCGCCGGGCATGTTATTTGAAATGAGGACAATTTGAAGGTATACTATCCATTCCATGGGCGGATAAATACTATCGGAAGGGGTATAAAAAATGGTGGCTGAACGGTTGGAGAGACAGATAAACTTTGTAATCGAAATCGATAAGCTGAAGAGTGTTCTCAGGCAGACCATCCTGGTCGATAAATCCAAAAGGGAAAATTCTGCGGAACACTCCTGGCATATCGCCGTAATGGCGATTCTCTTCTCCGAATATGCCCGAGAGAGCGATGTCGACATCCTTAAGGTCATAAAAATGGCCTTAATTCATGATTTGGTTGAGATCGATGCAGGTGATACCTACTGTTATGACGAAAAAGGGACTCTGGATCAGAGTGAGCGCGAGGAGAAGGGCGCAAAACGTATCTTCGGCATCCTGCCCGAGGATCAGGCCCGGGAGTTCGAAGGACTGTGGCGGGAATTCGAAGAGGGGAAGACGGCGGAGGCCCGTTTTGCCGCCGCATTGGACAGAGTGCAGCCCCT
>CAYSHT010000016.1:0-24206 GCA_964430915.1 uncultured Syntrophaceae bacterium
CCCCAGCTTATCGATGCCGCAAATGATGACGATGAAACCATCAGAGCTAAATCAGCCTGGACGCTCGGCAAAATAATGGATCCGACGGCCATAGAACCACTCATTGAGGCGTTAAAGGATGACGACGCCACGGTGCGCGCCGAGGCATCTCTGGCCCTCGAACATATGGGATCTCCTTCGGTTCATCCACTTATCGAGTCACTGGAAGACAAAACCATTCGAAAAACGTCGATTGTCCTTTTGGGAAAGATAGGGGATGAAAGAGCCGTCGCTCCAATCGTCAAAAAACTCAATGACTGGAATCTCAACGTCGAAGCAGCGGAGGCACTCGCTGCCCTGGGGTGGAAACCTGCATCGGAAAGAGAAAGGGTTCTCTGGTTGGTCGCCACACGAAACGCAAAAAGTCTTGACAAAAACTGGAACACGACAAAAGACGTTCTCTTAAAAGAAATAGAAAATCCCGATGCGGTTGCAGTCGAAAACGCGCTTTTGGCCTTCGATTTCATCGGAAAGGCGGAGATCGTGCCTCTTCTGGTTGAAAAACTGGCCTCATCGGGCACCGAGACGATGGCAGAGACCTACCTCAATTGCGGGAACCCGGAGCTCGAAGAGGCGGCACGGAAATGGGCCGAAAAGCGGGGCTACAAGATCAAGTAAATGGGGTTTATTATTTGGTCTTCAGATAAGACAGAAACTGCTGATATTTTTTATTTTTGGGATTCAGACTGAGGGCCTTCTTTATATCGGCCCGGGCCTGTCTCATGTCTCCCTTGGCATGCCAGGCAATTCCCCTGTTATAGTAGGCATCGGCATAGCCCGGTTGTAGCTCGATCGCCATGGTGTAATCGTCTATTGCCCGGTCGTATGCCCCCTTTACCCTGAAGGCGGCTCCCCGATTATTATAGGCATAGGCATGTTCGGAATCTATTTTCAATGCCATGTCATAGTTGTCGATGGCATCGTCAACATCGCCCTTTTGCTCCCGGGCGACGCCCCTGTTATTGTAGAAATCGGCATTGTAGACATCAAGACCGAGGGCCTTATTGTAATAGGCGATTGCCCGGGGATAATTCCCCTGTATTCCGTAGATTACTCCCCTGTTGTTATAGGCGGCGGCGAGGAGAGGATCTATTTCCATGGCCTCATGATAATCTGCTATGGCCCGCTCAATATCCCCCTTAAACTTCCATGCGACGCCCCTGTTGTTATAGGCCATTGCATGGCGTGGATCAATTTCAAGGGCCTTGTTGTAATAGTCAATGGCCCTTTCAACTTCGCCCTGTTTTCTCAAATCTACAGCAAAATTATTGTACGCATTGGCACTTAAGAGCTTTACTGATGATGCGTCGCTGACGGGTTTTCCCGAATGTGACAGGCACCCAGCGAGAAGCAATAACGATGATATTGCGAAGAAGACGAAAACGCCCTTCATAATCCTCATACAATCTTTCCCCTAGCCATACTATTAAATCAAAGCCGTGATAAAATCAATGGCAAAAATCAAAATCGTAAAAAGAGGGATAGCTCAGCTAAAATCTGAGATGAAGAGCGAGTATATGCAATCGAGAGATTCCCCTCAACAGTCGGAACGTGCTCGCAGCAGGACTTCGGGGATTTACAATTGAATCAGTATTATTGATCCAGATATTCTGTGATCTGATCCTCAATTACCAATTTTTGAGAGCTGTAGTCATCGGGAAATTCCCGCGCCGCTCTTTTCCTGACCTCTTCAAGCACCACCTCAGGAACATCTTCCGCTGAATAATTCTGTATATAAAAAAAGTCCCTTATCTGGACATCTATCAAATATTTCTGCGCGCAATAATTATGGGGACATTCGGATGCGGCCTTTTCTTTGATCCTCCTGAGGAGAACCTCGGAAATTCCATCACTGTTGCAATCCCGTATTTCAAAATAGGCGTTTTTCTGCCGTTCTATTGCGTGCTCTCGTGAATTGTAATCATAGGGATGCTCTCGTGCCGCTCTCTCCTTGATAACAACCATAATATGGGTAGGTGCGTCTTCGGCGTAAACAGCAAGGGCTGTTAAAAGGACAATCCCGGACAGAATTACTGATAAGGTCCTCACCCTTCCCCCTTTTTTTGATTGAATAGAAGAACAAACCGTTTTTATTTTAAACAGTTTTAAAGGAGATTACAACTTGAATTTTACCCCCGTCTTTTATACTATACCTCCTATCAATTTTTCGGGAAGGGCAGGGGATTGCTTACATGAGAATTTTCAAAAGGTATTCAATTATTTTGTTTGCCCTGACTTTTTTTATGCTTTCCTGCAGCACCGTCCCGATAACGGGGCGTCGACAATTGAATCTGGTTCCCCATGAATCAATGCTCTCTATGAGTTTTGAGCAGTACGATCAGTTTCTTAAAAAACATAAACTGAGCACTGATAAAAAAAAGACCCAGATGGTAAAGCGAACGGGTCAGCGGATTCAGAGGGCGGTGGAGCAGTATTTTGTCGAGAACCGCATGTCCCACAAGCTGAGGAATTACAAGTGGGACTTCAATCTTGTAGAAAACAAAGAGGAAAATGCCTGGTGCATGCCCGGGGGGAAGGTCGTCATTTACACCGGAATTCTGCAGTATACCAGAGACGAGGCGGGTCTTGCCGTGGTCATGAGTCATGAGATAGCTCACGCCATAGCGGGTCACGGAAACGAGAGGATGAGCCAGTTTCTGGCGCTTCAAATGGGCGGCACTGCACTCTCCACGGCATTGTCGAGTCAACCTTCAGAGACGCAAAGGCTCTGGATGACGGCTTTCGGTGTTGGCGCCCAGGTCGGATTTATTCTCCCCTACAGCCGCATCCAGGAATATGAGGCGGATCACCTTGGGCTTATATTCATGGCCAAGGCAGGATATGATCCCGAGGGTGCCATAGCTTTCTGGGAGAGGATGTCCCAGAAGAAAGAAGGGTATCACCCTCCCGTATTTTTGAGCACTCACCCCTCCGATGCTATGAGAATCAGAAAAATAAAGGAACTGATCCCGAAGGCCAGGAAACATTATAAAAAAGCGAGGTAATTTCAGCGGCGGAGAGCACCACTTTCTGTCTGTTTTTAATTTTCATAACCACTATGTTGCTTAAAGAGATCGTACACATTTTAGGGGGAAAGGTGCTTACAGAAACCTTTCACGGCGAGGCGGAAATTGCGTCGGGCGGGGCTGCCGATCTGATGAGCGATGTCCTGGCCTTTACAACGGAAAAAAGCAGCCTCTTGCTGAGCGGTCTCACGAATCAGCAGGTGCTGCGAACTGCCGAGATGTCCAATATAGGGGCGATTGTCTTTGTCCGGGGAAAGATACCCCCGCCTCCCACTATTGAACTGGCAGAGAAGCTCTCCATTCCCCTCATATCGTGTCGTCATAGTATGTACCAGGCCTGCGGGCTGCTCTCCAAAGCGGGTCTCCCTGATAACGGTGTGGCGTCTATCCTATGATAATAAAAGAAAAGTCAAAGGGGAAAAACGAAGTAAATGAACTGACGCGCGTACAGGAACTGGTATATGAGGTACGCGTTAAAGAGGTCATGACCTCCGAGGTGGTAACCGTCTCGCCGGATATTACCATGAGAGAGCTGATGAGGGTACTCCGCATCAAAAAAATCTCGGGTGTGCCGGTTGTTGCTCGGGGTAATCTCATCGGTATTATCAGTCTTGAAGACCTGGTAAAGGCAGTGGCAGACAGTAGACATTCGCAGGATACCGTGGGCGATAGAATGACGCGTAAACTGGTGGTTTTACGGGCAGACGAGCTGGCCGTACAGGCGGTCAATCTCTTTGCCCAGCACGGGTATGGACGTCTACCGATAGTCGACAACGACGGCAAGCTTGTTGGAATATTGACGGGAAGCGATATTACCCGGGGACTGCTCAGGGTCTTGAGCCAGCGTTACCAGGCGGAAGAGATACGCCGTTACCGCGCCAGCCACATTTTCGAGGATATCGATTCGGAGCAGACGAGTCTTATTCTGAATTACAATATTGCCGCCGGTGATTTCGATCATGGCGGAGCGGCAACGAGCAAACTCAAACGTACCCTCGAACGCCTTGGCGCAAATCCCGCCTTACTGCGAAGAGTTACGATCTCTTCCTATGAGGCCGAAATGAACCTCATACTGCACGCCACAAAGGGAGGACAACTAAGGGCCGTTATTAATCCTCAGCGCATCGTCATTATTACCGAAGATAACGGGCCGGGGATAGAAGATGCGGAAGCCGCCTTCAAGCCGGGCTTTACTACCGCTGCAGACTGGGTTCGTGAATTGGGCTTCGGCGCAGGAATGGGCTTGGCAAATATTAAGCGATACAGCGACCATGCCTCAATCGAGTCTTTACCGGATATGGGCACCCGCCTTTTAGCCGTATTCGAAATGAGTCCACCCGACAAGACCTGAGAATGGCCTGTGACACCATTATTTATTTCTGATTTTTGCCGATTGTTATCGTAGAGTTACAGGCAATGCTATTGGTTTTTTTCGGTGAGAAGTTGTTACGGTACGCCACTTTCCTTAGAAGAGAAAGCCTCCACAGCATTTACTCAATCTCTATGGTAACCTCGACGGAAGGCTGCTTTCCATTAACAGACTGAACTTCCTCGGGGATTATGAGTCGGGGCGTGAGTGTCGTCGTCTCCGATATCTCTTCGAGATTGATCGGTTCCGTGACAATTTTCAGTTTCTTTATATTTTTCGAAAGAGTGATAACCTGGATCGAAGCGGGGACAACGTCAATTTTTTCAAGCTTCAATCCCTCGGGGAGGGCCCCTGACGTGCGAACCTCGATGGGGGCATCGATACGGACGAGCCTGCGCGCGACAAACCCTATTTTAGACGGTTTAATGTCCACAACCGTTACATTTGAAGGATGCTGAAGGTTCTCCGTACCTATCAATACCTGCTGTTTCCCCTCTTTCACCGCCGTCATATCGAGAGCGATCTTCAATGAATCCTCGTTGAGAAGATCAAAGGCCTGTTTCGATCCCATCAGGGTGGTTGTCGCCTCTTCCGGCTTTTGTTCCTCGATAATCCAGTCCGCCGTCAGATTCTTATACACAATGGGTATGACATAATCGCGCCTGATACTTTCCGTCTGATATCCGAAGGCAAACCATAGACCGCAGGCGAGGATAATGGCTGTTGCCTTTTCCCAGGAATTTTCACTGATCCATCGCAACCAGGCACTTTTTTTACCTGTCGGCACCCTTCTGTGAAAAAACTGTTCGAGGATAGAGATGAGATCATTCGAATTCAGTAGCGTTGAGAGCGTTCCCTCTCTGGCAATAGATACCGTCCCATTCTCTTCAGAAACGGCGATACAGACGGCATCACACCGCTCTGAGAGGCCTAAGGCCGCTGTGTGTCGCAGTCCAAGATTGCCGAATTTTGTAATGTTCACCGAAAGAGGGAGGTGGCATCCGAACTTGGCAATCACGCTGTTTTCAATGATAACGGCGCCGTCGTGTCCTGTTGAATGAGGGTCGAATATGCTTTCGAGTATCGTTTCACTCAATTTTCCTTCGAGAATGAACCCGCCTCTGAGATGGCGGTCAAGCAGATCATCCCCCCTGAGGACTATTAATGCCCCCTGCCGCTTCTGTATCAATTTTGCCACCACACGGCTTATCACCTCAGCGTCAAGGTGCGGTGAGGTTCCCAGGGGTATCTTTCTTACAATTCTCCAAGTAGCGAGGCGCTCGAAAAATCTGCGCAGATCCTCCTGGAATATTATTATGAGGGCAATAATCAAAATTGCAAAGAACCCCTGCAGGACATATTCCGTAAGGTAGAGGTGAAAGATCCGTGCCATTGCGTATATCATTGCCAGTATGACGATACCGATCAGGACAAAACGCGATGCCGTTTTTTTGAACCATACGAGGATGACATATGAAAGTATGGTGATGATGGCGATATCGAAAAGGTCGGAGACCCTGATATTCTGAATCAACTGTAAGAGATAGCTTTTCATTGGAATATGCTGCCAGCCGCTCATCGATGCGTTGCCCGAAAAAAAATCATCAAATTTATTTTCGCAGTGTAATACATTCCGATTCCCTTTCGCAATCTCTTTCTTTCCAGACAGTTGAAATTAATACTATTATCATGAATAAATGTAAAATATACTGGCTTTTAACAATAATACATGGTCAAATAACGGAAAATATTCTCTCTTTTTCGGCGCCCTGCGAAAGAGAATTTGTGAGGCTTTCATGAAGATGAATGGGAACACACCGGCCAACCCTGCGCATACCATGGTCTCCCTGATAGGCCAGAGAAAGTCCATTCTCGTGATGTGTCATAACAACCCTGACCCTGACACCATCGCCTCTGCCGCCGCCCTGAAAAGTATCGTTGCCCAGACCCTGCATCGCAAGGCCGTTATCGGTTATGATGGCATCGTGGGACGCGCCGAAAATCGCGAGCTTGTCAGGCGTCTGAAAATCGACATGGTGCACGTGAATAATCTTGATTTTAATGATTTTTCGGTCATTGCCCTCGTTGACAGTCAGCCCCGCACCGGTAACAACGCGATACCTCATAAAATCAGCCCCTGTATAGTAATCGATCACCACCCTCTAAGAAGAGAAACTGCCCGATGCCAGTTTTTTGACGTCCGGCCCTACTACGGAAGCTCATCGACCATTCTTACCGAATACCTGCGGGAACTGGAGCTTGAAATAGACCTCAAGCTGGCGACTGCGCTTTTTTACGGCCTGAAGACCGATACGAACGGTTTCAGCCGTTCGCTCATGAAAGCCGATCTCGATGCCTTTAATTTTCTCTTTCCCAAAATAGCCCCGAGGACGTTCGCGGCAATTGAAAATCCGAGCGTTCCAAAGTCCTACTACTTGAAATTTGCCGACGCCATCGACCATTCCGTCCAGTATGGTGATGTAATCATATCGTATATGGGGAGCCTCACCAATCCGGACATAGCCTCGGAGATGGCCGACTTTCTTCTCAGAATGGAAAATATCAGGTGGACGCTGTGCCTGGGCGAGTTTAAAGATGAACTTATTCTCTCGGTTCGAACGTCCCGTCGAGGATGGATTGCGGGAAAAGTAGCACTCAGAATCCTGAAGGGAATGGGGACCGGCGGCGGTCACGAAAAGGCCGCAGGAGGAAAGGTCGTGTTAACGGGCATGACGCCGGGGGAGAAAACCCAGACAGTCAAAAAGATCACCGAAAGGTTTTTAACAATCGTCGGTGTTGAGAATCGAGAGGGAAGGCCGTTGGTGACACACCATGAATGATCTCAGAGCGTTAACCTCTTCACCCTTCATGGTATGAAAAAATCCCGAAGGTTAAACTCCAGACACATAGAATATCTTAATCATGCAGACTCTACCACGGAGAGCTTTTTGAAGAAGCAAAGCTCGAATTGGACTTATCGTCGGAGAGCATGATCGGCAATCAGCAACAGGAATAAGGCAGAGCCATTCATCCTTAACTTCCCAGCACAATCACTACCCGTATGAATCAGCCTGTTACTCGCTCATCCCCATTGATTCCGAGCCATCGTTTCGCTGTTTTAATATCTGCAAAGAGCGATACAACTGAGTTAGGAGAATACAACTCAGATATTACCCTATAGCAATCAGCTAATTCCCATGCTACTTTATCTTTGAATGGCGCGAAAACGGCGCACCGATGACCTGCTTTTTTTGAGAGCTCTCGCGTTTGTCTTATTTTTCTCAGAACGCTATCATGAGTTCCGCTCATGACGCAACCGGTCATGACCTCAAAAAACTGACTTGCCTGAGAGTTGATACGTTCATCACAAGAAAGAGCCGTTTCCAGGTTTACGATATCTTCATCGGTAACGCTTTCGTAGGAGATTACGTGAACGAAGTTTCCATCATTATTCACTGTATATTTGATGGGCATTAAATTTTACTACTTTCTCCCCTTCTCTCGATTTGGCCACTTAAAAAATGAAACAGACAAAAATACTACCAACTAAAAATTTTATGTCAAGGAATAAAACGAAAAAAACCGTTGCCAGTCCTTGATATTTTCACTGATTATCTATGAAGATGTACCGTGGTAATCGTCGATATCTGTTCCTGATTGACTGCATTGATACAGCAATCGAACCCGCTCTGATTTACCCATTCATTTTAAAACTCTATGCCCGCCCTGCCCTTGATACCTGCGGCATAGTGATGTTTGATCTCTTGCACCTCACTTACCATATCGGCTATCTCGATAATCTCAGGGGAAGCATTTCTTCCGGTAAGGATAAGGTTCAGCTTCGGGGGTTTGTTTTTGATGAGCTCCAGAGTCTCCTCCAGCGATATAAGATTGAAATCGAGGGCTACGTTGATCTCGTCGAGGATAATCATGTCGTAGTCTTCCGACATGATGAGTTCTCGTGCCCTTTCCAAGCCCTTTTGGGCCAGTTCTATGTCCACCGGGGCGGGGTTGTCTTTCATGACAAAACTGTCAAGACCAAAGTTTTCTACTTTGAAATCGGGGAGATATTTTTCGGCGGCTATGATCTCGCCGTATTTTCTTCCCTTCATAAACTGGATCATATAGACCTTGAATCCGTGACCTATTGCCCTTATTGCCTGACCAAGCGCCGAGGTGGTTTTCCCCTTTCCGTTGCCGGTGAGGACCATTACAAGGCCTTTTTCATGTCTTGCCACTATTTCTTCCACCTTCTCGTCCATTATTAAGCTCCCTTATTTCCGAGCAGAAATTTTTCTAATCCTTGATTTTCTAAAATATCGACCTTTTAATTGCAAGATAAAAACTGCAGGATTCCTTATTATATCGGGAATGAGAGACAGCAGAAATGTGTGTTCTTCGCGAGACCGTTAAGGCTTCTTCAGGTATTTTTTCGCCACATCCTCGGCACAGGTGTAGGGGTCCGATTCTTTTTTCAGTAATTTGTCCACCATTTTGTCCATTTCTCCGTCGGCAATAAGCGTCTCCAGAATGGGGGCAAGGATGCTCGACTGGAGGGCCTCGTTCAGCTCGACCACGGCCTTCCGTCGTATACGGTCGCCGAGGAGTTCCTTTTCCACGAGATTGTCATAATGCCCCTGAACGCTCTCCAGCACTTTTTCTATGCTTTCTCCGAACCCTTCCTTTTCGAAAAGGTCCCCAACCTGAATAATGGGGGGGCGCCATCCGCCGGGGAATGAATCGGCCATATCGAGCATGTGCATGAGTTCCCGGTACAGTTTTCCCGTTCCATTGCGGTCGGCCTTGTTGATAACGAATACGTCGGCAACCTCAAGTATGCCCGCCTTTATCGCCTGCACTTCATCGCCCATTCCCGGTACGAGAACGACAATAACTGTGTGCACATGGTTCATTATCTCCACTTCCTGCTGACCCGTCCCCACCGTTTCAACAAGAATGATATCCTTTCCCATGGCATCCATCACGTGTATGGCGTCACCGGCCGCCTTGGAAAGACCGCCCAGGGCACCCCTCGTTGCAAGGCTTCTCACAAAAACTTCGGGGTCTTCGGCATGACGCTGGAGACGCACCCTGTCTCCCAGAATGGCGCCGCCCGTAAATGGGCTTGTAGGATCGACAAGAAGGGCTCCGATCTTTTTATCTTTTTCCCGATACTGGGAAATGAAGGCATCAATAAGGGTACTCTTTCCGGCACCCGGGGCACCCGTCAAACCGATAACATGGGCTTTTCCGGTAAAGGGAAAGAGGTGTTTTATAGTGGATTTCGCTCCGGGAACATTGTTCTCTATATTTCGTATCAGGCGAGTAGCGGTACGAATGTCGCCTTTCCTGATTTTTTTAGCCTTTTCCTTACTCACTTCTTTTCGCACACTCCTTGTCTATTGTATCTTAATATTGTCATTTATCCACTGTACTATGGAATCAAGGGTGGAACCGGGGGTAAAAACGGCTTTTATACCCGCATCGTGAAGCATCTGAAAATCGTGTTCGGGAATAACACCGCCGCCGATAACCGTTATGTCATCTGCCTCTGCCTCTTTTAATAACTCTACCACCCGTGGAAAGAGGTAGCGATGGGCACCGGAGAGACAACTGAGACCGACCACGTCCACATCTTCCTGCACGGCTGATGCCGCTATCTGTTCCGGGGTCTGATGACACCCGGTATAAATCACCTCAAATCCGGCATCGCGAAAACACCTGGCAAGCACCCTTGCACCCCTGTCGTGTCCGTCGAGACCCGGTTTTGCAACCATAATACGAAGTTTCCTGTCCGCCATTTACCTATCCTCCCTGCGTGATTTTCCTAATACATTGCCGGATCGCTGTATTCGCCGTAAACTTCACGATATACGTCACATACTTCCTGAAGGCTGGCGAGATTCTTTACTGCCTCTATACAATAGGGCATTACATTGTCCCCCTTTTTGCAGGCATTCTTCAGATCATCGAGGCTTCTCTTGACTGCCTTGCTGTCACGTTTTCTTCTGACCGCTTCCAGCCTGGCCATCTGCTCCTTTTCGACACGGTCTTCAATGTCGAGGAAGGGGATTTTCTGTTCTTCGCCGGTGACGTATTTATTGACTCCCACCATGATCTTTTCGTTCGCTTCCAACTGCCGCTGATATTTGTATGCGGCATCAGCGATTTCCATCTGCGGAAATCCCTTTTCGATGGCCTTGACCATTCCGCCCATCTCATCGATTTTTTCTATATATTCCCAGGCCTGTTCTTCCATTTTATTGGTCAGAGACTCAACAAAATAGGAACCGGCCAGGGGATCGATGGTATTCGCCACACCCGTTTCCTCGGCGATTATGTGCTGTGTTCTGAGGGCAATTTCCGCCGCATGTTCCGTTGGGAGGCACCATACCTCATCGAGAGAGTTGGTGTGGAGCGACTGGGTTCCACCGAGCACGGCGGCAAGGGCCTCAACGGCGGTACGAATGACATTGTTATAGGGTTGCTGGGCCGTCAGAGAACATCCCGCTGTCTGGGTATGAAACCTCATCCACCATGACCTCTCGTCCTTTGCCTTAAAACGGTCCCGCATTACCTTTGCCCATATCCTTCGGGCAGCGCGCATCTTACATATCTCTTCAAAGAAATCTATATGGGAATTGAAGAAAAAGGAAAGTCTGGGGGCAAAGGCATCGACCTCAAGACCCCGTCTCCTTATCACGTCCTCCACATACTCGATACCGTCTCTCAGGGTAAAGGCGAGTTCCTGCACGGCTGTCGAGCCCGCTTCCCGTATATGATAGCCACTTATGCTGATGGTGTTCCAACGGGGCACGAACTTCGCCCCAAATTCGACGGTATCGCTGACTATTTTAACTGACGGCTCGGGCGGACACATAAAGGTCTTCTGTGCAATGAATTCCTTCAGCATATCGTTCTGAATCGTGCCGCCTATTTTGGTAAGAGGTACGCCCTGAATCTCCGCAGCGGCACAATACATGGCCCACAGAACCGATGCGGGAGGATTGATCGTCATGGACGTGGTGATCTTATCTAGGGGAATTCCTTCAACGAGTTGCATGAAATCCTCAAGCGTGTCGATTGCCACACCGCATTTTCCGCATTCGCCGCGGGCCTTCGGATCACCCGTGTCATATCCCATGAGGGTGGGAAAATCGAAGGCGGTACTGAGACCTGTCTGCCCCTGTTTCAGCAGCATATGCCAGCGCTGGTTGGTGTCCTTCGCGCTCCCCATCCCGGAAAACATGCGGAAGGTCCAGTATCTGCCACGGTAGCCGGTGACCTGATTTCCCCTGAGGTAGGGAAACTGACCCGGATATCCTATGTCCCGGGCAAAATCCATATCTTTTATGTCTTCCGGTCCATAGATTCGGTTGATTTCAAGATCCGACACCGTCGACCATCGTTCTTTCTGGTCCAAAGACTTGGCGACGGTCTTCTTTACTTCATCCTCCCATTTCTTCCTGAGCTCACCCGATTGTGTGAGCACATCCTTGTCGAAATACACCTCATCCCCTCCCTTCTGCCGAATCTACCAACAGTCTCTTACTATAAGGTTTCTTGTTGAAATCACTTAGACTTCCCCCCGATCAGCCGGACATATTTACCTGAAAATAATCCGGCCCTTCAACCAAAACCTATTTTAGTTAACAACTTTTTTACATTGTGGCAAGATAAGATTTTTTGCATCCTCTTTATAAAAACACAAGCTCTTCCGTCTTTAATGGGATAAAAAACGCTTGACTCATTAACCATTGTCAAATATCCATTCATGTGAAGTTTTTCTGCAAAAAAGGAGGAGTTTGATGAAAAACGAGAATGACGTAGTATTGCTCAGCGCCTGCAGAACACCTTTAGGCGTATTCCAAGGGGGTGTCAGCAAGCTCCCCGCCACCGATCTTGGCGCAATTGTAATTAAAGAAGCTATTAACCGGGCAGGCCTTCGGCCGGAAGATGTGGATGATGTCATAATGGGAATGGTGCTTCCCTGCGGATACGGGCAGAATCCTGCGAGGCAGGCCTCCATAAAGGGTGCCATCCCTGTCGATAAAGGAGCCCTCACGGTAAACAAGGTATGCGGCTCCGGACTTATCTCCGTTGTTATCGCGGCCCAGTATGTGGCAACGGGTTTCGCCGACATTGCTGTCGCCGGGGGCATGGAAAACATGAGTGCCGCTCCACATTATCTCCCGAATTCAAGGCTCGGGATAAGAATGGGAACGGGTGAGCTTCTTGACCATATGGTACACGACGGTCTCTGGGATGTGGTCAATGATTTTCACATGGGGATAAGCAACGATCTTATCTCGGAGAAATGGGGTGTGAGCAGAAAAGAACAGGATGCCTTTGCCTGTATGTCATACGAGAGGGCGGTAAACTCGATAAAAGAGGGGCTGTTTACGGACGAGATTATACCCGTTGATATACCCGACAGGAAAAAGGGCACCGTAACAATAGATACCGATGAGGGACCACGACCGACAAGTATGGAGGCACTCTCCGCCATGAAACCGGCCTTCCAGAAAAATGGTTACGCAACTGCCGGAAATTCATCGATTATCAGCGATGGGGCGTCGGCCCTCGCAGTGACATCGAGGAAAAAGGCCCGGGAAATGGGGCTTCCCATCCTCGCAAAAATCGTGGCGTCCGCCTCTGCGGGAATCGATCTCAAATACGTCCTCATGGCACCGATATATTCGATCCCAAAGGCCCTGAAAAGAGCGGGCATGGATATTTCCGATATTCAGCTGCACGAGGTTAATGAGGCCTTTGCAGGGTCTACATTCGCCGTAAGAAGGGAGCTCGGCATCGACGAGGAAAAGCTCAACGTCAACGGCGGTTCCATCGCCCTCGGTCATCCAATCGGTGCATCGGGAGCCCGCGTCCTGACAACACTCATGTATGAAATGGGAAGGCGTAAGGCGGAGATCGGGCAGGCATCGCTCTGTCTGGGGGGCGGAGAATCCGTAACCATGATCATAGAGAGGGAGGGATAGATGGCAAAAAAACCGGTTAAAAAATGGAAATCCTTTGGTCAGAGAATACGGTCCATACGGGAAGACAAGGGTCTCAGTCTGGAAGACCTCGCCCACGAAACGGGATATTCCTTTGAAATCCTCAAGAAAGTCGAGGAAGACAAGACGGTACCTCCCGTATCGCTTGTTCTCCAGCTCAGCCGTACTTTCAAGGTAGACATTTCCCAGATCGAATCGGAAGAGGAAAAAAAGGCATCGAAGCAACGTGTCAAAAGCCATAAAAAAAGGGTGGCTTCCTATGCATACACTTCATTGACCCGGCATGGCCTGGACAAACATTTACGGTCCTATCTCGTGACCATAGATCCGAAGACAAAGCATAAAGGCGTCGAATACCACCACGAGGGAGAGGAATTTATCTACGTATTGAAAGGTGGCCTCACCATACAGGTGGGAGAAAACCTGACAAAACTGAAACCGGGGGAAAGCATCCATTTCAATTCCGCCCTTCACCATAAACTCGACAACCCGACGGAGGAAACCACTGAACTCCTCGTCGTTGTCTACACACCATAGGGGAGGACATGACATTGTTTCACATCACCAGTGAGCAGGAAATGGTCAGATTAATGGCCAAGGATTTCGCGAAAAAGGAACTCGAACCCTATGCGGGCGAGAGAGATGAAAAAGAGATCTTCCCCGAAGAGGTTATAAAAAAGATGGGCCAGCTCGGGTTCATGGGGATGATGATCCCCCCGGAATACGGAGGTACCGGTGCCGGCGCCGTCAGCTACTGCCTGGCCTTGCAGGAAATCGCCTATGCGTGTGCATCCTCGGCAGTAACCATGTCGGTGGCAAATCTTTCTGCCGAACCCCTCTTAAAATACGGAAGCGAAGAACAGAAAACCAAATATTTACCACTCCTGGCAAGCGGAGACCTGCTCGGGGCCTTTGCCGTGACGGAACCGGAGGCAGGATCGGATCCGGGAAGCATGACAACAAAAGCGGAAGATAGGGGCGATTATTATCTCGTTAACGGGTCAAAGAACTTTATCACCAACGGTGGATACGCCGGCCTGATCAATCTTATCGCACGTACGGACGGCAAAAAGGGAAACCGGGGATTGTCCGCCTTCATCGTCGAGGAGGGACTCCCCGGCTTTATTGTAGGGAAAAAAGAGAAAAAGATGGGGTTGAAGGCGTCGAATACAGTCGAGCTTATCTTCGATGACTGCAGAATTCCCAAGGAGAATCTCCTGGGGAGAGAAGGGCAGGGATTCAAGGTTGCCATGACGGCGCTCGACAGCGGCCGCATCGGGATTGCTTCCCAGTCACTGGGCATCGCCCGTGCCTGTTTGGATGAGGCTGTCAGCTACGCAAATACACGGAAACAGTTCGGGAGAAATATCGGCTCATTCCAGGCAATTCAGTGGATGGTTGCCGATATGGCCACCGAGATCGAGGCGGCGAGTCTTCTTGCGCTCTCTGCCGCCCATCGAAAGGATATGGGAATTCCCTTCACAAAGGAAGCCTCCATGGCAAAGCTCTTTGCCTCGGAACTCGCAAACAGAGCGGCCTACAAGTCTCTCCAGGTTCACGGCGGCTATGGTTATATGACGGAATTCAAGATTGAACGACTCTACAGAGACGCGAGAGTCACCGCCATCTACGAGGGAACGTCCGAAATCCAGAGGATTGTCATCGCACGCGACGTTATGGGGGGATAGGAGTACACGACACTGTATACAAGGGTCTCGGAGAGAGAGTCAAATATTTGTATTTCAGTATATTAACTCTCAAATTCCCCTTTCAGCCGGGATATGTCCTCCAGGACCTCCCGGGATCCCGCTTCCATTGATTTCAATATTTCGATGGCCTTTTCCTTGGCTGATTGCTCGGCATCTACCAATCCCGCCATCTCCGACATATCGGTGGTAAACACATTGAAACGATCGAGCAAGGTTTCCAGAAGATTTTCCGAGACACTATCGACAAGCTTGTATAAATACTGAAACTTCAGGTTTTCCTTGTAGTCTTTCAAATGGAAAACGATAGAACTTTCCGTCTCCTGCTTTATCCTCTTGACCCCGTCTTTCAGCGCAAAGATTTCCCCCTCCTGTTCGTTTTGAATCGGTTTCTTCATCAGTTTTTTCAGGATCTTTACAACATTATAAAATCCGCGGCGCATGATAGCCTCCGTACGAATCTTGGCGGTGTAGCGAAAGGTGGAAACAAGGGGGGGAGCACTCAGGGCATCGCGCCTCTTCAGGCCCTCCATGTCAACGGAATGCATTTCAGCCGTCATGTAACTCCTCGATGAGATGCCAAGGCCTTTCAGGGTTTCTTCATGTTTTTGCAGGACATCCCTCACCAGGGTGTCATATGAATCGACAGTTGTATCGAGTACGTCCCTGAACTTTCCCTCCTCCTTTTTTATAAACTCTATCAATCGAGGATTTATCGTCTCCGCCATATAACGATCGAGTGCCCGCTTGAAATCCTGAAATATCATATACAGCGTCGTTGAGAATCCCATCTCCTCAATATCACTCTCATTTTTGCTATAATCAACCGTATATTTCTTTACAAATCCGTTAATATCCTTGGCCAGATCGCCATAACGGACGTCAAGAAATCTGTCCACATCCCTGCCGAGTTCACGCTTCACCTTTTGTGAGGTCCCGTCGAGCGTGTTTTTTATCAGCGATTTCTGCTGATTCAATTTTTCCCTCGCCGTCTCTATCTTCTTTAAAACCTCTCGTGCTCCCTCCGTATTTCTCCTTAGGATATCACTGTTGATCTCTGTCCAGTCATGAAGACCGGCCGTGATGATTCCCACACGCTCCACGTGATTTTTCAAAAGGAGAGTAAATCGGTCGCGGGTGAGCTTCTCAAAGAATGTAGACAGGAATTGCGCCCTTTCACTGTGAGAAAAATCGGAGAATTCCTTTTCGTTTTGCCATTGCTCCATCCGTACACGGTCTCGCCGGGTTATGTTGTCGTCAAGCCCGTCGAGAAGATGAAAGAGGGTGGAAAAGGTAAAGAGCTTCGGCCCCGGTTTTACCACCGATAGCTCTTCTCTTATCCTTGCAACTACCGCCTTGAGGCCCTCGATATCCTCATGTTCGTTAAAGTCGCAGTTTACGACAAAAAAGATGTTCTCCATGAGCCCCATTTTTCTGATTATGGAGAGGAATCGCATATCGGCCTGACGTATGCCCGTCCTGCTGCTTAAAATATAAATGATCAGGTGGGACCGAAGGAGGTAATCCTGAATCATCGCAAGGTGGAGAGGGTTGAGGGAATCAATTCCCTGGCAGTCGGCAATTTCAATGTTTTCTCCGAGAATTTCCCCGCCCGGGATCCCCAGTTCCAGGTCTTTCAGATAGACGGCGAGCGAATCATCGCCGACGAAATCCTTGTGCCGGGAAAAATTCGATTTTTCAAATCTCTGTAATTCACTGCTCCGGCCGATCATTTCTCTTACACGGCCATACCCCTTTAAATACGACGTCAGCAATACACCATTTACATCGAGTGTTTCCTTTGAAATCAGCTTTTCCACACTCACTGAATTCAGGGCCTTTTCCAACTCCCGGCGATCCTCCTCACGACGTATGTCAAATCCGCCGTCACCGGGATGCCAGTTAAGAGACGGAAAGAGTATCATGGCCTGCTGCATGTCTGTATTAACGTCATCCCAGGTTTTAAAGTCGAGGGACGCCTTCAGTTGGGAGCTTTTTCGGATCCGCGTCACTATGGAGGTAACAACGCCGGCCCCCCGTTTCAGGTGGTCTCCCCCCAAGAGGGAGTTGACGAAGGTACTCTTTCCGGATTTTATGGCCCCGACGACGGCGACCCTTAGTATGTCGTCATGGATCTGTTCCGCTATGCTGTGCCCCACTTTTTCCCATCCGTCGAAGGGAAATTTGGACATGCCCGGGATCGTCCTGGCATTCTCAAAGAGGGAGAGAATGTCGGTGTTTATCTGAAGAAGATCGCTCTTCATTGCATCAAAATCATGTATATCGGTGTTCATTTCATACTACTCCGGATTCACGAGAGACAGATTTCAGAAATACGATTGATTTCTCTATCATACTCATAAATAATTTAACAGGCGGGGGACAGGGGAATGCCTTTGTCACGAGGGCTGTTCCCGCTTAACCAATTATAATATCGTCGAGAGCCCTTTTCGGAACGTGATGTATTTTATCACTGTCCCTCCAGTATTGTATGCTGTCGGAAGGACCAATGGTTTCTATTACCGCCTTTTCTCTCGGTTTACCAAGGGCAAGAACAAGAAGGATATCGTACCCTTCAGGAATCCCGAGGGAATCACGGAGCATCTCCCGTTTTATCGAGGCGATCATGCATCCCCGCAGGCCCTTTTCGGCTGCACCGAGCATTATGCTCTGGGCGGCGATACCGTAGTCACATCCCAATGACATGGTTGTTCCCTTGTCATCAAGGATCACGATGTATGCAGCGGGCCGTTCCCCTTCGGGCGGACCGGGCCAGTCTTCAAAATAGGCAGCCCAGGCAAGTGCTTGAAATATCTTATCATTCTTTTCAGGGTCATTAGAAACAATGTACCTGAGCGATTGCACATTTCCGGCAGATCCGCTCAACCTGGCAAGATCAACCAGTTCTTTTAGTATATCGATTCCGATCACATAATCCTGGAAAAATCGACGACAACTCCTGTTTTTTGTCACCAACTCCTTCAGCATTTTTATTCCTCCTCACCTGCGGGATATGATACTGCAGGAAAAAACTCAATCTTCACCATTTCTTTAACGCAATGAAATAATATTGAACTGAGCCGCGAGCGAAGAAAGAAAATTTTTTCCTGAACAGTCAGAGCTTCCCCCGCAACTTGTCAAAGTTATACGGGATTGCGGGGAGTTTCAATAGTACCGGGGCAGAAAAACCAAAGAACAGTGGAGTAATGTTAAACCGGGATGTATATAATTTCAATATATTTTCAAAAATATGTTAGTATTTTCAACTTCGCTATTCATTTGATGAATAATATCTTTATAAACTAATTTTTCGGTGAACCAGATGGCCAGAAAATTATTCGCAGCGACAGCGATACTGCTTGTCATGCTTTTCCTTCTGTCATGCAGGGTACCATGGGATGAAAGGGCATCGAAAGCTCCTTTTGGTCCTCGGGATGAAGCAATGGTCAAGCGTCTCATCAATCTCGGAAATCATAGTTTTGAAAAGACGCAGCATGAAGCCGCCGTTAATTATTACGGAGACGCGATAGAGCTCCTTCAAGGCCGGGAGGGTTCCAACCTGATTAATGCTCACTATAACAGGGGGCTCGCCCATTTCAAAAAGGGTAGCTACGAGAGTGCCATCAGGGATTTCACCCGGGTTATTCAGCTGAACCCGAATGACAGCCGCGCCTATTACAACCGGGGAAATGCCCTGGCACTGACAAACTTTCACAAAAGTGCAATCGACGATTACTCACGGGCAATCAAGCTAAGCCCTGAAAAGGCCTATCTCTACTACAGCCGGGGACTCACCTATCAGGAAGAAAGTGCGACCTACGATAGGGCGATTGCCGACTTTACAACGGCAGTGACACTAAACCCCAAAGATAAGAAATCTTACTGCTTTTTGGGAATAACCCATTATAAAAAAAAGAATTACAGAGCGGCGCAAAAATATTTCGGTAAGGCACTCTCTATCGACCCCGCCTATGCCGAAGCTATCACGGGTCGTGGCCAGGCATATCTGAGATCGGGAAAAACAGAAAAGGCCCTCTCGGACTTTAAAAAAGCCTGCGATATGGGCGACGATACAGGCTGCACAATGCTGAAGCTGCTTACCTCAAAAAAGCCTGATCTTCGTGCACAACCGAAGGAGGGAGGTACTGAATAAATGAAAAAAACTCTATTCAATAAACTGGCCTTGGGGTTTTTAATATGCCTTATCATTTATACCGTAGTGGGATTTCTCGTCCTTCCGCTCATCGTCAAGCCCGTTCTGACGGACAAGCTCACCCAGCTTCTCCAGAGAGATGTTTCCATTGAAAAGATACGGATTAATCCATACAGTCTTTCCCTTACCATAGGCGGCATCGAGATCAAGAAGAGGGAAAGTTCAGAGATTCTCGCCGCGTGGTCGGAGTTCTATGTAAATCTCCAGAGTTTTTCATCACTCGTTAAACGTGCCATCGTCGTTAAAGAACTATACTTGAGGGAACCATTCCTCCGAATTGAAAGAGACACCAAAGGGGATATGAACATTTTGTCCCTTTTCCCAAAGACCGAAGGAGAGAATTCACAAAGGGACAGCAACGAGGAGGCTACCGAAGAGGGCCTCGCCATACGAATGGATTTGATTGAATTAGAGGGGGGTGAAATATTTTTTTCCGACAGTTCCCGTCCGGAGACCTTTCAAACAACGCTTCGTCCCATCTCGTTCTATCTACTCAATCTTGACACCACAGGGGAAAGTGAGTCCGATTTCAAGCTGTCCCTGGAAAGTGAAATTGGGGAGGAAATCACGCTCCAGGGAAGTTTCCGACTCAACCCCTTGATCTCCGAGGGAACAGTCGAAATAAGGGACCTTTCCGCTCCAAAATACTCCCCCTATTACGGGGACATGATCGCCTTTGATATCGAAAAGGGGTCCCTCACCGTCAGAACGGAATACAGCTATGACGGAAGCAGAGAATTGACGGCGACACAGCTTGCCAATCTCAGTCTCTCCCTGAGAGAAGCCCTGTTGCGACAGGAAACACTCGAGTTTTTCAAGGTGGACACCTTTCTTGTTGAAAATACAGACATTGATCTCAATAAAAAGACGATAGAAATCGGCAATATGTCAGCGTCAAAGGGGGAACTGACACTGGTCCGTGAAAGTGACGGGACACTGAATGTCAGCACCCTCGTCCCGCCCGCCGATGGCGAGGAGAAACTCGAGGAGAACGTGGATGATGAAATCCCCTGGATTGTCACGGTAAAAACCCTTGCAACTGATGGATATACGGTGACATTTGAAGACCGATCAACGGGCCAGCCTGTCATAGTGAAACTGGAGAATGTCGAGCTGGCGGGTGAAAACATCTCCACAGTGAAAGAGAGCCGTGGACATCTGCGTCTCGATCTTCAGGAGCAACTGGGCGGCACCTTTTCCACCGAAGGAACGGTGGGTGTGAGCCCGCTCTTTGCCGATTTTTCCATGAAACTGTCAGATTTTCATATCACTCCCTTTCAGCCCTATGTGTCGGAGGTTGCAGATTTGATAATACAAAAGGGAGGCATCTCGACAGAGGGAAACCTGATAGTGGAAGAGGGAGACGGGGGCACCCCTTCAGTTACCTTCAAGGCCGATGGTGTACTTTCGGATTTTTCATCGGCAGATTCAGTGAAAGGGGAGGATTTTTTCAACTTTACCTCCCTCCGCTTTGACAAGCTGACTCTACACTACAATCCCAACAGCCTTACAATGGGTGAGATATCACTTTCGGATTTTTATGCCAAAATAATAATAAATTCCGACCAGACGCTCAATACAAACGAGATATTCAGGGGAAAGGCGGGGGGAAATGAGCCCATTCGAGAAAAAGAAGAAGCAGAAGAAAAAGGCGAACCCTTCTTTGAAAAAATGGATCTCGGCACCGTACGTCTCAAAAATGGACACATAAGCTTCACTGACCGTTTCATCAAACCCAATTACACGGCGGATCTCTTTGAGATAGGAGGGAGCATATCAGGGCTTGTCTCCGAGGAAACGGCCCTCGCCGATGTCGATCTTACGGGAAAACTGGACAAAACGATCCCCTTAACAATAACAGGAACCACCAACCCGCTGAAGGAGGATTTTTTTGCAGACCTGACAATTAAATTTGAAAACATAGAACTCGGCCCCCTGACGCCTTACTCCCAGAAACACCTTGGCTATCCCATCGATAAGGGGAAACTATTTCTCAATCTGACATACAAAATTGATAAACGGACAATCGAATCTGATAACAAGATTTTCATAGACCAGTTCACCCTCGGCGATGCCGTTGAAAGCCCCGACGCTATCAAGCTCCCCGTCAAGCTCGCTATTTCCCTTCTCCAGAACAGAAAGGGAGAAATCGACCTTGATGTTCCCGTTTCGGGAAGTCTCGACGACCCGGAGTTCAGTGTTGGTTATTTTATCTTTAAAATCATCGGCAACATCATTGAAAAAGCCGTGACCTCGCCCTTCGCACTCATAGGTGGGTTGGCAGGGGGCGGCGAAGAACTGGGTTACGTTGAATTTGACTATGGGAGTACTGTAATCGTCGAGGAAAATGCCGAAAAACTGAATAAGCTCGATGAGGCGCTCTATAGCAGACCCCTTCTCAAGCTGGAAATAGAAGGACATGCCGATACGGTGAGCGACAGGGCTATGCTCGCAAAGTCCCTCCTGGAGAAAAAAATAAAGTCCGCCAAACTCAAGGATAATGCGAGCAGGGGATTGCCGTCCATCTCTCTCGAAGAAATCATAATAGCGCCCGAAGAGTATGAAACCTATCTCGCCATTGCCTTCAAAGAAGAGGGCCTCCCCGAACCGGAAGGGGAGAAAAAAGCCGAAGAAATGGAACGTCGTTTATCGGATACAATAACGGTCACTGACGACGACCTGAGACAGCTTGCATATCAGCGGGCCTCGATGATACGGGACTATATTCTCGCCTCCGGAAAGGTTGAGAAGGAAAGAATCTTCCTCCTGGAACCGAAATCACTGATGCCGGAAAAACGGGAAAATATTAAGGACAGTCGTGTCGATTTCAACCTGAAATGAAAATTCTCAGCATAGGAGTGTAGAAATGACAAAGGCAAAGGAAAACGATCTTCACATCTTTCTGAAACCTACCATGGCCATAGACTGCGATACACCCGAAGTCGTTGAATTTGCACGATCATCTGCGAAGCGGGCAAAAACCGATAGGGATGTAGCCGTTAACTTATTCTATGCCGTTCGCGATGAAATCAAATACAATCCCTATCAGGTAACGATCTCACCGGAGGAGTTCAAGGCAAGCATGGTTCTTGAAAAAAAATCGGGATGGTGCGTGGAGAAGGCGATACTCCTTGCCGCGGCAGCACGGGCCCTTAAAATCCCCAGCAGGCTCGGTTGTGCGAATATCCGGAATCATCTCATTTCCGAATCGATTAAAGAGTTTATGAAAACCGACCTCTTTGTCTTTCATGGATTTACCGAGTTTTATCTCGACGGAAGATGGATAAAGGCAACACCCGCCTTTGATATAGAAATGTGCCGGGAGATCGATATCGATCCCGTAGAATTTGACGGCACGACGGATGCGATTTTTAACAAATACGACAGGAATGGAAGCCTGCACATTGAATATGTTGATGATCTGGGCACCTTCGCCGATCTTCCTCTGGATGAGATTATTGAGGCGTTCAAGAAATACTATCCCCATTTTTTCGATGAGTCTTCCCCGGTAAAATGGTAACGAAAACGGAAAAAGACACCATAAAACCATATATTACGAAAGACGGCTCTTCGATACGGGAGCTTATGCATCCGGAGAAACATGGAAATGTGAAACAGAGCCTAGCAGAGGCCATAGTCTCTATCTGAACGGAAACCCTTCTGCATAAGCATGTGAAAACGGAGGAAATCTATCATATCGCGGAAGGGAGGGGGTTAATGACCGTGGGAGAAGAGGTTTTTGCCGTCAAGGCCGGTGATTCTGTCTATATACCGCCTGAGACGCCTCACAGGATCAAAAACACGGGGAATACGGTACTGAGGATACTTTGCTGCTGCGCGCCTCCCTATTCCCACGAAAACACCCTCTTGGCGATTGACGAATAAGACGATTTGGGCTATTTTATCTTTACCCCCATGAGTGATGTCACTATGAATTCTCTTGTTCGCGGCATAAAAATTGTGTGGGTTGGTTTCTGGATGAGCTTCGCCTCTATCCTGCTCTTCCTCCCGATAACTCTATCAGCATTCCTGAGCAGAACGGGAAATCTCCCCTTCTCTATATCAAAGGCGTGGGCATGGATAATGCTCAAGGTAACCTGGGTGCATCCCGAAATAAAGGGAACGGAACATATCCGGAAAAACCAGTCGTATATCATTATCTCCAATCATCAATCCCAGTTCGACATTCTTGCCCTTGTGACGAAGCTGGGCATGCAATTTCGCTGGATAATCAAAAAGGAACTCCGGAAAATACCGCTCTTTGGATATGCCCTCTACAAATCAAGAAACATATATATCGACAGATCGGACAGGGAAAAGGCCGTCGAAAGCATCCGTGAGGGGGTATCGAGGCTTCCAAAAGGGGCGAGTATCATGTTTTTTGCAGAGGGAACGAGATCTCCCGACGGGAAAATCCATCCCTTCAAAAAGGGCGGTTTCATCACGGCATTGGAGGCGGGGCTTCCCATTCTTCCTATCACCGTCAATGGAAGCAGAAAAATCCTGCCCAAAAAAGGCGTGGAATTTCATTCAGGACCGATCGAGGTGATTGTAAGCAGCCCTATAGCTACCGGGGACTATGCCCCTGAGAGCATCGATGACCTTATCGAAAAAACCAGAGGTATTATCGTTTCCAATTTCAATCCTCATTACCCGGAAGAAAGGCCGATATAACATGGAGGGAGGTCCTAAAACAGTATCTCCCCGTTGATAAAGGTTTCTATTCCTGAAGCATACCCCGTTTCACCGCATCGCTAATAAGTTGTGACGTATATTCCCACAAGACAGGGGCGCCCTCATTCACGACACTGTTTCTTCTCACAACCTGACCGCTCT
>CAYSHT010000017.1:0-24174 GCA_964430915.1 uncultured Syntrophaceae bacterium
GGCATCCCGAAGGGATGTAATATAAACGTAATGTTCCTTGCCGGGAGGTGCACAGCCCTGCAAGGTGTGCGCCTCTATTTGAAGCTTTTTACTTTGCCATCGAATATCGACTTTTTACGAGACTGTCAATCTTAGGCATGGAACATTCAGGTGTCAGTTTCACGAAGAATATCAAGGGTATATAGCTATTTTCTCCCTACCTTTATTCTCTGATCAACATGAATCGTGAAAAACGTACGTCGAGGGCTTCCGTCGGAACCAATTCGAATTCCTCCTGAAATTTCTGCCAGATAATCGAGAGGGTCTCCTCGAAAACATCGAGGCCTTTCCGCTCGAGTGGGGGGGCGTAGTGCAAAAAATCCGCTTGGAACCTTTCGTAAAATCCTGCCATCTTATAGGGAGGTTCGTCCTCTTCCATTCTCAGCGTTTCAAAAAAGGTCTTTGCCTCTTCAATGGTTATTCCTGAAAAACTTGGTTTCAGATTCAGGACCAGTCGGGCCCAGAAGCTGAAAATAAGGGGATAAAACTCGAAGTCATTCCCCTCGTAAAGACTCCGATCGTAATCGTAGTTTTTATGGAGATGTCTGAGAAGATCGTCGAGCACCATGAGGCGATCAAGCATCTTTTCGGCGGCATTGATCTCCGGAAGTTTTTCGAAACCACGGTATTCCTCCTCCTCAAACCCGGTATAGAAAAGGGGCTTCTCTTTCGTCAGGCCCGTGAGGGCCAGGCCCCAGGAGGTGCCCCAGAATTGTGTGTCGAGACCAAGTGACCTGAACCAACTTCTGTCAATCCAGGATTCCGCCTTCCATTTGAGCTTCACGGCATAGCCGAAACCGACACGAAAGAGAGATTCGAGAGAATTCTTTTGTATCAGTTCTTCCGCCTGCCCGACATCGGCTCCGCACACTTTTTCAAGGGCGATATTTATGTATCCTCCGGCTTTCCGGCATTTTTCCCGCAGTATGTCGGGATCGAGATCGCCGAGACCCTCGGCCGCTGTTATCCGGTTGCAAAGACCGGCAAACTCAAGCCGCGCCCGGTCGATGAGAGATGTATCGCCAATATCCGATAATGCCCGCACCAGGATGTTTTCCGCCCCGGCATTGAGGAGGGGAAGTACAGGAACGGAGCTTTGAATCTCCTTGTCGGTTCGGGTGAAACGCTGCGGCAGCGTTTCACCTGTTTCAAGAATTTCCTGGCCGAGGGGAGAAAAGACGGCGGATGCCTCGTCAAAGGGGAGGAATCCCGCCTCGGCAAGACGGGTGGCTCTCTGGTGGTACATATCTTCTTCCATTTCCGCGGGTATGATACTGGCCACTTCTTCTATCAGATTTCTCGCATAGTTTTCGTCCTCACGGAACAGTAGTTCAATGATTTTCCTTATCGTGTCATAGTGCTTGTAATTGATGACCCGGATATAGATAACATCGTCATTGGTAAAAAATTCATCGGGAAGATCGAGCTCTTCATCGGGTCCTTTAACAATGACGTCGATGTTTCTGAAGAGTATAAGGTGGGCAAGATCCTGTCCCTCGTGGAAGAGCCACCAGGCGAGATGATCGGGATCGGCCCCTCTCAACCTCTCGAGCCACTCAAATGTGACGTCTCCCTTGAGCTGGTCCCTGGTCCATAACTCCATATCCAGTATGTATTGCCGCTGCTCTGTCGAGGCGAGTTTCAAAAGCGGGAGGTACTCCTCCTCGCCTGCCTTTTTCATCAGCCAGAAAAAGTCCTGCTCCGAGATGGACTGCACGGTCTTTGCTGGAGTGGCGGATTCAAGAATACTCTTCGTGATATCGCCTCCGGAAAGTCTGTCGAGATCCTGTACCTGTAATTCAAGGCTCTGTGTAGCCGGGTTATTGTGGTCTTTCATATTAATTTCCCATCCGATGTTGGAGAGGGCATCATGTTCCCCTCAATAAATGATCATCAGTGCATAATACCATCAGTGTCATTGCGAATCCCGATGGAATCGGGATGAAGCAATCTCTCGCTTTTCCCAATTCTTTCCTCGCGGCTTCGGCTTAACCTCGCAATGACCGGAAAAATAGTTATGCAATCCTCTTCAAATATAGAAGAAAACCTCACAGTGCTTCTCAGCGAGCAAATTTTATACCTTGATAAGAATCCCGTCTCTCCATCTCGCGATCGATTGCATTGATGACCGTAAGCTTCCTTTTCCCCCATTCGGGTGCCAGATATATATCCCTGTAGCCGTCCGCCGTCAATCGCTGAATTACCATCTCGGGGGGCAGTATTTCGAGTATATCGCATACCGTGTTGACGTACTCTTCCTTTTCGATCATTTCAATCTTACCTGCCTTGTAAAGAGTGCCGAGGGCTGTTCCCTCGAGGGCGAGAAGAAGATGAATCTTGATTCCCTGTATCGGGAGAGATGCGACAAGCCGCGCCGTTTCCAGCATTTCATCGTGTGTTTCGCCGGGGAGCCCCACGATGATATGGGTGCAGATATAAATGTTTCGGCCCGCCGTTTTCGTGACGGTATCAATAAAAGTCTGAAGATCGTGCCCGCGGTTAATAAATCTGAGGGTCTTTTCGTGTGCCGACTGGAGACCGTATTCGAGCCAGACGTGGGAGTCCCGGGCGTATTCGGAAAAGAGCTCGATAACATCATCGGAAATAGAATCCGGCCTGGTACCCACGGCGAGACCGATTATGTCTTCCTGGCGGAGCGCCTCGTCATAGAGTCTCTTCAATATTTCGTAGGGGGCATAGGTGTTGGTAAAAGTCTGAAAATACGCGATAAATTTTTCTGCGCCCCTGAGGCGTCGGAAGAGTTGCTTCGCCCTCACTATCTGTTCGCTTACCATGGGGAGGGGGCCTTCCTGTCTCAGGCGAGAGCCCCGACCGTCGCAGTAGATGCAGCCACCCTTCGCTATTTTACCATCGCGGTTCGGGCAGGTAAATCCAGCATCGATCTGCAGCTTATAGACCCGGCATCCAAACGTATTGACGAGAAAACTTTTGAAGTCGTAATATCGCTTTGTATTGTTCCAGAAATCCGGTTTTGACACGTAAACCTCATTTTTCTATTGTCTTTTCAAGAGCTATGTTATTAAATTATCGTCCGTAGTTCAAGGAGAAGGGTATGAGCTTGCCAAAGAAATTTGATGTAATCGTCGTCGGGGCAGGACACGCGGGCTGTGAAGCGGCCCTTGCCGCGGCGAGGATGGGGTGCGAAACGCTCCTCTTTAACATCAATCTCGATTCCATCGCGCTGATGTCGTGCAATCCCGCCATCGGCGGCCTTGCAAAGGCGCAGCTTGTGAAGGAAATTGACGCCCTCGGGGGTGAAATGGCAAAGATTGCCGACAAAACGGCCTGTCATTTCCGACTCCTCAACAGTTCAAAGGGGCCCGCCGTCCAATCCTCTCGTGTGCAGTGCGACAAACAGCTCTATCGTCTGGCAATGAAAGAGGTGGTGGAACGCGAGAAACATCTTTACATCAGGCAGGCCCTCGTGGAGAGACTCGTCATCGAAGATGGTGTTGTAAAAGGGGTGACGGATAATACGGGGTTTTATTACGACGGGAAAACCGTGATCATTACGGCGGGGGCCTTTTTAAACGGCCTCGTTCATGTGGGCGTGTCCCGACCGTCGGCGGGGAGGGCGGGCGAAATCGCCTCGATCGGCCTGGCGGAGAATCTCAAAGAACTCGGATTCGAGATGGGGCGCATGAAAACGGGGACACCGCCGAGGCTCCGGGCCTCATCCATTGATTTTTCAATCCTCGAACGACAGGACAGTGACCCCGATCCAACCCCTTTTTCCTATACTACGAAGACTTTACGCGAGGAGAGATTGCCCTCCTATTTTACCGCAACGACGGCGGCAACACATAAAATAATCAGGGAAAACATCATGCAATCCCCCCTCTATTCAGGTGCAATCAAGGGGGTGAGCGCCCGGTACTGTCCCTCCCTGGAAGATAAGGTGATGCGTTTTGAAGACAAGGGGCACCACCCCGTCGTTCTGGAGTTTGAGGGCCTTGAAACGGAAGAGATCTATTCCAAGGGTCTTGGAAACAGCTTTCCCCTGGATCTTCAGGAAAAACTGGTCCATTCAGTGCCCGGCCTTGAAGATGCAGAGATAATGCGGAACGCCTATGCAATAGAGTATGACTTTGTCCAGCCCACCGAACTCAAACAGACCTTTGAAACGAAGCTCATCACAGGTCTCTATCTGGCGGGTCAGACCAACGGAACATCCGGTTATGAAGAAGCTGCTGCGCAGGGGATGTGGGCCGGAATCAATGCCGCTTGTGCGGTCCAGAAGAGGGAACCCTTTATCCTTGACCGTTCCGAGGCCTATATGGGAGTCCTTGTCGATGATCTCGTGACACGCGGTGTTGATGAACCATACAGGATGTTTACCTCCCGTGCGGAGTACCGCCTCATATTGAGGGAAGATAACGCCGCCATGAGACTCATGGGAAAGGGGCACGAACTCGGGCTCATACCGGATGACGATTACCGGGACCTGAAGGAAAAGGTCTACCGGATTGAGGCGGGCATCAGGAATCTCTCTTCACATAAAATCTATCCCGTTTCCGGGACGAACGCGATACTTGAGAAAATGAACACCGCGCCGATCAAGAACCCCGCCACGCTCTACCAGCTTTTGAAAAGGCCGGCGATTACCTATAATGATCTCAGTGTCTTCGAGGGGTGGGAGGAGATAGAAGACGGCGAGGTAAAAAGGCAGATAGAGATAGAAACGAAATACGAAGGGTATATCAAACGACAGAAAGAGACAGTCGAGAAATTCAGGAACCTGGAAGAGAAAAAAATACCCCCGGGAATAGAATATTCCGAAATTCCCGGCCTTTCGAGCGAGCTGCAGAAGAAACTGGCGGCCGTTTTACCCGCATCCTTTGGCCAGGCCCAGAGGATTCCGGGTATGACGCAGGCAGCCCTGACGGCCGTCCTCATTCATGCGAAGAAAATGGAGCTCGAAAACAATCGCGCTTCCAGGGAAAACTGATAAAACCAGAGAAATTTTCGAACGACAGGAGACGGTACATGGGAGATGAGAAGAGACTTTCTGACACAGTGATTCGGCTGATGGAAAGGGGGGTGTCAATCCCCAATCCCTCTTCAGTCGAGATTGGCGATGATGTTGAAATTGAGAGAATTTCCAGGGATGGAATAGTACTCTACAGCGGCACGAAGATCTACGGATCATCGACACTCATATGTGCGGGGACAAGGCTCGGATATGAGGCGCCGGTCACCCTTTCTGACTGTCAGATTGGTCCCGGAGTGGAGTTGAAGGGGGGATTTTTCAAAAAGTCGGTCTTTCTTGAAAAGGCCAATATGGCCTCGGGGGCACAGGTAAGAGAAGGGTGCATACTTGAAGAGGAGGCCAACGGCAGTCATACGGTTGGGATCAAGCAGACCATACTCTTTCCCTTTGTAACGCTGGGAAGCCTAATCAATTTTTGTGATTGTTTTATGGCCGGTGGTACGAGCAGGAAAAATCACAGCGAAGTGGGGAGTTCCTATATCCATTTCAACTACACGCCGAATCAGGACAAAGCGACGGCCTCGCTGATCGGTGACGTGCCGAGGGGTGTCATGCTCGATCAGTCTCCCATTTTCCTCGGTGGTCAGGGCGGACTTGTTGGGCCGGCTCGAATAGGCTACGGAACGGTCATTGCGGCGGGAAGCGTCTACCGGGGGGACTGTCCCGAAGGGGGGAAACTTCTGAGTGAGGGGAACAGTATTGTTGAAAAGAATTTCCATCCCGGTTTCTACGGCGATGTTCAAAGAAGGGTCAGCAACAATATCTTCTATCTTGCCAATCTTCTGGCGCTGAAAGAGTGGTACATTCATGTGAGAAAGCCCTTTTTCAAGCTGCAGGAATTCGGCGCCGAGCTTTACGAGGGCGTGAGAGAAAAGCTTGATATGGCGATCGAAGAGCGTTTGAAGCAGTTTGCGGCACTTTCCGAAAAAATGGAGCAATCGATTTCGATAGCAGGTCGTATTTTCGATGGTGAGGCTGCCAAAGATCTCATCGGGCTGAAGCGGGAATTCTCGAATAACTGGTCGGGGATTGAGGAGTGCTTTGCCGGAAAATACGAGGAACAGACTGCCCTCGATGAACGGAACGCCTTTCTCGATATTATTCGGGCAAGCGCAGCGGAAGGGAGACCGGATTACCTTTCGACGATTCAATCTCTCGGCGCCGAGGAGAAGCAAAAAGGCACGGTCTGGCTGCAGTCTATTGTCGATCATATCGCGGGCAGGGTTTTCGATCTGATTCCGTCCTATAGAAAATAAGAGCGGAATCCTGAAAAAAAAGGGGAGGAGGCCGGTCAGCATGACTGTCAGGAAGGTGGCAATTTCCATCGGTGAAAATGAAACCGTTCCGGGCATGCTTTCTCTCCCGGATGATTATGTGAAGGGCCCGTCAACCTGTGTGGTGATTGCCCACGGTGCGGCCAACGATATGGAAAACCCTCTCATTGTATATCTGGCCGATGGCCTGGCCGGGGAGGGTTTTGCGACACTGCGGTTTAATTTTTCATATCGGGAAAGGGGGCAAAAGGCGCCCGATTCCCAGAAGAAACTTGTTCATACCTGGGGATGCGTTTTCAGATTTCTGATGGAAGAGTCGGGATTGAGGCCTGACAGGTTCGTAGCTGCCGGGAAATCAATGGGAGGACGCGTGGCATCGCAGATGGTGGCTGAAGGGAGCCTGCCCGCAGACCGTCTTGTCTTTCTTGGCTACCCCCTCCACCCGCCGGGGAAAAGAGAACAGTTGCGGGATGCACATCTTTACGAGATTTCGGTACCGATGCTCTTTTTTGCCGGCACGAGGGATACGCTTTGCGATCTTGCAGAACTCAAGGGGGTGCTTGGGAAACTGGACGCTTCCTGGGATCTCGAGGTTATTGAGGGGGGAGACCATTCCTTTCACCTGCCGAAGTCTGCCGAAACCGAAGAGGTCGAGGTCTACGAGCGAATCCTGAATAGAACGGCAAACTGGCTCCGTCACTGACAGCTCTTCGGGGGGAGATTCCTTTCAATTATAATAGATGACAAAAACGCGAGATAATAAAAAGACGATCGCAGGCTGGGCCATGTACGACTGGGCCAATTCGGCCTTCGCGACTACGGTAATGGCCGGGTTCTTCCCCGTTTTCTTCAAAAAGGTCTGCTGCGCAGGGGTTGATCCTGTTACCAGTACGGCACGGCTGGGAATTGCAAACTCCGTCTCGGGAATTTTCGTTGCCCTTTTTGCACCGGTCCTCGGGGCGATAGCGGACAGGGGGAGCATAAAGAAGAAACTCCTCATTCTTTTTATGTTAACAGGGGTCGTTGCCACCTCGTCTCTCTACCTCGTGTCTGTTGGAGATTGGTACCTTGCTGTAATTCTTTATATTATTGCGATTATTGGCTTTTCAGGGGGGAATATTTTCTACGATGCCTTCCTCCCCTTTGTTGCCTCCGAAAAGGAGGTCGATTTTGTCTCGGCCCTCGGGTTTTCCCTCGGCTATCTGGGGGGCGGAATCCTCTTCGCCTTCAATGTGTGGATGACCCTGAACCCCACACTATTCGGGTTTGCCAATAGTACCGAGGCCGTCAGGGTTTCATTTATCAGTGTGGGGATCTGGTGGTTTGTCTTTTCGATGCCGATTCTTCTGTTCGTTCGGGAACCGGGGCCAGAGAAGAAAAAATCGGTACCGAAAATAGTGGGAGAGGGGATAGATCAGATAAGAAAAACATTCCGGGAAGTGCGTCACCTCAAGACCATCTTCCTTTTTCTCATTGCCTACTGGCTCTATATGGACGGCGTGGACACGATTATTCGTATGGCCGTTGATTACGGAATGTCGATAGGCTTCGATCACCGGGATCTTATCCTTGCCCTCCTTCTGACGCAGTTTGTGGGATTTCCCGCTGCCCTCGGATTCGGCTATCTCGGGGGGAAAATAGGGACAAAGCGCGCTATATTGATTGCCCTTTCCGTGTATATTGTCGTTACCCTGTGGGGTGCCTTCATACGGGAAAAGGAAGAGTTTTACATGCTTGCAGTTGCCATCGGCCTCGTGCAAGGGGGCGTCCAGGCGCTGAGCCGCTCCTTTTATTCCAGGATCATACCCGTCGATAAATCTGCCGAGTATTTCGGGTTTTATAATATGATAGGTAAGTTTTCCGTTGTACTGGGACCGGTTCTTATCGGGATGGTTGCCCTTCTGGCAAGAAATTGGGGTTTTGCGAGCCAAAGCGCGTCCCGCATTGGCATATCGTCGGTAGCGCTCCTCTTTATAGCGGGGGGCATTGTTTTTGTATTTGTCGATGAGAAAAAGGGGAAAGAAGAAGCGGACTATCTGATGAGAAGTTCGTAAATGGAGGAAAAAAAGAGGAGAAGGAACATGATGAAATTCGAAGAGCTTGAGCCTCATTTCAAAACTGCACTGATTGATACGATGAAGACGAAATCGCCATTCTGGTCGCTTCTCGGGATGGAACTCCTTGACGTCAGAAAGGGATGGGCAAAGGTGAGACTCCCCTTTGACTCGAAACTCGTTCACCCCCTTGGTATCGCCCACGGGGGTGCGATCTTTTCGCCGGCGGATTCGGCGGTGGCCATGGCCCTGATTGGCCTGGTGGAAAAAGACGAGATCTTTACCACCGTTGAGATGAAGATCAATTATCTGATTCCCTTCAAGGAGGGTGAGATTATTGCCGAGGCTAAAATAGTCTATAAGGGAAGCAAAACAGCCCTGGGTGATGTGGAGGTGAGAAATTCCAAGGGAGATCTCATTGCCAAGGGGCTTGCAACCTATATGATACTGAAAAATAATAACAATGAGAGGGCGGAATCTCATGGGTGAAGATCCCGCCCCTTTTGTCTAAGCGGCGTCGGCCGTTCTTTTTGATATGATCTCTTTGCAGGTCTCGCGCAGATCACGCTTGAGGATCTTTCCGCTTGGGGTCTTGGGAAGCTCTTCGACAAAGACAACATGCTTCGGGCACTTGAAGATGGCAAGTTCCTCCCTGCAGTGCTTGATAATCTCTCTTTCTGTCATCTTTTCATTTTGACGCGGGATTATCACCGCCGTGATCGCTTCAACCCATTTCGGATCGGGAATACCGACCACGGCTACTTCCTGAACACGTCGGTCCTTATAGATCGCTTCTTCTACCTCGCTTGTCGGGACATTTTCACCGCCCGTTTTGATCATGTCTTTTTTTCTGTCGACCACCTCGATATATCGGTCCTCATCCATGGTGCCGATATCACCCGAGTGAAACCATCCGCCCTTCATGGCATCGTCGGTTTTTTCGGGGTCTTTGTAGTACATGATCATTGCGTGTGGACCCCTGCCGCAGATCTCGCCGGGTGTTTTAATCGTATCGATGGGATTCCCGTCGTCATCTTCGAGTCTAGTCTCCATGTTGATACCGCCCATGCCGGCGGAACCCAGTTTTTTCAGGGCATCTTCCGCCTTGAGGACCGTATGATAGGGGGCGAGTTCGGTCTGGCCGTAATAGTTGTAGATCTTTGCACCGGGAAATTTTTCTATAATTTCCTTCAGAATTTCCACGGGCATTATTGATGCGCCGTAGTAGCATTTTTTAAGGCTCGAAAGGTCGTACTTTTCAAAGTCGGGATGCCTCAGAAGACCGATCCATACCGTGGGGGGTGCAAAAAACATCGTGGCCCTGTGCTTTTCGATATTTGTGAGAATCTGTCCGATATCGGGGCTCATCAGTATGTTTGTTCCCCCCACCCAGAAGACCGGGTTCATGAAACAGTCCCGCTGGGCACAGTGGTAGAGAGGCAGCGCATTGATACATACATCATCGGCGTCATAGTTCCCGTCGATGATACACCCCATATATTCGGCCATGAGCGCCTGATTTCCGATGATTACCCCTTTGGGCAGTGATTCGGTACCGCTTGTGTAGGTCATTTGACAGGGATCTTCGATGTGCAAAATGGCATCCGGTTCGGTGGCGGGATACTTCGTGTACCACTCGTCAAAATCTATAAATCTTTCATCGGTCGAGGATTTCCCGCTACCGTCCTTTGACCAGATGAAGGTTGTGACGTTGGGCATTTCGTCGAGGACATCCTTTACCAGGTCGTAGAGATCGTCCTCCACAATGAAGACCTTGCTCTCTGAATGGTTGATACAGTAGGCGATGTCTTCACCCCGTAAGAGATAATTGACTGCCAGATAAATTGCCCCAGCCTTGCAGCAGCCAAACCATGTCAGGACATGGTGACATGTATTATGGGCAAGAATGGCGATGCGGTCATACTTTTCGACCCCGAGGTCGATGAGGGCATTGGCAACGCGGTTACAATCCGCTTCCATCTCTTTGTAGGTAAGGTGTTTGTCCCCATAGATAAGGGCTGTTTTGTCGGGATAGTGGTAACTGCTCCTGCGGATCGTGTCTGCGATGACCCACCGGTTTACCCTGTTGTAGCGATCTCTCAGAAATTGTATGTTTTCCTTAGTGACAGTGCTGAATCGTTTTTTATCCTCTTCGGTAAAAGCATTCATATCCACTCCTTAAATCTTCGAGATATATTAAAGATTCTCGTGACGTTCTGTGAAGAAAGAAGACGCACCGATTTCCCGGACACAATTTGAACAACGTTGAGCCATTCGGACGATTACGTTTTGATTGTGGAAAATTGGTTTCCTGATCTTCAGGTAAACGACGCCGACTTTAATGCTGACAAAAGAACAAAAGGCGTGCTGCCTTCGGCCATATAGCAAAGAACGTGGTTGAATGGAAGCATAAAATTGGGTACCATTTAAAAAAAAGAAATAAGCTGTGCCGTACGTCTTTTTGTAAGGATGAGACATATGCCTTTTCGAAATGGCGATTTAAAAATTCTGACATTCATTGTCACCCTCTTTGTCCTATTATCTTTTGTATCGGAAAGTTCAGAGGCAGAGGAAGCCTCTCTGAGGATACGGGGCCTTTTCAATAATGTTTCTTCCGTCGCCGGTTTTAAGACCGGTTGGGGATTTTCCTGTCTTGTGGAAGGATTGGGAAAAACAGTCCTCTTTGATACGGGAGGTGACGGAGACATCCTTCTTCATAATATGAGAAAAATGGGGATTGATCCGGGCACCGTCGATGTGATTGTACTTTCCCATATCCATGGGGATCATGTGGGAGGGCTGAGGAGATTTCTTCAGGAGAACCCTGATGTTATCGTCTATCTCCCGGCCACTTTTCCGGCTTCGTTTAAAGGGCGCATCAAAAGTGCTGGTGCCCGGTATGAAGAGGTACGGGATTCGGGGCGACTTTTTGGCAGTTTTTATACGACGGGAGAGATGGGTTTATCGGTGAAGGAGCAGTCACTGGTGATCCGTACCCGAAAGGGCCTCGTTGTTATCACGGGCTGTGCCCACCCCGGCATCGTGGATATTGTGGAAAAAGCGAAGGAAATATGTGACGAAAATGTCTATCTTGTAATGGGTGGTTTTCATCTTGTCGGTGCATCAGGCGAAAGGATAGGAAAAATTGCCGACCGCCTGAAGGAACTCGGTGTTGAAAGGGTCGCGCCGAGTCACTGCAGTGGGTCCCTTGCCAGGGATATCTTCAAAGAGATCTGGGGAGAGAATTTTCTGGAGTCCGGTGCGGGTTCGGTAATAGAAATAGTGGACGGGGCTTCCGATTGATTAAAGGCCTGCAAAAGGGTATAAAAGACCGTACACAGAAAAGGAAAGTTGAGAAACAAATCATGAAACCGAAGATACTTTATATGGGAACACCGGAATTTGCCGTTCCTGCACTCGATATACTGGTAAAGAATGACTATACGGTCCTCGGTGTCGTCACACAGCCCGACAAACCGAAGGGAAGGGGAAAGAAACTGGTTCCCCCACCGGTCAAGATATTTGCAGAGGATGCGGGAATCCCCGTCTACCAGCCCGAACGTGTGAGAGATGAAACATTTTTGGAGGTCTTCAGAGAGATTTCGCCCGATATGGTTGTGCTTGCCGCTTTTGGGCAGATACTGCCCACGGAGATTATTGAATTGCCGCGAATGGGTTGTCTTAACGTGCATCCATCACTTCTTCCCCTTTACAGGGGAGCTGCCCCGATTAACTGGACCCTGATAAGTGGTGAAGAGAAAACGGGCGTCACGATAATGATGATGGATGAAGGGGTCGATACGGGAGACATCCTGCTTCAGGAAGAAACGGATATTGCACCGGATGAAATATTTGACAATCTCCATGATCGACTGTCGCAGTTGGGTGCGGAGATTCTTTTGAAGGCGGTGAAAGGCGTTGCCGATGGAACTATAGAGAGGAAGTCGCAGGATTCAACACATGCCACCTATGCACCCAAGCTTACCAAGGATACGGGCTATATAAACTGGAATCAAAATGCCCATGAAATTGTGAACCTGATCAGGGGGCTTTCATCTATTCCCGGGGCTTATGCATTCCTCAGGGACAAGAAGCTGAAAATTTTTCATGCCGCCCCCGGTCCTCTCTCCACAGGGGAGAAAGAGCCCGGCACAATCGGACAGGTCATGGAATCAGGTCTCCAGGTATCCACGGCGGACGGTCACGTCTATATCCAGGATGTCCAGCTCGAGGGGAAAAAGAGGCTGTCGATTGACAGTTTTCTGAGGGGGTTCCGTTTGTCTCAGGATGATGTCCTGGAGTAGAGAATTACAATTCGCGTGATTGATAAAGGAAAAACATGAAGCTCTGCGTCAGATCCGAAACGCCTGATGATTATGGTGTCATTAATGAAATCCACAATGAGGCGTTTGAAAGGCCGGATAAAGGAAGGCTCGTTGAAAGGCTCAGAAAGATGGATAAATTCATTCCCGAGTTATCCCTGGTGGCCGAGCTTGACGGCGTTCCCGTGGGCCATATCCTTTTCTTTCCCGTCGATATAAATTCAAGCGCAAAAAAATATCCCACACTGGCATTGGCTCCATTGTCCGTAATGCCTCCATATCAGAAGAAAAAAATAGGAAGCACACTGGTGATCGGGGGATTGAGAAGAGCACAAAAGTTTGGTCACAAGTCAGTTATTGTACTTGGATATCCCGAATACTATCAGAGATTTGCCTTCAAAAAGGCAAGCGATTGGGGCGTCCCTCTTTTGAGGTGCCCGACAATGCTTTTATGGCTCTTGAAATCGTTCTCGGGGAGCTTGAAGGGAAGACGGGAATTGTTGAGTATCCCGAAGCGTTTAATGACGTGTAGCATCAGGTAAGGCGTCTGAATCGTGTGCAGAATAAAGAGAGATTGAGCACAGCGTTTTGAACTGAGAAGGGAGCATTCCCCGTTTTATGCGGCGGGGGAAGTTTCAACCCTATAATGGAAAAACTAAAAGATTTCTCATGATGATCATCGGTCGTTTTACAAAAGATTGTAGCCTGAAAGTGTTGATATCACCGATACTTTTCATTGCCCTTTCCTCTCTGATTTTTGTTATTTCCCCCGGTTTTGCCGCTCAGGGAAATAAGACGATGCTCCTGATAGGTTTTGAAAAGGCCGTGGGCGAGGATGAAAGTACGATTCCGGCGGGATGGAAGCACGTTCCATATCTCGGAAGGGCAAAAAACGAGGTCTCGCTTGAGAAAGACGGGAAGAAGACCGTTGTCCGGATGAAAAGTCTTCACAGTGTCTCCGCGCTTCTTGCGAGACCGGAGGTGAATATCCAAGACTACCCTCTCCTTGTGTGGCGCTGGAAGGTCGACCGGGTCATCGGTATGGCCGTCGAGTCACGAAAGGACAGGAATGACTGTGCCGCAAGGGTGCGTGTCATTTTCGGGAAGAAGAAAGCGGTGCCGATAGAGAAAAATCCCCTGATCGAAAAGCTTTTTGATAATTTCGGAATTACCGTGCCGGAGGGTATTGAACCGTCTGGTTTCAAGATTGATTATATATGGGGAAATAATGTTCGGAAGGGTGACGTCATCGATTATCCCGGCTCAAAGAATCATAAGATGATGGTGGTTCAGCAGGGGCCGGAAAAAACAGGTCGCTGGATATGGGAAAAGCGAAATATCCATGAAGACTTCAAAGAGCTTTTCGACGATGAACCACCGGGATTTGCCGGAATTGCCGTACTGACCGACACCGATCAGACAAACGAAGGTGTTGAGGCATACTTCAGCAGCATCGTCCTGATGAAGGAGTGATCTCTCTTTCCGTGCCCGGAGTTATCAATGTAATTATGGGTCTCACCGTGGATCATAAAGGTATATAAATGTGAAAAACAGTCCCCGCGGTCTTGCATCTCTCATATTGACGAGGATTGAAGAAGAAAGGGCCTTTGCGGAACCGCTTCTCGATTCTTTACTCTCCAGAAGTAGCCTTGCTCTGCAAAAGGACAAGAATCTCTGTACCCAGCTTGTCTATGGAACGCTCCGCATGCGGAACCGTATTGATTGGATACTGAGGTCTCTCTATAAAGGTGATTACGAATCGATGGAGAGGGGATTGAAAAATATTCTCAGGGTTGCCCTCTATCAGATTATCTTTACCGACAGGATTCCCTCCTATGCCGCCGTCGATGAGGCCGTCAAGATAACCAAAAAGGAATATTCCGGGCGCGACCGCCTGGTAAACGGTATCCTTCGAAATGCTATACGGAAAATGGATGAAATACAGTATCCCCAATTTGACGAAGATCCGGAACGGCATATCTCCGTTTATCATTCCCATCCCTTGTGGCTTGTGAAAAAGTGGATAAAAAAGTTCGGTGCTGAAGAAACATGTAAGCTATGCAGAAGCAGCAATGAGATACCCCCTGCGACACTCAGGGTAAACGAACTCAAGATGACTCGTTCCGAAGTGATTGAGAAGCTCTCGGCAGAGGGTGTCGAGGCCAGACCGACGAAGATTTCACCCGAGGGCGTGGAAGTTTCAGGCCTTTCGGCCCCTCCGAGCGAGATGGCACTCTTTAAGGAGGGAATGTTACAGTTTCAGGATGAGGCATCCCAGATTGTTTCACACCTCTTAGATCCCCGACCGGGAGATTCTATTCTCGATCTCTGCGCCGGCTCGGGAATAAAAACGACCCATATGGCGGCATTGATGAAAAACCGGGGAACCATTCTTGCCCTGGATATACAAGGGAAAAAACTTGAAAATTTGAAAGAGATGTCGTGCAGGATGGGAGCGTCCATTATCGAATGCATGACTGGCGACGCAACGGAGGATCTCGGCGAGGGATACCATGGCAAATTCGACAGAGTTCTCGTTGATGCACCCTGCTCGGGTCTCGGGACGGTGCGAAGAAAGCCCGAGATAAAATGGCATACCACGGAGAAAGCGATAAAAAACATGGCTGCCCTTCAGAAAAAGATATTGAATAGATCGGCAGCATATCTTAAAAGGGGAGGAATCCTTGCATACAGCACCTGTACAATAACAGTTGAGGAGAATGAGGAGATAATACAAGATTTCCTGGAGAAAAATAAAGAGTTCCGATGCGGCCGTCCATCAGGTGAATCGATACAGGATATGATTGGCAATGATGATTTTTTCAGGGCCTATCCTCACCGCGACGGAATGGACGGATTCTTCGGTGCCTTATTAGTAAAGGAGGAAGTTTGATATGGAAGGCAAGAAACCAACGCGGGAAGAAGCGCTGAAACTGCTTCATGAGTATAATAAAAACGATAGTCTTCGCAAACACGCCTTGGCCGTCGAGGCGGTGATGCGCTACTCGGCGAGAAAGCGTGGTGAAGATGAGGATAAGTGGGGGATTATCGGTCTCGTTCATGACCTGGACTATGAAAAGTTTCCCGATCAGCACTGCGCCAAGAGCAAGGAAATTCTCGAAGAGCATAACTGGCCCGAGGAATATGTCCGTGCCGTCATCTCTCACGGATGGGGATTGTGCTACGATGTGGAACCGAAAAGTACCTTGGAGATGACCCTCTTTGCCATTGATGAGATGACGGGGCTTGTAACAGCGAATGCCCTCGTGAGGCCCTCCAAGAGCGTGATGGATATGTCGGTAAAATCGGTAAAAAAGAAGTGGAAATCGCCCGCCTTTGCCGCCGGCGTGGACCGCTCGATTATCCAGAAGGGTGCCGAAATGCTCGGCGTCGAAATCTCAGAGCTTATCGAAGATACCATCATGGGGATGAGAGAGGTGGCCGATGCAATAGGCCTGAAAGGGAACCCTGCCTGATTGTATAAGTCTCAGTGGTAATTTTTTATTCGTTTGCCTGAGGATTGATGTCCGTGCCCCGCACGGATCAGCTGCCGCTTCATGTGGTGCACTTTTCTGCGCTCCATATCCCCGAGCCGTAGATGCCATCTCCCCAGGTTGCTTCCCAACTGATGTCACCTTCTACCATGCCGACTATTCGTGTGCCGAGATTATCAATAAGTCCTGTATAGAATGTTACCGTCAGATCAATAGCCTCATCATCATTCCAGGCGATAATCTCGAGTTCATCCCCGTTGACTGTTCCCTCTCCTTCACATTGATATACGGTATATCCCTGTCCAGCAGGGGTCACGAATGAGCCCGTGAACGTCACATTCTTTCCGTCCTGGGTGAAGACAAACCGTTGTGGTTCAGACTTTCCGGGCTCGTCATCCCAGCCGTAGGTAAAATCCCATTCACCTTCTATGTTGGCAGTGGGTTTCGATTTTTCGTCGTCGCCGCCCGTACCGATGATCGTGATGAAACCGAATACTATTAGAATGGCCAGAGCCGAATATTTGAACAGTGTGTTGAGTTTTTGCCTCATGAGTTGGACTCCCTCTCTTTTTTCTTGTGCATGTCAAAATCGCATGGAGAACGATTAATTTTCGATACCACAGAAGAAGAACCTCCTTCAAGGATATTTGAAATAATTCGAAAAAAACGTGGGTTTTTAGTGAAATATTTGATAATTGAAATATAGCGGTGTCTGTGATAGAGCCCTGAATGTTTGGGGAAAGGCGACGGTGTGAAAAGATGTTTCTGAGACAGATGCAGGTAGGCCACATGGCAGTTATGGCCTATATCGTGGGTGATCAGGTAAGCGGCGAAGGTCTGGTGATAGACCCGGCTGCAAATACCGACGATATCATTCTGGAAGCTAAAAAGAATGACATTGAAATCAAATATATTGTGAATACCCACGGACATGTCGACCATATCTCGGGCAACAAAGACATGAAGGCCAAAACGGGGGCGAAGATAGTCGTCCATGAGGATGATGCCGACATGCTGGTTTCGACGCCATCCATGGTTCTCAAAATGTTTGGTGCCAAACCGTCGCCTCCGGCAGATATTACCGTAAAGGATGGTGACACTATTCGTGTCGGAAGTGTTGAACTGAAAGTGATTCACACGCCGGGACATACTCCCGGAGGAATGTCTCTTTACATCCCCGGGTATGTCTTTACGGGGGACACCCTTTTTGTCGAAAGTGTTGGAAGAACAGACCTTCCCGGGGCATCCTGGCCTCTTATGTATAAGGCGATAGTGGAAAAACTGATGACGCTGCCCGAAGATACGGTTATCCTTCCCGGGCATAATTATGGAAGGACATCAACATCCACGATAGAACGGGAAAAGAAAAACAATCCCTTTTTGAGATAATGTGAGGTTATGAAGTGGTTGACAGGGGAGTAGCAAAGACGGATTTCAAAGACCTGAAATTCATTAACCGGGGAAAGGTGCGGGATTTATACGAAGTAGACGATTCCCTCCTTATTGTTGCGACGGACAGAATTTCCGCCTTTGATGTGATAATGCCCAATTCCATACCTGGAAAAGGCAAGATCCTGACACAGATATCCGCATTCTGGTTTCGTGAAATGGAAGATATTGTGGAAAATCATCTCATATCGACACGGGTCGAGGAATTTCCCGAAAAATGCCGCCCCTACGAGGAGGAGCTTCGGGAGAGAAGTATGCTTGTAAGGAAGACGACTCCCTTGCCCGTCGAATGTGTGGTGAGAGGATATCTCGCAGGTTCGGGCTGGAAAGACTATTCGGATGGGAAACCCGTTTCCGGTGTAGTTCTACCCGGAGGTTTAAAGGAGTCTTCAAGGCTTTCGGAGCCGATTTTCACGCCCTCAACCAAGGCAGAAGAAGGGGAACATGACGCGCCGATAACAAGGGAGGAGATGGAAAATATAGTCGGGCGTGAACTGACCGAAAAGGTTGTCGATATATCGATGAAGATTTATTCCAGGGCCTCGGTGACTGCCGAGAAGAAGGGAATTATCATCGCCGATACAAAGATGGAGTTTGGCATTTTAGACAATAAACTGATTCTTATCGATGAGCTTCTGACTCCCGATTCTTCGAGGTTTTGGCCAAGGGATGATTTTGAAGAGGGGAGGTCTCAAAAGAGTTTTGATAAGCAGTTTCTAAGGGATTATCTCCTCTCGACAAACTGGGACAAAAGGCCGCCCGCCCCCGAATTACCCGAGGATATCATAGAGAAAACAAAGGAAAAATATGAAGAGGCCCTGAAGTATATCCTTTCATAATACCCTTAAATCTTGACATCTGTGAGAACCGTTAATATTTTAAGACGATAACAGCAGTGTGTTTACGCTGCGAATTCCTAATCCAGTATCAAAAATTAAATAGTCAGAATATCGAGCCTCTATGAAGAACGATTATTATAAAATCCTTAAAGTAGATAGAAACGCCTCAAATGAGGAAATAAAAAAGGCCTATAGAAAGAAAGCACTGAAATACCATCCTGACAGAAATCCCGGCGATAACAAAGCGGAGGAGATGTTCAAAGAAGCGGCTGAGGCCTATGAGGTCTTAAGTGACCCCGAAAAAAGGGATATTTACAATCGATTCGGACACGAGGGCCTGAGGGGGAGGGGCTTTCAGGGATTTTCCGGTTTTGATGATATTTTTTCAAGTTTTGGTGACATATTTGAGGATGTCTTCGGATTCAGGACGGGAAGGACACGATCGAGAACCGCAGCTCGTCAGGGAGCGGATCTTCGTTACGACCTTTCCATATCATTCATGGATGCTGTCTTTGGCACAACTCCTGAGATAGAAATAGAAAAATTTGAGAGATGCGAAAAATGCGGCGGTACGGGTGCCACACCCGGAACGGAACCTGTCGTCTGCCCGACCTGCAGAGGGATGGGGCAGGTTACAAAATCGAGCGGGTTTTTTACCGTCAGTTCTACCTGTCCTCAGTGTGGTGGTGCGGGGAGAATCATAGAGAACCCATGTAAAAACTGCAGGGGAACCGGTAAGGCCGGAAAAGTAAAGTCCATGCAGCTCAAAATTCCTCCGGGAGTCGAAACAGGTTCGCGCCTCAGGCTTCGTGGAGAAGGTGAAGAGGGAGAATTCGGCGGACCGAAGGGCGACCTCTATGTTTTTATCTATGTGGATCCCCATGAATTTTTTGAGAGGGACGGAAATGATATACTGTGCCGGATTCCCCTTTCCATGACCATTGCCGCACTTGGAGGAAACATAGAAGTTCCTACGCTGAACGGTAATGAAAAAATTAAAATACCGAAAGGAACACAGCACGGCAAGATTTTTAGAATCAAAGGCAAGGGTGTTCCTCATCTGAGAGGATACGGACGAGGAGATCAACTTGTCCAGACACTGATCGAAATACCGACAAACTTAAGCAAAAAGGAAGAAAACCTTCTCAAGGAATTGGCAAAACTGCGCGATGAAATTTAGGAGGAATTATTTATTTTCCTCACGAAGCACGCAAGAGGCATCTCAGAGCTTTTTATACTTCATTCAGACAATCATTTTAAATCTTGACAGGGAAGGGTGACTTCCTTATACTCCCCTCGCTTGAATATGACGGCCTTGTAAAAAAGTCGAGTAGTGTAAGGCTTTATTATCATTTTTGTTTTGGGGTATTTCCCATTAATTCCTCGTTTCCGAGGATTTATTGTAACTCTGTTGTATGCTTTCCCCCCTCCGCCGTCTGATCTTAGAAAATTTACTATACTGTGAGATATGACTCTTTGTGGAAGGGTTAAAGACTCAAAGGACAGGTATATATGCCACGTAGAACAGATATTAAGAAAATTATGATTATAGGATCGGGTCCCATCATTATAGGTCAGGCCTGCGAGTTTGATTATTCGGGAACACAGGCCTGCAAAGCACTCAAGAAGCTGGGATATGAGATCGTTCTTGTGAATTCCAATCCGGCAACAATTATGACCGATCCGGGAACGGCAGACGCTACTTATATTGAACCTCTCAACTTTCAATTTCTCAAAGAGATAATAGAGAAGGAGCGTCCCGACGCAATTCTCCCGAATCTTGGGGGACAGTCGGGACTCAATCTGACCTCCGAACTCTCACGGGGAGGTGTGCTCGAAGAATATGGGGTCGAGATTATCGGAGTAAATGTCGATGCTATAGAACGCGGTGAGGACAGGATAGCCTTTAAGGAAACCATGGACAAGCTTGGGATAGAGATACCCCAAAGCGATCCCGCCTATACGGTTGAGGAAGCCGAAAAAATCGCAGAGAAACTCGGTTATCCCGTGGTGGTAAGGCCGGCCTATACGCTCGGCGGAACGGGGGGCGGTCTCGTATATAACAGAGAAGAACTCCATACGATAGCGAGCAGGGGAATTTCGGCAAGCCTGATCGGACAGATACTTATCGAGGAATCGGTTCTGGGATGGGAAGAACTGGAACTCGAGGTGGTACGAGACTCAAAAAATCAGATGATTACCGTCTGTTTTATTGAGAATGTTGATCCCATGGGTGTGCATACGGGAGATTCCTTCTGTACGGCACCGATGCTCACAATTTCTTCTGAACTCCAGGAGCGGCTTCAGAAATATTCCTACGATATTGTCGAGGCAATCCAGGTTCTCGGCGGCACAAATGTTCAATTTGCCCACGATCCCGAAACGGGACGTGTGGTGGTGATAGAAATTAATCCCCGGACCTCTCGTTCTTCTGCCCTTGCCTCAAAGGCCACAGGATTTCCAATAGCCCTTATCTCGTCAATGCTTGCAGCGGGTCTTACGCTGGATGAGATACCCTACTGGAAAGAGGGTACACTGGAAAAATATAAGCCCTCGGGAGATTACGTGGTTGTAAAGTTTGCACGCTGGGCCTTTGAAAAATTTGAAGGGGCGATGGATGAACTCGGCACTCAGATGAGGGCCGTCGGCGAAGTCATGAGTATCGGTAAAAACTATAAAGAGGCCCTTCAAAAGGCAATCAGGTCGCTCGAGATAAATAGATACGGCCTCGGATTTGCCAGAGATTTCAATGACAAACCCCTGGAAGAACTACTAGGCCTCATGGCCAGACCTACCAGTGAACGGCAGTTTATTATGTATGAGGCCCTTCGAAAGGGTGCGACGGTAGAAAAACTTCACAAGACGACCCATATCAAACAGTGGTTTATCGAGCAGATGAAAGAGCTCGTGGAACTGGAAGAGGAGATCCTGGCCTACAAAGGCGGACTGTTACCCGACGATCTGTTGAGAAGGGCGAAGAAAGACGGTTTTGCCGACCGGTATCTTTCGGAGCTTTTAGACTTGCCGGAGAAGGAGATACGTGAGCGGCGCATCTCCCTGGGTGCTACTCAGGGATGGGAGGCCGTTCCTGTGAGCGGCGTGGAAAATGCGGCCTATTACTACTCGACCTATAACGCCCCCGATCAGGTGGATGCCTCCGACAGAAAGAAGATCATCGTTCTCGGTGGCGGACCGAATCGAATTGGTCAGGGGATCGAGTTCGATTACTGCTGTGTCCATGCCGCCTTTGCCCTTAAGGAAGAGGGATACGAAGCCATAATGATTAACTGTAATCCCGAGACAGTCTCAACGGATTACGACACCTCTGATAAACTCTATTTTGAACCCCTTACCGTTGAAGATGTCCTGAGCATCTACGAGAAGGAAAAACCCCTTGGTGTTATTGTGCAGTTCGGGGGGCAGACACCCCTTAATATCGCGAATGAGCTTGCCGAAGCCGGTGTCAATATAATCGGCACGTCACCCGAAATGATTGACCTTGCAGAGGACCGGGACCGTTTCCGTAAGGTGATGGAAAAGCTGGGGATACCGGAGCCTGAATCGGGAATGGCGAGCAATTTTCAGGAGGCGGTCGATATTGCCGAAAGGATCGGGTATCCATTAATGGTGCGACCCTCCTATGTTCTCGGTGGAAGGGGGATGGAGGTTGTCCTCGATGAAGAGATGCTCAAACGCTATATTGCTGCTGCGGTTGATGTGACTCCCGAGCGCCCCATACTGATCGACAAATTTCTCGAAAATGCAATTGAGGCGGAGGCTGATGCCATAGCGGACGGCACCGATGCATTTGTTCCGGCAATTATGGAGCATATTGAGTTTGCGGGAGTTCATTCCGGAGACTCTGCCTGCGTAATTCCTCCCATAAGCCTTTCAAAACGCCATATCGATACCATATATGAATATAATAGAAAGATAGCAAAAGAGCTCAATGTGGTGGGGCTCATGAACATTCAGTATGCAATCATGGATGATGTTGTCTATATCCTTGAAGCAAATCCCCGCGCCTCGCGAACGGTTCCCCTGATTTCAAAGATCTGTGCCATATCGATGGCCCGTATCGCGACACAGTTGATGCTCGGAAAAAAACTGGAGGAACTTCGTCCCAAGGCTGCCGAAGTCCCTTATTTCGGAGTAAAAGAGGCCGTATTTCCCTTTAACATGTTTCCCGAAGTGGATCCCCTGCTCGGGCCGGAGATGCGGTCCACGGGAGAGGTCCTGGGTCTTGCTGATTCCTTTGGCCTTGCCTTTTTCAAGTCTCAGGAGGCAGCCCAGCAGGTGCTGCCAAGCACGGGTAACGTGCTCATTACCGTCCATGAAAAGGATAAGGGAGTGATAGTGGAGGTTGCCAGGGAATTCGAGAGGCTTGGATTCAGACTGATAACCACATCGGGAACGGGTGAATTTCTTGCGGAGAGGGGTATACAATCGGATCCGATACTGAAGATGCATGAGGGGCGCCCCAATATTGTCGACGGGATAAAAAACAAGGAAATTAATCTTGTCATTAATACACCGAGCGGGAGAATGAGTCAGTACGATGATTCCTACATACGGAAGGCAGCAATAAAATACAAGGTGCCCTATATTACAACCTCGGCCGCTGCGGTTGCCGTCGTAAAGGGTATTAATGCCGCCCGCGGCGGGCATGGTCATGTTAAATCTCTCCAAAACTACCATAGCGATTTACACAGGGTGAGGTCTGGGAAATGAAGGAGATCCAGGAAAATTGCGCGGTTTTCGGTATCTATTCAAAGAGGGAATGTGTCGGCGATATTTATCAGGGGATTGATTTTCTTCAGCACAGGGGTCAGGAATATTGCGGCATCTCAACCTACGATATGGAAACGAAGGATGCGACGCAGATGGATTTGATTCCGCCCCGTGGAAAGGAATACGATGGCGATTCCTCTTTCGGAAGAGAAATCAACCATGCTACCCACCACGGAAAGGTAATCGACAATTTTACCGATGAGGAATTACGGGGTTTGAAAGGTCGGTGGGGAATAGGGCATGTGAGTCTCCGCGAAAGACAACCGATGAAATGGCAGTCGAGACTTGGGGAAATTGCCGTTGCCTTCAGCGGAAATGTCATTAACTCCGAAGAACTTATGCAGGAAATGATGGACCGGGGTAAGACCTTTTACAAGAGTTATGACATAGAAATAATTTCAAAGATCATCATAGAAGAGACCGATGTGGTAAGCGGAATCAAGGCCCTGGCAGGGAAGGTAAAAGGTGCATATTCCCTTGTTGTCCTGAAAAAAGAGGGTGTCTATGCAGCGAGGGATCGGTATGGATTCAGGCCCCTTATTTTGGGCAAGGATTCCGAGCGATTCGCTGTAAGCTCCGAATCACGAGCAATCCAGAATCTCGGCATGGAAAATGTGAGAGACGTGAGGCCGGGTGAAATAGTGCTCATTAACGAAAAGGGATTTCAAACCGTAGGGCAGGTTGACTCGGCGCGGAGTGCCCATTGCGCATTTGAATGGGCCTATACGGCAAGTATCGATTCCATAATAGATGGGGTCTATGTTCAGGAGGCACGCAGTAATTTGGGAGAGCATCTTGCCCAGAGGGATATCGATGAAGGTGGTATTACCGCCGATATCGTGGCGCCAGTTCCGATTTCGGCACTAGGACATGCCCTGGGATATCATCAACGGTCACACAT
>CAYSHT010000018.1:0-23251 GCA_964430915.1 uncultured Syntrophaceae bacterium
TCAGATCTCCCCGTTTTTATTTCTTGAATCCCGAAAGGTAATCTGCTACTTACAGATCACTTTGTGATTCGCTCACTACTATGATACAAGACGAACTATGCTAAAATCCATTACCGAAAGCCCTCTCTATCCGATTGTCAATCCCAAAAGCATTGCCTTTTTAGGAGCATCCAACAATATCTCCGCCATGGGAACGACACAGCTCAATTCGCTCATGGATCTAGGCTTCGAGGGGAAGATTTATCCCGTCCATCCCAAAGAGGAAACCGTGCAGGGTCTCAAGGCGTACCGAAGCGTTTCCGATCTTCCTGAGGTACCCGATCTCGCAATTCTTGTCCTCCCATCCAGGATTGTTAGCCAGACGCTTACGGAATGCGGCAAAAAGGGAATCAAGCATGCGATAATCATCTCGGGAGGATTCAAAGAGGCCGGCAAAAAAGGGAAGGCCCTAGAAAAAGAGATCATAGAGATTGCCGATACCTACGGGATCCGTTTCATAGGACCCAACTGCCTCGGAGTTACAAACCCTCACCACAAATTGAACACAACCTTTCTACGATACGAAGGACCAGCAGGATTTATCGGCATGGCGTCTCAGAGCGGAAGTTTTGTCACGCAGATGTTTGATTACCTCGCGCGGCGTGGCCTCGGCTTCAGCACCGCCTTCAGTGTGGGAAACGAGGCAAACGTGGACATCGTGGACTGCATCAAATATCTCGGCGCCTGTCCTCACACCAAAGTGATCGCACTCTATATCGAAGGCATCAGAGACGGAAGAGCGTTCATAAAGGCGGCGAGGGAGATTGCTCAGCAAAAACCTATTGTTGCTTACTATGTGGGAGGTTCCGAAGAAGGAAAGAAGGCGGGACTATCACACACCGGTGCAATGGCGGGCCCGGATAAGTTATACGACGGCGTCTTCAGTCAATCCGGGATTATACGGGCAGAATCAATCTCGGAGCTCTTCGATTTTTGCCAGGCACTCGCCTGTCTGCCAAAACCGGCGGGGCGAAGGGTAGTCATTCAGACCCATTCGGGCGGACCCGGTGCGACTGCGGCAGATTCCTGCGGACGGCTGGGACTCGAGCTTCCCCGGTTGTCGCCGGAAACGGAGGAGAAACTTGCTCCCTTCATTCCCCGCACGGGAAGCATAAATAACCCGATCGACCTTACCTTCGCCAAAAACCCGATGGATTACTTTTCGAATATTCCCGACATACTTCTTGGTGAGGAAAATGCCGATGCTCTTATGATCTATTTTCTTATGCCCACAGCCATGGTGAGACAGTCACTGGAACAGATTGGTGTGGCCGATGAAGAGGTCGAAAAAAAGAGCATAGAGCTTATAGAGGGGCTGTGTGAATCCGTCTCGGGACTTCTCAAAGCTCATGGGAAGCCCCTTGTGGGATATACCTTTCGCAGTCTCAGTGACCACTTCATAAAAGGACTCCTTAGGCGGGATGTTCCGGTCTTTGCAAGTCCCGAACAGGCGGTAAAGGCACTGCGGGCGCTCGTCAGATATAAGGAATTAACGGAAAAATAAACCGCAGGAATCATACTTTCAACCCGTCTCAAATATGATAACCACATACCGCTTATTCTCCCTTCCCTTTTGTAGCCTTTTCTTCTCACTATGCTAAAAACATTGATATAATTGACTATGCTCATAAAACTATAACGATTTAATCTTTGTCAAGCTGGCCATATTCAAGAATTGAGAAAGAGAATCATGCCACATTACCCTTGACACCGGACACGATTCTTCTTTATGAAAGGATTGTGAATCCTATGCGTTAAAAGCAAAAGGCTTAGTCGAGGGTTGCGATACTGAATATACGGTTTTTACGCCAGGAATATCACTGCCGAGAGAGAGTGGATTCCCGATCAGATCGGGAATGACAAATTCCCAGAAATTTCACATAAAGCGAGTCTGTCAAAAAGGAGGGGGACTATCGTGTCGAAAGTAATCGTACTTGGGGGCTGCGGTGCCGTGGGGAGTGTTGCCGTGAAGACACTGGCATCACAGGAACTCTTCTCACAAGTTGTGATAGGAGACTTTAATATAGAAAAAGCCGACAGGATGGTCGCCGATCTCGGATCAGACAAGGTATCGGCCGTACGGGTGGATGCCAATGACCCTTCGAGCATAAAGGATGCCATAGGGGAGTGCGACCTGGTCCTCAACTGCGTCGGTCCCTTTTACAAGACCGTCAAAACGATACTTCGCGCCGTCATAGAATCGGGGAAAAACTACGTGGATGTCTGCGATGACGTGGATGTAACGCTCGAAATACTCGACATGGACGACGAGGCGAAAAGGGCCGGGATTTCCGCCCTCATCGGGATGGGAAGCTCGCCGGGAGCCACAAACGTCCTCGCACGATTCGCCTACGACTCCCTTCTCGACGAAACGGATTCGATCGATATATTTCATACCCATGGCGGAGAACCGATAGAAGGTGCGGGCGTTCTCGAACACCGATTTCACTGCATGTCGATCGATATCCCGATGTTCCTGGAGGGAGAATTGAAATATGTCAAGTTTTTCGAAAAAGACGGCATTGCCCTGCGACAAACCTTCGACTTTCCCATTGTAGGAAAAAACGTGCCCCTCTACCCTTATCCTCACCCGGAACAGGTGACGATCCCCCGATATATGGCTGTAAAAAGGGTTACCAACAAGGGCTCCGTCCTTCCCAACGAGTATTACGACCTTATACGAAACCTCTGCGAGATGGGCCTCGCAAGCAAGGAGTCCGTTGACGTCAAGGGGGTCAGTGTCGCCCCCCACGATTTTTCCATCGCCTATATACTGAAGGAGCGTGAGAGAATCCTCCGTGAAACGAACTTCGGCACCCAGAGGGGCTGCTGTTCCGTCGTCGCGAAAGGAAAGAAGGACGGAAAATACCTGGAGTTCAGATTCCATATGGCCTCGGCGAGCGAGGCCCTCGGCGAGGGGACGGGGATACCGGCTGCAATCGGTGTCATGCTTATGGAACAGGGAAAAATCAAGGAAAAGGGAGTCTTCCCGCCTGAAGGATGCGTGAATCCCGCAGATTTCATTGAACTCATCACGAAGGTCATGAAACTGGATGAGAAAAAGGGTGATACGGAATCCTTCAGCGGCGTCATAGTGGAGTCTGTCGATGCCGATGGAACAGTTACCACACTGGATATATAAAGATCGGGGCAAATGGCTTAAAGGAAGGGAACATGCAAAACGGCAGATATATCCTTGCCATCGACCACGGGACGTCGGGCATTAAAACGGCTATCGTTGACACGAAGGGCCATGTCCTCGATTTCGAATTTGAGAAAACCCCCATATATTACCTTCCGGGTGGAGGCGCAGAACAGGATCCTGAGGATTGGTGGCGGGCCCTCGTAACGACGTCAAAAAGAATAGTCGAAAAGGGTGTGGTTCCGCCGCATGATATCGCCGCCATATGCGTTTCAAGCACCTTCTCGAGCACCGTTTCCGTCGACAAAGAGGGGCGGCATCTCATGAACTCCCTCACATGGATGGACTCTCGCGGTGCCCCCTATGTACAAAAAATGATGAAAGGGTTTCCAAGCATTGAAGGTTACGGCCTTCTCAATCTCCTTCGATGGATACCGAAGACGGCGGGGGGACCCACGCTTTCGGGAAAAGACGATATCGCCCACGTCCTCCTCACCAAATACGAGTTTCCCGATGTGTACGAAAAAACATACAAATTTCTTCCGAGCAAGGACTACCTGAATCTCAGGCTGACCGGTGAGTTTGCCGCCTCCTTCGATTCCATGCACCTCTTCTGGGTTACAAACATACGGGACATCAATAACATCCGCTATGATGACGCCCTGATTGATCACCTCGATATTGAAAGAGAAAAACTGCCCCATCTAAAGGCATCGACAGACGTCCTCGGAACCATACGACCCGAGGTAGCGGAAGAGATAGGCATAGGCAAAGAGGTTAAAGTCATAATGGGTTCCGCCGATCACCAGGCGGCCTGCATCGGTTCGGGCGCCGTGAGGGACTACGAGGGACATATCTATATCGGGACCTCCTCATGGGTCCAGTGTGTGCTCCCCTTCAAGAAAACGGATGTGCTCCATTCCATCGCCTCATTCCCCACGGCGATACCCGGCAAATATCAGAGTGTCAACGAGCAGGATATCGCCGGGGGATGTCTCGGCTTTCTCATCGAAAATGTCCTCTTCTTCAAAGGGGGATTTGCCACGGGAGATATCCCGGAGAATCCATACGGAGAACTGGACAGAATTGCCCGAGATGCCCCCGCCGGAAGTAACAAACTGATCTTTACGCCCTGGCTGAACGGTGAGCGCACGCCCGTTGATGATATTGATCTCAGGGCCGGCCTCTATAATATCTCAAAGACCACAACCCAGAGCGATATAGCGAGGTCCGTACTCGAAGGGGTGGCCTTCAATACGCGCTGGAGTTTTCAGTACGTGGAAAAATTCGTAAAAAGAAGGGTAAATTCCCTCAACATCGTCGGCGGAGGGGCAAAATCGGAGCTCTGGTGCCAGATATTTGCCGATATCCTCGCGAGGGATATCCGTCAGGTCAAGGACCCCATGTCGGCAAACGCGAGGGGTGCCGCATTCATTGCATCGGTGGGACTGGGTGAGATATCCTTTGACGATATCCCCGATCTGATAGAATATGAAAATATCTACCACCCGAGGAAAGAAAACAGGAAAATATACGACGCACTTTTCGCGGAGTTCGTTACCATATATAAGAACAACAGGGCCATGTACAGAAGGCTCAATAAGGGAGAAGGAGAGCGGTGATGAAAAAGAAGGGCGAGTTCTATCCGGACTGGTATGAGGGGATACCGTCAGCGAAATCATACAGGACCATTCTTAAATGGGGAGATATGGACCAGTTCAAACATCCCAACAAAAGGCTCTACAAACTCATGAAGGAAATCTTTGACATGACCGACGACGACTTCAGGGAACCTCAAAATATGGCTCTTGACGAGGTCTCCTTCGATGTCCCTTCGACGTTTTCTCCCGAAAACATGGAAACATTCAGAAACATTGTGGGGGAAGAAAACGTAAAAACTGATGATTTCTCGCGGCTCGAAGTTACCTACGGTAAAGCCATGTACGATGCCTTCAGGCTGAGAGAAAAGATCGTGGAAAACCTCGCCGACGCTGTCCTTCGCCCCCGGAACAAGGAAGACATACGGAAAATAGTCGAGTACTGTAATGAAAAGAGGATCCCCGTATACGTCTTCGGGGCCGGCTCCTCTGTTACCAGAGGTATCGAGTGCATGGAAGGAGGAGTTTCTCTCGACATGCGCGTCCATATGAAAAAAATAGTGAGTCTGAACGAAAAAAACCAGACAGTTACGGTGGAGCCCGGCATCTTCGGGCCCGATCTGGAAAAGGTCCTCAATAATGCACCAGAACTCTTTCAGACTAACCATGCCTATACCTTCGGGCACTTTCCGCAATCCTTTGAGTATTCATCGGTGGGGGGATGGATCGTGACCCGCAGTGCGGGCCAGAACTCTACCTATTACGGAAAGATAGAAGATCTCGTCATCTCCCAGGAATATGTTACACCTGCGGGCACCGTAAAGACTCATGAATATCCGGCATCGGCAACTGGACCTTCCATCGACCAGATAATGATCGGAAGCGAGGGAACCTTCGGCATCCTCGTATCGGCAACCCTGAAAATGCACCGGTATAAGCCCGAAAATACACGCAGATTCAGTTTCATTTTCAAGAGCTGGGGAGATGCCGTCGATGCCGTTCGGGAAGTTATGCAGGGAGAATTCGGCTATCCGTCCGTTTTCAGGTTATCCGATCCGGAAGAGACCGACATTGCCATGAAACTCTACGGCATCGAGGGAACGATCATCGACAAAATCCTCAAGATGAGAGGCTATCGGACCGGAGAAAAATGTCTCCTTATCGGCACCACCGACGGCGATTCGGATTTTACGACACTGGTAAAGCGCAAAATAAAAAAGGTCTGCAGAAAATACGGTGCCATGAACACTACTGGATTCGTCACGAAAAGCTGGGAGCATGGAAGGTACAGAGATCCCTTTATGAGAGAGGATCTTCAGGATTACGGAATTATCGTCGACACACTCGAGTGCTCCGTCAACTGGGAACAGCTCCATCATGTCCATACATCGGTCAGGGAATACTGCAAGAGTAGACCCCGGACAGTATGCATGACGCACAGCTCCCACTTCTATCCCCAGGGAACTAATCTCTACTTCATATTCATCGGGAAAATGGGGAAGGACGAGTTTGTCGAATATCACCGGGGCATTCTGGACGCGATTCAGAGATCGGGAGCGGCCATGAGCCATCACCACGGCATAGGGAAACTCTTCGCCCCCTGGCTCGAAGGTCAGCTCGGCAAGAGCCTGATTGACATCCTCGCAGCTCTCAAAAGTCACTTCGACCCCAACAACATTATGAACCCCGGCGGAACCCTCGGGCTCGATCTGCCCGATTCGGAAAAACGATTCACGAAGGAGCCAAATTAACTATAACAATACCGAAAATAAGGGGTATCTCAAATTGAGGTACCCCTTATTATTTTCATGGTGCCGAAGCCGGGATTTGAACCCGGACAGGCATACGCCCACTAGACCCTGAACCTAGCGCGTCTACCAATTCCGCCACTTCGGCACGCTCAATATTGCAACCCTCTATACTTCCCCTCCTGCTCCGTTGTCAAGAAAAATACGCTTGAAAATATTCCTCTAATGCTATACCTTTTCCGCACTATTGACTTGCTCAGACAGGGAAAATCGATATCCCTTCACAAAACATGAAACGGATTGGGGCACTATGAAGATCATAAGAAAAGTTGATTATATCACTCAGGAATATCGGGATTCCAATGTAACCATCGGCAACTTTGACGGCATTCACCTCGGTCACCAGGAGCTACTGAAAAAAACGGTCAAAGAATCAAAAGAGTCAAACCGAAGATCGATTGTTATAACCTTTGATCCCCACCCCAAAAAGATAATTCACCCCGAGAGGAGGCCGTTTTTTCTCCTCACCACCCTTGACGAAAAATTGCAACTGATTGAATCTTTCGATATAGATATCGTGATTCTTATCTCCTTTACCAACGAATTTTCAAAGACAACGGCGGAGGAATTCGTCGGGAATATCCTCTGGGATAAACTCCACTTAAATAAGCTCTTCATCGGATACGATTACGCTTTCGGCAAAAACAAGGTGGGGAACGCCGCTTTCCTCAGAACATTCGGGGAAAAACTCGGCTTTCAGGTGGAGGAAATCGGCGCCGTCATGATTGACGATACGATAGTGAGCAGCACAAACGCACGACTTTCAATCCTCAAGGGCGACGTGAGAGGGGCCTCACGTATGCTGGAAAGACCCTATAATATGAGCGGTAATGTGGTAAAGGGCTTTCGTCGAGGCACCGAAATAGGGTTTCCCACGGCAAATATAGAATCGGAGAAGGTAATTCCCGCTGAGGGTGTTTATGCCATTATCGCCGAGGTGGAGGGAAACCGATACCAGGGGGTCGTAAATATTGGATATAATCCCACCTTCGGGAACGAAGAACTTTCCATGGAGGTTCACCTCCTCGATTTTCAGGGAGACATCTATGAAAAAACGATCGACATTCAATTTATCGATCGTCTGAGGGATGAAATAAAGTTCGACAGTCCCGACAAACTCGTGGTCCAGATAAAAAAGGACATCGCCAGCACTAAGAAGATTCTCGCCCTCTATCCCCTTTAAATTGAACAGCGAGCGCATACCCCTCTGCTTGCGGCGGGGAAGCGAGAATAAAAAACAAACATTTTCCTTAACAATCGGAGATTCCCCGCAACTTGTTGCGGAGAGCTTCAAATTTAACAATCAAATGAAAGTCAGGAACCTGCACAACTGGAACGTTGATTATCGAGAAGCCAAAGAGATACAGGAAGAACTGTCGGGAAGGCTTATTCTCCATAACGACGGACTTCCGGAAGACATAAAGATCATTGGAGGGGCCGACATTTCTTATTCGAGGGGGGAGAACCTCTTTTTTGCCGCAGTCATCCTTCTCGAGTTTTCAACCATGGATCTCATCGAGGTGTCATCCGTTGTCGAAAAGGTAGATTTCCCCTATATACCCGGCCTTCTGACCTTCAGGGAAGGTCCGGCACTTCTGAGAGCCTTTAAGAAAATCCGGAGAACACCCGATGTGGTCATATTCGACGGACATGGAATTGCCCACCCGAGAGGGATCGGCCTGGCATCTCATGTTGGTCTTTTTCTCGATATCCCCACCATAGGGTGTGCAAAAAAAAGACTTGTCGGAAATGCTACAGATATAGACGGGGAACAGGGAAATTATGCGCCCCTTATCTATAAAGAAAACGTCATCGGAGCTGTACTTCGCACAAAGAGAAATGTCAAACCCGTTTACGTATCCCAGGGACACAAAATCGATCTCAAAGAGACAATCAGAATTACCCTCGCAAGCTCGAGGGGATACAGGCTTCCCGAACCAACGAGAAAGGCACACCTGACGGTGAACAAACTGAGACTGGAATACGGGGGATAAGGACACAAACCCTTATGGACGGGGCTGCCACAATATCGCGATCGCCTTGCTTATTTAATGACATTTTCGGGATTAGTGATGAGCTCGGAGGGGAGCTTCAGGGATCGTAAAACTATTCCCATGACGGATTTTGACAAGGTATTAACCGGCTGCGGAATAACAGATGGTTTTTCAATATCTCCTTGAATCTTAAGCATGACTACGAGGAGTTTTCTATCTTCACCGGTCATCACCCAGCCCAAAACTGGCACAGAGCTTACAATCCTGCCCAGGGTTTCCAGGGGCTGGACTCCCGCTACCGCATTGACCTTTCTTTTCCCGAGTGAATATTCTCCCACCACCGACATCTGGACCGAATCGCTGGCAAAATAGAAGTCATCGAATTTCATGACCCCGCCTCTGATCGCAAAGGAGGACTTTATACGGTCGTAGGAAAATCCCTCACTTAAAAGATCGATCTTTTTCTTTTTAACGATCTTGTAGACATTCAGGACCGTAAACATCTTTGATACGAGATAATACTTGGCGATAGCTCCATCTTCTGCGCGGAAAACAAGATCGCCATTGATCGCGTCGGTGTTTCCCCAGAGTCTCCCCTTCAGTTTCATTGTACCGCTTATCTTTGCATCTCCCGGCGAGATCGCATCGAGAAATTCTCCAAGATCGGTATTTGTGAAGACCAGATTGACATCGAGATTGGTTCCGCCCTTATCTTCGATTGACGCCTTTCCCTCGACAACACCATCAAGCGCGTGGACCACCATCTTGTCCAGGTTCAGCCTGCCGCTTTCCAGGGTAAGCTTTGCGCTCGCATTGTCAATCGGTATTCCATGATATTTCATATTCGTCAGTTTCAGCGTTGCATCGGCGGAAAGACCTTCCAATTCCTTTGTAATACTTCCCTCTTTTTTATCTATCCTGACTCCATCGATCGCAAGCGCTCCGGTAAAATGCGGCTGCCTGTCCATGAAGAGTACGCCGGATATATCCATCTGCATATCACCATAGCCAACGGAGAGACGATCGGTCGTCAATTTCCTTTTTCCAAGTTTCACGGGCCCACTGATATCAAGAAAAGAATCCCTGTAGCATAGTTTTGCGTCTTCACAATCCATAAATCCGGAAAGCGATGATATGACCCCGTTACTCCAGGATATATCGGCATCACCCCTGACCTGGCCACTCAGAAGACAGTAATCTCCGCGGACCTCGGCCTCCATGCGGTCAAGATCTATTGCTCCTTTAATTTTAAGACTTCCTGCCGTTTCATCTATGCCGTAATCCATAAGCAGGTTGCCCGGCTCCATTTCGAGATGGAATCCTTCAATATCAAGTTTTCTGCTGGAAAAGACCCTTCCCGCTATTGCCCCCTCACCGCTAACCCCTCCTTCGAGGGGTCTGTAATGGGTCCCGAAAATGCCGAACCCTTTCGATGCAATTTGCAGTTTCCCTTCTATCTGAGATCCCGTGCCCGTGCCATGCACCACGATATCCGCGTCCTCATCGAAAGAAAACGCTTTCTTATCAAATACATCATTGAGATGTGCCGAAAAGCGATAGGGTACGTTCGCAAAGGGATCGTCCATTTCAAGATCGAGTTTCGTAAACGAAAGGTCATTAATCCTCCCCTCGAGCACAAGTTTCATAGGAGAATCAAAATCCTCCTTTTTCACAGAACCGCTCATATGGCAAAAGGACTCCTCGTCCCATCCGAAGGTGCAGTCATCGAACGATATTTCTCCCTCGGTCTTCACCGGTCCCGTCGACTCGGAATCGCTATAGGTCCGGACATGCCCCCGAATCCTCCCCCCATCGATATCCGATACGGGAAGGAGAAGTCCAAGAGCACCCCTCGGCACCATGGCAGCCCTCCAGGCATGGAGAAAGTCCTCGGCATCCATGTCCAGACTCACATCGACGAGGACCTGCCGACCTGGGGTGAGTATATCCTGAAAGGTAATGTTCACCGATTCCAGCATCGATTCGCCTGAGCGGCCGGAGAGGTCTCTCAGAACTATGTTTCCTTTTTCCGCAATTACCGAACCGGTTACACCTTCTATTCTCTCAGGGCTATGGCATGCACCAAAGCTCTGCCCCATAAGATCCAGGGCGGCGTAGAAATTTTGAACGAACGTTTCGCCATCGGCCATATCACCGACGCTGCCTCTATATCGAATTTCCGAAAATCTGGATTTTTCACCTCGAATCTGGCGGGTAAGCAAAAGGGAGAACCACTCGGGGAAATATTCCACGGGAAGCATCTGAACGACCTTCTCATAATCAAACTCCTTCGATTCCATCTCAATATCGAGGAGCGCTTTTTCTAAATTCTTGATGCCTTCCAAGTTCGATATTTTCCCCTCACCGCTGAGTTCCAGAAGGGGGGTTTTTATTTCGATAGTCTGAAGCGCAAGAGTATCCTCACGACCTTTTGCGTGAACGCTGACAGTAATCGCTTCAAGGTCCTTGTCTGTCCATGGCAGACTGACGTCGTTCGCCTCTATTTCTACGGATGCGCCAGAGGCATCGTCTCCTAGATCAAAGGAAGCTACGATACGGGCAATCCCTCCCGTTTCGGAGTTCATCTTCGAAAGCATGAGACCCTCTATTTCCAGGCCTCCCTTCCACCCGTCGGGATAATGACGGGCCCCAATATGTGCCGTCCCTCCGAGGGCGTGAGCTTCTATGCTGATTTCTCCCTCGTTAATGAAACCATTGACTTCCTTAAATTCAAAATCGAGATCTCTGTACGAAACTCTGGCGGAGCCATCCGTAACATCGACAAGAGGCACTCCAATTCCTTTTCCGGGCCTTACTCCCTCGATGGCATCCATTTTTATTGATACATCAGGTTTCGAGAGCTCCACATGGGTTATCTTTACCTTGCCGAAAAGGAGATACCATGGCGAGACCTTTGCCGCCAGACTCCCAGCCCTGAGGTAACCCTTTTCTTCGTTTTCAACCTTTATATCGGACAAGACAAAAAGAGGTCCCCTCAAGACATCAACCGACGTACGCCCTATAGATACGGTACCTCCGAAATATCCCTGGATTTTTCTTTCGAGTGATCTGTTGAGGCTCTCGGGACTCAGTAACAGATAGGCCATGTAAAGGGCGATTCCGAAAAGGACAAGAAAAGCCGCCAGGACTGTAACTGCTGCTATTTTCTTTGAAATACTTTTCATGCGTTCTTTTTATCCCACGCCCTTTGACACACCGGCATATGCAAAGGAGATGCTATCGAAATGATGATATTTTATTCATGTACTTTTACTTACAGGCTCTGACGCGACGTGACAGGTATGATTAAACTCCAACCTTATCCTTACAATAGTATAACATGAAGCTATTTATTATTATGGAGATTTACAATGTCCGACCGTGTAAAGACAGAATCAACTCTCTTCACATATTTCTCTATATTTTCCCTTCCACCCTCTTCACGGTCTACAAGCGCTATAACTCTTTCTACAATCAGTCCCGCCTCCCTGGCCTTTTCGATGGCGATTATTGTTGATCCTCCCGTCGTAATGACATCATCGAGAATGACAACCGTCTCTCCCTTATTGACATTACCCTCGATGACCCCTTTTGTGCCGTGACCCTTTACATCCTTTCTGACGATAAAGGATTTTACCGGTCTTCCCCTCTGGTAGGAGATGACGGATATGGAATTCGCTATGGGATCCGCACCCAGTGTCAGGCCGCCCGCTGCGGTAATCTCGGAATCATTCACCATATCAAAGATAACATTCCCTACCAGGTTCATTCCTTCGGGGTCCAGTGTCGTGGTTTTGCAATTGAAGTAATAGTTGCTCTGTTTCCCCGAGACGAGTGTAAAGGGGGGATTGTCCCTGTATCGAAAGGATCGCTCGGCAATCATATTCATAAGTCTTATTTTCATATCACTTCCCGTCATGTCAGATATTCTCTCTCTTTCTCAGTTCTATTACGAAGCATTTTCACTTTTTTTATCGAGCGACTCTAATTTCTTAATTAGATAATCCGGATCGAGGCGTAACGCCTCTTTATATTCGACAGCGGCCATGTCGGCCCAACCCTTCTTATCATAATACAAACCCAATGTGAAATGTATATCGGCACTTCCGGGATCGATCTCAAGCGCCTTTTTCGTCTGTTTTATGGCCTGATCAAGGTTCCCCCGACCATAATATGTCTTCCCCAGATAGAATCGTAAATCACGGTTATAGGGATTTATCTTGAGAGCAATGAGGAATATCTCCAGGGCCTTTTCATAGTCTTTAAGATTTGTATAGGCAATCCCGAGACCGACGACGATATTTTCCTCATAGGGCCGTATCCTCCGTGCCTTTACGTAGTAGGATGCAGCCTTTTTAAAATCTCCTTTTTCGGCATAATTTTCCGCAACACTGACGAGGGCCTCAAAGTAGCCGGACCGTATCTTCAGGGCCTTTTCATACTCCGCAATCGCGCCTTCCCTGTCCTTTTTGATCTCACATATCTTTCCCAGAGAATAGTGAACCTTGCTGTCCGTCGGGCACTTATCCACAAGGATGCTGTAGTATTCTACGGCCTTTTCATAGTCTCCGTTCCTGGAAAAAAGCCCTCCCAGGCTCGAATAGGCGGAATAGAAATTGGGGTCAATCTCCAGGGTCTTCAGATAATTTGGAAGAGCCTTATCGTCCAGTTCCTTGAAATTATAAGCCTCGGCTAGTTTATAGTAATATTTTGCCACTTTCGGGTTTATCGAAATGGCCTTTTTGTACTTCTGGATAGCCAGGTCATACTTTTTTTTCAGCAGATATTTGTTACCCTGAAGATAGTAGGTCTTTGAGGTGGCGGAGAGGGCCTCGGCTGAAAAAAAGACAGTGATAAGCATCACTAAAAGGATAACCTTCGAGAGCTTTCCATAACTGCTTTTCATGCAGGCAGGGGAGCGCAGCACCTTACCTCGATAAGGCGCTCTTTCCAATGACGTTTTCGGCCCTGTGTACGCATCTCCCCTTTTTACTGATTGCTTCATATAGTATATCCTTATTTTTCCCCCTTAACGACAAAGCGTATCGGGACATCAACCCAGAGGGGAATCGCTTTTCCCATCCTTGATCCAGGTTCAAATAACCATTTTTCAGCTGCCCTTACGGCTGCCCTGTCGAGTATCGAATGACCCGACGTTTTTTTCACTATTACCTCACCCACGGTCCCGTCTTGAAGCACATAGAGGGAAAGAATGGTTGTCCCCTCATATCCCCTCCTTTTCGCGATAGGGGGATAAGGGGGCTGCGGGTTCTCCCTGTATCGAGGGGGCGTCGAAACCACCTCTTTTACTTCGGGGTTCGGCTTACTTTCTGCCTCCGAAGAGGGCAAGAAGGTGCTTTCCTCTTCCTTTTCACTTCGGTAAGAAACGTCGCGATCTCGATCTATGATACTATCTGCTTTTGTAAGGTTGGACTCTTCCGCCCTTTTCACCTCTTCTTCCCGTTTATCCTTTTCTACCCCTGCCTTTTTCTCGACAGGTTTCTCTTCTCTTTCAACAGGTGGGTTTTTCTCCGTCTCTCTATAGGCGGAAACCATCGATATTTCAATGACCTTATTTTCTCCGGCCCTGGACTGAGAAGAAAAATACACCGACGGCGCTTCGGTCAACACCAGAAGCCCGTGAAAGGCAAAGGCAATCAGGGCCGCAATGACAAGATTTTTTTCTACCGTTACTTCCATTTTGTATCAAGTGCTACCTTTGTCACTCCCGATTTTCGTATAACGTCCAGAACAGAGACAATCGTCTCATATGAGGCGCCTCCGTCTCCGGAGATGATGATCTTCGTATCCGGAAAGGTCCGGGAGAGGGCTCTGACCTCTATAAGCAGCTCGGCCATTGCAACTTCTTTTTTATTGAAAAACACGCTGCCATTCTTCCTGACGCTTATTTCCACAAAGTCGTTCTTCTCCACTTTTGCCGTCGACGACGACGGCAGCTCTATGGGGATTCCCCGGTGCACGGTCATTGACATGGCAAAGAAGATGAAGGCGACCAGAAGGAGGAATATCACATCAATGAGGGGAATCATCTCGATCCTGGTCTTCCCCCTATATCGTTTCGATATCTTCATGGTTTCGAGTCCGCACCGTTTTTGTTCTTTTCAACAATAATCTCGAGATTGGTCCCGTACTTTTCCATTTCCCTCGCCGCCGTATCAACCCTGGACTGGAAATAATTGAACGGAATAAGTGCGAAGATGGCGATAATGAGACCGAAGGCGGTGGTGATAAGGGCCTGCCCTATCCCCGCAGTAATCATCCCGGGATTTTCCACACCGATGGCGCCTAACATGTTGAAGGAACGTATAATGCCGATAACGGTCCCCAGAATTCCCAGAAGCGGTGCAAGGGTAATCATCGTATCGAGTATCGGAAGGTACTTCCTCATCCTCCCTATCTCTTCATCGGCACTCATCTGAAGTGCATCCTTGAGGGAAAATTCGCGATGGACGACACCGCAGACAAGAACACGGATTACGAAATCATGGGTATCCTTCGTCATTTCCTTTGCCCTTGCAAGGTCGTTTTTCTCTATGAGCTCCATGAATCTCGTCAAGAGTTTCCTGTCCCGGTTACCCTCCTCCCTCGTCCAGAATAGTAATCTCTCTATTATGAGCGTAAGAGACAGCAATGAACAGAAAAGGAGGGGATACATAACGGGTCCGCCCCGGTAAAAAAAGTCAAGCATTTTGAAAAAACTCCTTTCTTCTCCTATTTAGAAATTGAAGGAAACACCGCTCTTGATATTGATTCCTGGCGAAGGATAGTAGGTATTCGCCAATCCCCATTGTTGATTGTCATATCCGTAGGTAGAATATTTTTCATCCGTCAGGTTTAAGACACTTATGAAAACAGAAAAAGCACTCTTATCCTTGCCGGGTTTGTAGAATAAACTTGCATCTAAAAGTGTATACCCTTTCAGCTTCTCTGTATTGTTGTCCAGATCATCGGCAAGATATGAATCGCCGATATAGGTCATTTCCGGACGAAGGGAAAAACCAAAAGGCAGATATATTTCCAGTCCTAAATTTGTGATAACATTCGGAACCAGCGGCAACTCTTTGTTTCTGTTCTCACCCTCTCTGAATTTGGCTTTCTCATAGATAAAATTAGCATATACATTAGAGAGCTGCTTCAGTTTATATGATAGAGAAAACTCCAAACCTTCATGCCTCGTTTTGTCAAAATTTTCATTCTTTCCTGTAGGCCACTGTCCGACATATTTAATTTCATCCTCCATATCTATACGGTAAAGCGTAACCCCCACCTGCAGATTTCTTAGAGGGTAGAAACTTGTACCTATGTCAATACTTTTACCTTTCTCTTTATCAAGATCGGTAAGAAACTCAACAGGAGTTCCGAAAAACACTGCCTGTTCCTCAAGAAATGGATAGCGATAAACCGTGGAATATTTGGCAAATACTTTTGATTTATCTCCGATTATCCAGGTCAACCCCCCTTCATATGCCTCACCTTTGTGGATTTTCATGTTGTCCACAAACCTTTCAGTCAAATCTGAAAGGTTTGTGTAATTACCCTCCATCTTTGCTCGCTCAACCCGGTAACCGAAATTAAGTACCAGCGTTTGAAAGATACTGAATTCATCCCGAAGATAATATCCCAAACTGTCTTTCGTAAAGTCTACGACATGTGTTTTTGATAGCCTTTCTTTGTCGCTGTATTTATCGAGATCCATGGTTTCATGGTAATAATCGATTCCAAACATGAGTTTATTTTCATGCCCGATTATATCTTTTTCCAGCACGTATTTAGGCGTTATGGCAACGGTGTCTATATCATAATTGTTGTACTTGTCTGACCACTGCGACGGCATATTCGACTCCAGATTCTTGTTCCCGTATAGAAAATCAACATCAAATTGTCCGTAATCTCCAAGAACGGATTCAAGGCAAAGCTTCATATTAAGATATTCACTTGATGTATCATCTTCTGAATGGCCGGGCTGGTATTGCTTAGGATTCTCTTCCATTTGAGTCTTTGAAAGCGTCCCTGGCAAATCAAAGTCTGTTTTATTGAATGTCAATCCTAGGGATATGTTAAGATAATCACTGGCATCGTAGCCCAGATCAATGCCTCCACCCTTCGACGAAAATTCTGATCTTTCCCTATATCCAGATGTCTTCTGATTTTCACCCGTGAGGGCATATGAGAACTTGTCCGCTGCTCCCGAAAAGGCCACCCGTTCGTCATGGAGGCCATAACTCCCCATAATAAGTGATACACTGGTTTCTGGTTTACCTTCGCCCCTCTTCGTGATTATGCTGATCACACCAGCCACGGCGGAATCACCATAAAGAACGCTACCAGAACCCCTTACCACTTCTATCCTTTCGATAGTAGCGACAGGTATTTGAAGCCAGTTCACCGATGCCATGTCGGGTCTGTTCAATCTCCTTCCGTCCAGCAGTATCAGGACCTTGCCATAGGGATTGTCGCCACCAAAACCTCGCAAATCGACCATGGTTTGAGAGGGATTACCGCTATAGCTTCTCAAATTTATACTTCCTACATTTTCCAAAACCTCCACAACACTTGTTACACCCAACCTTTCGATCTCCTCGGCCGTTATAACGGTCACGTTGGCGGGAATCCTCTGAATCTCTTCGGCATCTCTCGTTGCCGTGACCACAATCTCTTCCATCATGATCGTCGTCTCACCTGCTGCCCATCCCGGCAGTGCCGGCAGAACACATAAAACGACCACAACAATCAGGCACAAAATCCTTTTCATTTCCTCACTATCTTCCTTTCTTCAGCTCCGGATCCAAAATCGAGCGAATATTCCTTTCATACACAATCCACTTCCCACCGGGAGGAGGATCTCAAATTATCGTGGCCCTCCGATGCCAGGAGGGTCACTCTCGGCACACCGTTTTTCGGGTTGTTATCGACGAGCACCTTCGTTTCATACACGTCTTCTATACTCGACTCCGTAATTACCTCACCGGGCGTTCCCATGGAGTGAACGATCCCCCGGCTTAAGAGGAGAATCCTGTCGCAGTAAAGGGAAGCGAGATTGATATCATGAGTTACGGCGATGACGGTGAGCCCCTCTCTCCTGTTCAGGCTCCTTATGAGATTGAGAAAATCAATCTGATGTTTGATATCGAGATGGGCCGTGGATTCATCGAGGAGGATAATCTCAGGCCTCTGGGCAAGGGCCCGTGCGATGAGAACCCGCTGCATTTCGCCCCCGGAAAGATCGCCGAAGGGCCTCCCCGAAAGTGAAAGAATATCCGTCATCTCCATCGCTCTTTCAACGATGGCCAGGTCTTCCTCACCCTCAAATCTCAATTTACCCAGGTGGGGCGACCGCCCCATCATTACAATCTCATGGACGGTAAAGGGGAAAGGGGGAGCAAAATCCTGGGACACTACACCGACAATCTTGGCAAGATCATTTCTCTTTACTTTGTGAAGGTCGGTTCCGCCGATCCTTACGCTCCCTTCGCAGGGAGAAAGAATCTTGTCGATAATCCGAAGAAGCGTTGTCTTGCCGGACCCGTTGGGGCCGATAATTCCAAAAAATTCACCCTTGTGAACCTCAAAAGATACATCGCCGAGAACCTTCGCTTCATCGTAACGGAATCCTATTTTTTTCAGGCTTACATGCGACATCTGTCAGGCCATCCTCGTCTTTAAGAGATATATAAAATAGGGGGCTCCGCAGAGCGCCGTCACTACCCCGACAGGGAGTTCCGCATGAGGAATCATTACCCTGGCAATGGTATCGGCTACGACAAGAAAGGTGGCTCCAAAGAGAAATGATGCGGGCATAAGGAGCCGGTGATCCGAACCGAGAAGCATCCTCATCATGTGCGGCACGATCAACCCGACGAATCCTATAATGCCTGCAAAGGATACGGCCACGGCCGTCATGAATGAACCTGCAAGGAAAAGGACGATTTTTGTCCACTCCACATTGACTCCCAGTTGCATCGCCGTTTCTTCACCACCGATTATAAGATTGAGCGGTCTCGCATAGGCATAAACAACCAGGAAACTTACCATTAAAAAAACTCCCGCCACCACTATCTCCCGGGAATAAGCGATGCTCAGATCGCCCATAAGCCAGAAGGTAATGGTGTGGAGATCGGCACTGCTGCTTATGGAGATAAGAAACATGATGATTGCCGAGAAAAACGCGTTTATTATAACCCCGGCAAGGAGAAGCGTGTGTGAGTTTATTCCGCTTTTGCCTTTTCCGACCAGAAAGACAAGGATTACCGTTACTGCAGAACCTAAAAAAGCGAGCAGGGGGAGACCGAAAGGTAAAGCCGCAATCCCCAGAAGAATTCCCGCTATGGCGCCCACGGCGGCACCCCCCGAAACCCCGAGAATAAAGGGTTCCGCCAAGGGGTTTCGGAGAAGACCCTGGAATACGACACCGGCAGAAGAAAGCGAAGCCCCTACAATCGCCGCAAACAGGATACGCGGCAGACGCACCGAAAAGAGGATGGTCTTTTCGGAATCGGTGAGAAAGGCTGCCCCTTCATGCCATCCATACAAAAGCCCCTTCAGCCCCCGTAACAGCCCGATATCGGCAGCACCTATCACCAACGACAAGAGAACCGAGAGAAAGAGTACCAGAATAAGTATAAAGCTTACCCGTATTACCTTTGACGCCGTAACAATAGATTGTTTCATCATCGATAATCCCGCCCACGACAGGTACGCGCCATGTCGAAGAGCCTGTAATCATCTCATAAAGTTACAGAAGAAAAATAATGCGCCGATAAGGAAGATTTCCCTCATGATGCGCCTCCCTCGAGGATTCCCGGATGAACGGGTATTCCGGCTCAGGGCAGCCTACTTACCAGCCTTCCCATTCCGCTTACGCGAAACAGTGGCTTATCTGGCTTTCGTTCCCTTCACGGCTGCGGGGCAGCGGGGGAATTACACCCCTCTTCCTCACGCCCATCCGTATTGTGACTTTTCTAAATAAGAGGAATCTGAAAAAAACTATAGTAAAAGACAAAGCGGGATGTCAAGATGAAACGTAATATACAAAAAATGTCGATTTTATTCCTTCGGCACACCTGACCACTATTTTTCATATTTAATCAAATCTTCCTTGACTTTTATACAAATTCCGTTACCTTTGACGTGTTTGTAAAAGTATTTTCCACCACAACATAATTGAAGGGGGAGCTATGAAATATCCTGACATTGAATTTGATCCTTTCTTTGCCTGGTTTAACAGGCCGCGGATTATGTACTCACCGGGAGTAAGGTCCGAAATTGGGTTTGAATTGGGAGAGCTGGGTGGCACCAAGGTTGTTATTTATACCGACAAGGGCATCGTTAATGCCGGCGTCGCCGAGATGGTTGCGGAAGCGGTAAGAAATTCCGATCTGGAGCTAGTAGGCATTTTTGACGAAATTGTTCAGGATGCACGAATTCAGGTAATCAACAAAGGTGCCGCATTTTATCGGGAGAAAGGCGCCGATTGCCTGATCGCTGTTGGCGGTGGAAGCGTCATGGATACGGCAAAGGCCGTCAATATCATGATCGGCAGAAAGGTCGATGACTTCCAGCCCCTTGCGGAAGCGGCGGCCCTCTGGGAAGGAGCAAAGCCCTTACCACCACATATCGCCTTTCCCACAACGGCGGGAACGGGGAGCGAAGTAACCAACGCGATCGTGGCACTCGATGTTGAAACCGAAACAAAGCTCGCGATTACTCATCCCTATAATGCCGATATCGCTATGCTGGATCCGGAGTTGACGGTGGCACTTCCGCCCAAGATAACAGCCTTTACAGGAATGGACGCCCTGACCCACGCTGTGGAGGGAATTACCTCCATCGCCGCGGAACCAATAGCCGATGCGATGGGCCTTCACGCAATACGATTGATCTTCAAATACCTTCCCATCGCTGTAAAAGAGCCGGATAATATCGAAGCCAGAGGCCATATGCTTATCGCAAGCTCGCTGGCGGGACTATGTTTCGGGAACACCATGACGGGAGCGGTTCACGCAACAGCTCACGCTCTCGGTGGGAGATACGGTGTTCCCCACGGTCTCGGCAACGGCATCATGCTCCCCATTGTCATGGAATTCAACGTCGAGGAAGTACCGCTCCGGTTCCTTATGATCGCCGATGCCATGGGTATCAATGTAAATGGTATGGACCCCGTCGAGGCGGGAATGGCCGCCGTCCAGGCCGTGAAAGACCTGAAGAAGGATATCAACCTCACAGAGACCCTGAAGGATCTCAATATCCCCGAGGACAATGAGTCGCTTCAGGCCCTGGCTGAACTCGCGGGAGGCGATTCACAGATAAGCTACAATCCTCGGTATCTCGAGGAGGAAGATATTTTAAACCTTTATATGAAAGCATTTTAACCACAAAAAGGAGGATACCATGGAATATTGGAAAGACGCAGATGAACCGATCGTGACCTTTGTAAAACTCTTTGAAAAAGGATTTGAAGATCCCGACCTGAGCGTCGGTCTGAAAAAGGTGAACCAGTTGATATGGTTTGATTACACACAGGATGGACCCGACTGTTCCTTCTGGGTTGACTGTCGTGGAGGCGTACTCAAGACCGGTCCGGGAAAACCCGAGGATGAACCCAACCTGACGATGAGCCTCTCCGCCGACGACGGCCACCGCTCCTGGTCGAATAAGCTCAATCCCGTCATGGCCATCACCCGGAAAAAGATCAGGGTCAAGGGTTCCGCAACGGGTCTTCTGAAGCTTGCTCCGAAGCTCAAAAAGGTCGCCATACTCTATGTAGAAACGCTGAAAGAACTGGGCAGGGACGACTTAATTTTATAATTGCCAACCCGTGCACGAGGTATCGACTATGAAAGCCAATACAGGAAAGATAATCGATGTTGATCTTTCTCGCGGAGCGATCAAGATTGATGAACTTCCCGAAGAATACTACACAAAGTATATCGGCGGAAGCGGACTTGCGGCGAAGGTCTTCTGGGAACGAGGGAATTTCGATGCAGATCCCCTCTCTCCCGAGGCGATGCTTATTTTTATGAACGGCCCCTTTGCCGGCCTGAAACTCTCGGGTGTCAGCAGGCACAGCACGGCCGGTCGTTCTCCCCTCACCGGGGGATGGGGTGATTCCTCCTGCGGAGGATATTTTGCACCTGAGCTCAGATACGCAGGCTATGACGGCCTGGTCATTACGGGCAAATCGGAGAAACCTTCGCTCCTCCTCATCGAAGATGATAAGGTAGAAATTCTCGATGCCTCCGAATACTGGGGAAAAGGTGCCACCGATGTCAACGGAGTGCTGAAAGAGCGTTTCGGAAAGGCATACCGCACCCTCGTGATCGGACCCGCGGGCGAAAACCTGGTAAAGTATTCCGTGATCCTCAACGAGGGGCACCACGCCACAGGTCGCGCGGGCTTCGGCGCCGTCATGGGCTCGAAAAACCTGAAGGCCATTGTGCTCAAGGCAAGCAAAAAGGAAATGTCCCTCGCCAATCCGGAAAAGGCGGAGGCACTGCGAAAGGACCTGAATCCCAGAATCAAAGAAGCGCTGGCATCGGAGGTCCTGCATGAGAACGGTACGGCAGCCAATCTTATCGGTGGCATGTATGCGGGCGACGTTCCCATAAAAAACTGGACCTCTAACTTCTGGGAGGAAGCGGCGGAAGACCTGACGGGAAGCACCCTCACGGAAACCTACCTGACGAGGCGGAGTTCCTGCGCCTTTTGCGGGATCGCATGCAAACGTATCGTGGAGGTCAAGGAGGGACCCTGGGCAGTCCCTGAAGGTCCCGGTCCTGAATACGAGACCATTGTTGCCTTCGGAACGCTTATCGGTTCCATTGATCTCGCCGCAACCTGTAAAGCGGGCAGGGTCTGCAACTACCTCGGTATCGATACCATTTCAGCAGGCGGCACGATAGCCTGGGCAATGGAGGCCTTTGAAAAAGGTGATCTTACGCTCGACGATACGGGTGGTATTGAACTGAAATGGGCAGACTTGGATACCGTTATCAATAAGGTCCTCCCGGCGATTTCTGCACGGGAAGGAAAACTCGGAAAACTTCTCGCCGAGGGAAGCGCGGCAGCAGCAAAGAAGATCGGGAAGGGAGCTGACTATACGGTCCACTCCAAGGGTCTCGAGGCCCCCATGCACGATCCCAGGGGGGGCGGTCATGGACTGGCACTCACCTACGCCGTCGGAGCACGGGGGGCCTGCCATGTGCAAGACCCGATGCTCTTCGCCGAGATGGGCGCACGGTACTATCCGGAAATCGGCTTCGAATACGAACTGGAACCGATGACCGATGAAAACAAGGCGGAGACAGCCGTTATCATGATAGCCATCGGAGGCCTTGAAAACAGCGCCTGCTTCTGTCAGTTTGCCGATGCCGAGGTCACCATCCCCGACTGGATTGAGCTTTTCAATAGCGTTCCCGGATATGGCTGGGATGCCGATGAAATGCTCCGTGCGGGGAGGAGGGTCTTTTACCTGAAGCGTCTCATCAACTTCAGATTCGGCCGTACCTCAGATGACGACAAGCTGACAAAAAGGATGCTCGAACCGGCACGTGACGGCGAACCGGAGGGAATCGAGATTAATTTTGAGGGGATGAAAGCAAAGTTCTACGATCTCATGAAGATCGACCCTGTTAAGGCGATCCCCGTCAAGGA
>CAYSHT010000019.1:0-23242 GCA_964430915.1 uncultured Syntrophaceae bacterium
TGCGGAACCTCATTCCGAAAAGACCAGGCAAAAGATCGAAGACCTCTATGGCGTTGATGCCTTCAATTCCTATGGGCTTTCCGAAATGAACGGACCCGGCGTTTCCTTCGAATGTCAGTACAAAAACGGGATGCATATCTGGGAAGATAATTATATCGTCGAAGTGATCGATCCCGATACACTTGAAGCCGTGCCCGACGGGGAAGAGGGAGAACTTGTCTTGACCACGCTTTTGAGGGAGGGCATGCCGATTCTGAGATACCGTACAAAGGATCTCACACGCATTATTCCGGGACCCTGTGAGTGTGGAAGAACACACAGGAGAATCGAAAGGATCAAGGGCAGGACCGATGATATGCTGGTACTGAAAGGTGTCAATATATTTCCCATACAGATCGAGAAAAAACTGATGGATATTGAAGGAGTTGGAACGGATTACCAGATTATCCTTGAGCGGAAAGACTACAACGATCACATGATCGTGAAGGTGGAAGTGCATAAGGAATTCTTTTCGGGAGATCTGAAACAGCTTGAAGCCCTGAGGCGAACCATAACGGAGGAGCTGAAGAGTGACATTCTCATCACGCCCAGGGTCGAACTCGTTGAACCCAACGCTCTTCCCAAAAGTGAGGGGAAAGCGGTAAGGGTAATAGACAACAGAGAGGACTGATGGATTATGACAGCCTATCAACTTTCGATATTTGCCGAGAACAAACCGGGCAGGCTTGCAAAGGTTACGAGAATTTTAGGGAAGGAAAATATAAACATACGGGCAATTTCTATCTCCAGCTCCGACGCCTTCGGCGTTATCAATATGCTGGTCGATGACCCGGAGCGGGCGCAGAAAGCATTGTCCAAAGAGGGTCTCACGATAAACCTTAAGGAAGTCATTGCCGTTGTAATCGAAGACAAACCGGGAGGTCTCGACAAGCTGATCCAGCTCCTTTATGATGAAAATATTAATGTCGAGAATGCCTACGGCTTTGTCCTGGAGAGTTGGAAAAAAGCGGTCTTTGTCGTTGATGTGGATCAGCATGAAAGGACCGAGGAGATTCTCAAAAAAAACGGTCTTGAAACACTGGACGCCGAGGCGCTCTCGGCAGCAGAGCCCTTTCATTACATGAAGTATTAACGAAGCAGCAGGGAATGATATGACACATGAAGATGCCGGGCATTACGCCGCAAAACATTCAAAAGAAACCGAACTCGACGAGCGTATTGCTGTAGAAATTAGAAAAAAAATCAGGGAAGGAAAAGTAAGCTGTGCTACCGCCCACAGGATCGCGGAAGAATTGGGCATCACGCCCGCTGAGGTGGGAGTTGCTATAGATCTCCTTGAGGCACGGATAGAAAGATGCCAGCTCGGGCTTTACGGATATAGTCCAAAGAGAAGAATCGTCGAAGCGGCCGAAACCGTATCGCCGGAGCTTGAAGAAGCCATAAGAGAAACACTCTCTGAGGGAAAACTCACCTGTCTTTCTTCATGGGAGATTGCAAAAAGGTTGGGAATTCCCAAAATGGCCGTTTCCTCGGCCTGTGAAACATTGGGAATCAAGCTATCCTTCTGTCAGCTCGGTGCATTTAAGTGATAGTCTAAAAGGTTCTATGATGTGGAGATTCGATCGGTATGGGTTGGCTACCGCTCGTTCATGAATCTGTGCTTCGTGGCCTTCCTCTCATCGTGAGAGAAGAAGCCACCATATGCTGCTGAAAAGTCCCCACACGGCCATGATAGAGATGATATCAAACATGGTACAGTGGTTTTTGTATAATATCTTCAGCATTTCTCAAACCTCGCCTTTCAGCCATAAAACTAAAAAATCAGGCTTTACCTCTTGTATCTTCGCCTAAAGCTTCTCATATTTTTGCAGAAAATTCCTACTAAATCATTACAAGAGTAGTACAAGGAAGAAACTGATAGTATAAAGGATGTGGTGTAGAGATAATTGTTTGATATTACAGTACGAAGTAGAGGGCTTTCTGCGAAGTTTGGCTGTAGGTTAGGTGGGGTCGTTTTTTAGACAGTAATCGATGATCATCAGGATTATGTCCGCATTTTTTCTGGCGTTATTCTTTATCTCCTGCGTTGTCAAGGGATTCTCTGTAAGGCCGTGGCCGAAATTGTCGACGGAGCAGATTGATGCATACTCAAGGTCCATCTCGCAGGCGATCACCGCCTCGCTTGCCATCGTCATTCCCACTATGTCGGCATAGCGGGACATCATTCGAATTTCCGCCTTTGTCTCCAGTCTCGGTCCCCGCGTCTGCAAGTATGTGCCTTTGGTTATAAGGGAAATTCCCAGTTTCTCTGATGCTGCTATGAGCCTCTGCCGTATCTTCTCGCTAAGTACCGGTATTATATGCCGCTGTTCACTGTTGAATATCGTGGGGGTTTCTGAGAGGGAAATGTAGTCATCGGGAACAATTAACGTGCCCGGTTCAAACTCTTTTTTGAGCGAACCCGTTGAATTAACACCGATGATATCGTGAACACCGAGGTCTTTCATGGCCTTCAGGTTTGCCTTGTGATTTATCATGTGGGGAGGAATCTGTCCGGGGTAGCCTTTTCCGTGCCTGGAAATATAGACGAAGCCTTCCTGGCAGAGGACCTGAGCCGTCCCGAATTCGTTTTCTATCCTTTTTTCTACCATGTCATCGAAGGATTTTTCCTCCTGAAAGGAAGTCCCGGCGATCAGTCCCAGCAGCTTCATAGCATTCCTCCAAAGGATTCATTAAACTTCTATCAGATTATGGTTTTCCTGTCAAAAACCGGATAAATAGTGTTTGACATAATATGGAAGAATGAATAAGTTAATGCGCAATCAGAAGTGTAAAGGAGAGAAGCAGCATGACAAATGAAGGATTTGTGATTCATGTGAATGACAATAATTTTGAGGAAGAGGTACTCAAATCGGATAAACCTACACTGGTTGATTTCTGGGCACCCTGGTGCGGGCCCTGTGTGCCGATGGGTTCGATCATAGAGGAACTTGCCGAAGAATATAAAGACAGGGCGAAAATGGTAAAACTGAATGTGGATGACAGCCCGAACATCGCGGGTAATTACGGTATCAGGGCCATTCCGACTTTGCTTTTGTTTAAAGATGGTGAGCTTGAGGAAACACTCGTTGGTCTCTCACCAAAGGATAGACTCAAAGACCTTTTAAAGAAAGTGCTCTGATTGTGCGACGTATTAAAGCAATTCTCATACCGATAATCATTCTTTCCATTACGGCATGTGCGTTATTTGGAGAGAAAGCTCCTGTTCGATCTGCACCTGAGAGCCTCTATCAGAAGGGTCAGCAATATTATCTGAAGGGGAAGTATAAGAAATCGATCGCGGCATTTCAGAAACTGAGGGAGGAATATCCGCTCAGTAAATACACCATATCAGCCGAGATGGGGATAGCTGATTCATATTTCAGTACCGGTGATTATATTTCGGCCGAATCATACTATAATGACTTTGTAGACTTTCATCCCACAAACGAAAACCTTCCTTATGTAATGTATCAGATTGGTCTTTGTCATTACAGCCAGATGCTTGGCATAGACAGGGATCAGACTGAGACCCGTCGGGCAAGGGATGTCTTTGAAAAGCTCGTCAGCAGATTTCCCAGCAGCAAATTCTCCTTCATGGCAGAGAAGAAATTGAGAGATACGAGAGGGAGACTCGGTGAACACGAGTTTTATGTAGGTCAATTCTATTTCAATAGGAAAAACTACGAAGCCGCATTGAGAAGATTCGAGGTGGTGAGCAAAGAGTATGCTAATCTGGGAATGGACTATAAGGTAAGTTACTTCATCAGCGAAACAAAGAAACGACTTGCCGAGAAAAAATCAAAAACCGATTAAAAAGTTACCCCCGCCACGTTACAATTAGTTAGCCGCTTATTCTTATGCGGGAAACTGCCTCAGATGTGCACGTTTCCGGTGTATTCGACGTACCAATGATTATATGAATCTCTGATGATGCCTCGTCAATCCTGTCGAAATCTCTCTTCTGGGCCTGAAATATCTCCCATCTTCCATCGGACGCCTCATTTCTGTTGAGCATTCTCTTATCCAGGCGCGACTTTATTGTGTCTTCAGGACAGGTGCATTCTATAATGAAAAAATCGGCGCCGGTTGTCTCTGCAAGGGAGGAGAATTTTTTTCTTTCGGGCCTCTTCTTGAAGGAGGCATCTACAATGACAGACCCTCCTTTTTCTATAATAGATTCGGTCATTTTCAGCGCCTCACCATAGGTTTTCTCCGTCATCTCCTTCGAGTATATGCCCTCTCCGAACTCTTCGAAGTGATGCTCCGCCGAGGGGATATCGAGAAGGTTTTTTCTGATAACATCGGTACGCAGTATCTCCGTTTCCAGGAGGGGAGCCAGCCGTTCAGCCAGAACACTCTTTCCCGTTCCCATCAGGCCCGTCATCAGGATAATCGTCGGTTTTTCCAAATGCGCGGCATAGCTGTAGGCAAGGTCGAAATACCGCGAGCCCGTCTCAATCGCTTCCTTTTTCTCTCTCTCTTCAATTGCTTCGTCGTCGATCTTAAAGCTTGTGACCTTTCCCCTCACGTAGGCAAAATAACACTTGTAAAAATTGAGCAGCTTTTTGATTTTGCTGTCGGAAGAGTATCGTAAGTATGAGTTTACAAAGGTGTTTGCGTAGCCGTGGTATCCGTTAAAGTCGAGGTCCATTGAAAGAAATGCAACCTCGGCAGCAACGTCCAGATATCTGAAACGCTCGTTGAATTCTATGCAGTCAAAGACAAGGATCTCGTCGCCGATACATATGTGCTGAAGATGCAGGTCTCCGTGACAATCCCTGATCCTGTGGCCTGACACTCGTTCCTCAAAGAGTTTTCTGTTATTCGTCAGGAAATTTTCGGCATAGGATTGAATGAACTGGTATCTATCCTGGTCAATTGAAGTTCCTATATATTGTATGGTCTGTTCGAAATTTTCGTCGTGATTATGACGGATCGTATCGATGCCCCCGATTCGGTCAATTTCACCACCGGTTGCGGCATCCTCGTGAAATTCATAGACCCTCTTGGCAATCCTGTCCATAACGGAATCATCGACCTTTCCTTCAGAGATGAGCCTGTTGAGCATTTTTTCTTCCGGAAGCCTCTTCATCTTTACGGCATAATCGATTATGGTATCCCCTGCACCAAGGGAGAGATTTCCCGATGCATCTTCCCTTATGGGGACAACTTCAAGATAGATCTCGTTGGCAAGTCTCCTGTTCAAGCGAAGCTCTTCGTCACAGTAAAATTTTCGCTTTTCCAGCGTGGTAAAATCGAGAAATCCGAAATCGACGGCCTTTTTTACCTTATAGACGAGATCTCCGGCGATAAAGATGAACGATATATGCGTTTGTAGTAATTGAACGGAGTCCGGGTTGTGTCCATAAAAATCCGGACTTGACATTGCATGAACAAGCTTTGAATGAGTCATGGTTCCTTTCCCTGAAGTGTCTGGGTTTTTTCGCCCACTTGGATTGAGAGATTTTTCAGCATCTAATTAACATCAATTGGACTTTAGTCAATAAAAAAGGCACCGGAGATTATTTTTTTTGAAAAGGGGAGCTTGTAGTATATAATAAGAAGAGTCTTTAAGATTATTGAACTGAAAAGCGAGCGCAATCCCCGTTGCTTGCAGCGGGGTTAGCGAGCGAATAAAAATAAAATTTTCCTTATCAGTTGAAAATTCCCCGCAACGTGTTGGAGTTACACGGGATCGCGGGGGGAGCTTCAATAAAATCTGTAAAACTATTCGGTAATTCAGAAATCACAATAAAGACAGGTGCTCATCGAAGTCCTGTAAGGGGGGAATTACCATGAACACATTTAAAGAATACGATAGGTACGACGGCCTTGGCCTGGCTGAACTTGTCAGAAAAAAAGAAGTTTCCCCGGTTGATATCTGCGAGGAGGCCATCAGCCGTATTGAAAGACTCAATCCCAGATTGAATGCGGTCGTAACGCCCATGTTTGAACTGGCACGAAAGGCCATTGAGAGTGGTCTTCCCGAGGGGCCCTTTACGGGAGTTCCCTTTTTGCTGAAAGATTTGATTGCGGCCTATGCCGGTGTACCCCTGAGAGGTGGAAGCAGGGCCTATAAAAACTATATTCCCGACGAGGATTGCGAACTGGTAAAGCGGTTTAAAAAAGCGGGTCTTGTTATTGCAGGAAAAACGAACTGTCCTGAATTCGGACTCCTGGGTGTTACCGAACCAGAGCTCTTTGGTCCTACCAGAAATCCATGGAATACCGGTCATACGCCGGGCGGTTCGAGCGGAGGTTCCGCGGCAGCTGTGGCAAGTGGTATGGTGCCGATAGCTTCGGGGGGTGACGGTGGCGGTTCGATCAGGATCCCTTCTTCACACTGCGGACTTTTTGGTTTCAAACCGACGCGTGGTCGCAATCCTACAGGGCCGGAACACGGAGCAATCTGGCAGGGTGCCGTGGTGGAACACATACTAAGCCGTTCAGTGCGGGACAGTGCGGCCATGCTCGATACAACCTGCGGTGCCGATGTCGGGGCACCCTATATAATCCCCATGCCGGAAAGTCCCTATATTGAGGAAATTGAACGGGATCCGGGTTTGCTCAGAATTGCCTTTACCACGAGCTCTCCGATAGAGACCGAGGTTCATCCAGAGTGTGTCAGGGCTGTTGAAAATGCCGTAAAACTCCTGGAGAATCTGGGACATAATGTTGACGAAGATCGCCCCGATCTTGATGGAATAGCCCTGGCAAAGAGTTATCTTGCCATGTACTTTGGAGAGATAGCCGCGGATATAGAGGAATTGGAATCCGTACTGGGGAGAAAGGCGAGAAGAGAAGATGTGGAGTCTCTAACCTGGACCCTTGGACTCTTGGGAAGAACCTTTTCCTCCGGATATTTTGTAAAGTCAATGAGAGAGTGGGGCATTGCATCACGTAAAATGGGGCAATTCCACGAACGATACGATCTCTATCTGACACCGACCGTTGCCTATCCGCCGGTAAAAATCGGGGAGCTTCAGCCAAAACCGGCGGAACAGGTGACTATGAAGATCGTGAATACCCTCGGTCTGGGCAAGCTGGTTCAGCTTTCCGGATTGACAGACAAAATGGCGATAGACAGTCTTTCGAAGACGCCCTTTACACAGCTTGCCAACTTTACGGGACAGCCGGCGATGTCTGTTCCTCTTCACTGGACGCAAGAGGGACTACCCTGCGGTGTTCAGTTTGTAGGGAGATTCGGTGATGAGGCAACACTCTTCCGTCTGGCGGCGCAGTTGGAAAAGGCAAAACCATGGTTCGATAGAAGACCCCCTGTAACGTCATCATAGCTGACCGGGAGCGTACCCGCAAGCCCCGCCTTGCAGGCGGGGTAAGGGGCGCAATATAAAACAAACATATTCCTTACCGGGAAGCCCCGCCCTGTGGGTGGGGAGCTTCATTATTATAATGGAGCGACAAGGGACAGCCGATAAAAATCAAGAGTAGAGAGACGATCGGTGCCTGGTCTGTTTCCGACCGATTGCCAGTCCTATGATGAGGCCGAAGAGGAGGACAAGTGCACCCGAGAGAAACCACAGGTTTCTCTTAGAGGATATTAAAATCCTGTTTTCTTCTGTGAGCTTCTGGAGCTCTTCCTGAGTTTTTTCGAGCGCTTTTCGCGTTGCGGCCTCTTTTTCTCTGAGCTCGACAAAGGAGGCGGCACCGGTTTTTAAAGACTCATATTCATTTTTCAGGGTATCGAACTGAGAACTTTTTTCTTCAAGCCTCGTGACAAGCACTTTTTCCCGGCGGAGCGCATCATCAAGGCCTTTGGAGATCTTGGGCAATTTAATTTTCATTTCAGCGTTTGCGTTCCGTAAGGATTTTACCTCAGCCTTCCAGGGGATTCTCTTCATAAGATACCTGCTCAGTATCCAGCCCTCGTTATCAATGCTCTTATCCTCGAGATGAACGAGACTCCATCCGTTTTCGGATTTCAGAATTTCGACGTGTTGACCCGACGAAACCATGGAGATTATCTTGTTTTCCGTACTCGGTCCCGTGCGGAGCGTGACCTTAAAAGAGTCCGTTACATAGGCGTCGTCATCGGCACGACTCTGACTGGAAATGAGACAGAGACCTAAAACGATAAGGACTGTTCCGGTAAATAGAGACATTTTCTTCATGATCATGCTTTCCCGTGTAAACTATATCTTGAAAGTTTTCAATAGTAAATTTCTCATACAACACAATGATTACAAAATAAGGACGAGCCTATTCGACTCTTTTTAGCAGAATAATGGAGGTCTGTCAGTAAGAGATAAGTTGCGACATAAAAAAAGGACCAGCTTTTGGAAAGGAGGAAAACCAATGCTGATCCTTTTTATAAAACATGATTGTTTTATGAATTATACAGCAATTGTTGTGCCAGAAAAGTGTAATATTGCCGTAAGCACCTTATATAGTTAATATATCGCGGTATTATTGAAATATTCTTGTTGGAGTATACGTTTCAAGAAATAAAATTATGGATATTAAGTATCCATCTATGGTATGTTGCTGAATAATAAGTATCCAGTTTTATTAGATACGGTTGATTCCTGTATGGAGCATGGCATTCTGAGAAATCGAAGTTATGAAACTTTTGGTCATCCGGCAGTAATGTTGCTCGTTGCGGAGATTAGTGATGAAGAAAGAAGATAAAAAATCCTGGATCAATGTTCCGCCCTGGATAATTATAGGCGCTGTTTTTATTCTGGCTCCTATATTTCTTTATATAGCCGTTGAAAGTATCAATAAACAAAAGGAATACACAGAAAGACTTCTTCTGGAACGAGGCACAGCTCTCATCAGATCTTTTGAAGCCGGAACCAGGACTGGACTTCTCGGAATCAAATGGGACGGGTCACAGATACAGAAACTGGTGACTGAGACTGCGCAGCAGCCAGATGTGGACCATATACTCGTCACCGATCAAAATGGCAAGATACTCGCGCATAGTGATCCTACTAAAGTAGGTAAGATTTACTGGCTTCAATTGGATACAGAGAAAATATACGGGTCCAACGTGCTAGAGTGGCGGCAGTTTGAAGGACTGGATGCCAAGAAGGTCTTTGAGGTCTATGGCAAAATATCACCCCTTCCCGGTCAATTAACTGCGTTCGTCCGTACCGAGACACCTCACGAACTTTTGAGGTTGCGCATATCGTCTAAGGAGGGGGAAGATCTGTCCCGGCCTATCGTTTTCGTGGGTCTCGATATGGGTCCACTCGAATCGGCACGAAAAGCGGATGCACGAAACACGATTATTTTGGCAATCATTCTTCTTCTCATCGGATTTGCCGGAATAATTTCTCTTTTTCTTGCCCATGGCTACCGAACGGCCAGGGCATCGCTCTCCATAATAAAGGTGTTTTCCGATACCCTTGTTGAAAATCTCCCCATGGGTATCCTGGCCATAGGGATTGACGGAAAGATAACATCCTTCAATCAGGCGGCGGAGACGCTCATTAAATATTCTGCAGAAGAGGCCGTGGGGAAGGAGGCGGATGCCGTATTGCCTGAATCACTGAGAGTGCTTGTCGATGAGCTGGATTCAGGGGATCAGATACTATCAAGAGCCGTTGATTGTACCCGGTCGGACGGAAAGACTATTCCTTTGGAGGTAACAGCAACCATACTGAGAGGAGATGAGGGGAATTCCCTTGGAGATGTTTTGCTTTTCAGGGATCTCACCGAAATCAGGAAACTGAGAATGGAGGTTGAGCGGTCTCAGCGACTGGCGTCCTTGGGAAGACTGGCTGCGGGAATCGCTCATGAGATTCGAAATCCCCTGAGTTCGATTAAGGGTTTTGCCACTTACTTCCGCCAACGGTATAAAGATGTCCCTGAAGATCAGGAAACGGCCGAGATCATGGTCCAGGAGGTTGATCGATTAAACAGGGTAATAGGAGAACTTCTGGAGTTTGCCCGCCCCATGGACATGCAGTTGAGGAAGACTGCAATCAGAGATCTCATTCAAAGTTCTGTCAAGATGGTAGAAGCCCAGGCCCTCGAAAAGAATATAGAAATAAAAACGAATATCGCTCCCGAAATTGACACGGTCCTTCTGGATCCCGACAGAATGAACCAGATATTCCTTAATCTCTATCTCAATGCCATACAGGCAATGGATGAGGGTGGGGTACTGACTGCGGATTTTTCCCGGGATGGGGTGAAGGAGATAAAAATTGTTATTTCCGATACGGGAAAGGGAATAGCCCGGAAGGATCTGGGAAAGGTGTATGATCCCTACTATACCACCAAGCCCTCCGGAACAGGTCTCGGACTTGCAATCGTTCATAGAATTGTAGAGGCTCACCAGGGAGAAATTAAAGTGGAAAGTAAACAGGGAAGGGGAACGACTGTCACAATTGTGCTGCCGGCTTAGGTGGAAGGAAGAACTGCCGGTAAGAGGTTATGCAATAATGAACGCTAAAGGTGCTGTATTAGTAGTTGATGATGATCGGGCCCACCGTACGATGCTCAAGACCCTCCTTTCCGGATGGGGATATATCATCTTCGAGGCGGATGATGGTGACACCGCAATAGAAAAGGTTCGTGAACAAGGTTTCGACCTGATATTGATGGACGTACGAATGATGAGAATGTCGGGTATTGAGGCCCTTCACGAAATAAAAACCATAAATCCCGCCATTCCAGTCATTATAATGACCGCCTTTTCTTCCGTTGAGTCCGCCGTCGAGGCCCTTAAGAGGGGAGCCTATGACTACCTTACGAAACCGCTCGATTTTGACGAGCTGCAGATCATAATAGAACGGGCCATGGAGCATCGGCAGTTACGGGAGGAAAACCTTCGTCTCAGGGAGAATCTGGGTGTCAGATTTGACCGGCAGAATATTATCGGACGCAGTGCTGCCATGGAGAAACTCATGGAAACCGTTGCACAGGTAGCCCCTTCCGATGCGACGGTTCTTCTGACGGGAGAGTCTGGTACAGGCAAAGAATTGATAGCCGGGGCTATACATTTCAACAGCCTCCGAAAGAAGGAGCCCTTTGTTAAGATCAATTGTGCCGCAATTACCGAAACGCTCCTCGAATCGGAACTCTTCGGTCATGAAAAGGGATCTTTCACGGGTGCCGAAAGGAGGAAAGAGGGGAAATTCCGCCAGGCCGATGGAGGAAGCATCTTTCTGGATGAGGTCAGTGAGATGTCACTCGCCATGCAGGTAAAATTACTGCGCGTATTACAGGAAAGAGAGATAGTCCGTGTGGGCGGCGATGAGGTAATAAAGATAGACGTAAGGATAATCGCCGCGACGAACCGGAACCTTATTGAAGAGGTTGAGAAGAGAAAATTCCGGGAAGACCTTTTTTACCGTCTGAATGTTGTTTCCATGAATATGCCGTCACTTCGGGAGAGGAGGGAGGACATCCCCCTCCTGGCACAGCATTTTCTCACGCAATTTGCCGAAAAGAATCATAAAGATATCAAGGGCCTCACCCCTCAGGCAATGGACAGCCTTCTCAAGTACTCGTGGCCAGGAAACATACGAGAAGTGATGAATACGATAGAGAGAGCCGTTGTTCTCTCAAGAGCTGAATATCTGGATGAGGGAGATTTATCTCTAATCGTCAGGAACGAGCACGCAGCCCAGCATATCAATCAGGGAAATATGCCCCTGGAGGATGTGGAAAGGAATACCGTTCTGGAAACCCTTGAGGCGGCGGCAGGTAATAAAAGTGAGGCGGCGCGTCGTCTTGGAATCACGAGGAGAACCCTTCATAAAAAACTGAAAAAATATGGTGTTATGGACTGATGAAAATTAGATTAACGAGTTAGGCATTCGCCTTGCCGCTTAACTGACCGCAGGCGGCGAGTATGTCGATTCCCTTGCTCGGACGCACCGTTGCGGTAAAATTGTTTTTTATCAGCATATCCCTGAACCTCTGTATTCTTTCCTTCGATGGTTTTTTAAGGTCCGATTCCGGAAATTCGTTAAAGGGTATAAGATTAAACTTGCAGTGTATCCCGTTCATGAGACGGGAAAGCCTCACGGCATCTTCTTTCCTGTCATTAACCGAGTCGATCAGAATATATTCAAAGGTGATCATCCTTCGCCTCGGCATGGGATATTCCCTGCATGCAGCAATCAACTCCTCCAGGGGATATTTCCTGTTGACGGGCATCAGGTGGTTTCTCGTTTCATTGTCTGTTGCATTGAGAGAGACGGCAAGATTAACACACATATCCTTCCCAAGCTGATATATCATCGGCACGATTCCGCAGGTTGAGACCGTAATCCTTCGCTTTGAGAAGCTCAGTCCCACATCCGAGGTAATGATATCGATTGCCTTCACAACATTTTCATAATTGAGGAGAGGCTCACCCATTCCCATCATTACGATATTTTTTATATCTCTCCCTTCGGGAATACCGAACCTTAGGCTCGTAATCTGGTCAACTATTTCTGAGACATTCAGATTTCTCGTAAGTCCCTGTCGTCCCGTCAGGCAAAACCTGCAACCCATTCGACATCCTACCTGAGTGGAAATACAGAGGGTTAGATGGTTTTTCTCCTGAAGAACGACACTTTCGATGAAATGACCATCCTCCAGCCTAAAGAGGATTTTTTTTGTTCCGTCTCTGGATTCCTGTATCGTCTCTATCAGGATCGATCCGATTCGTGCGAGTTCATCTATCTCTTTCCTGAAGTTTTTGGATAGGTTTGTCATTTCGTGGAATGAAGCGACTCCCGATTGATAAAGCCACTTCATGATTTGACGGGCCCGATATCGCTCCTTTCCGAGGTGGAGTATGAATGACTCTATCTCGGCGAGGGTCATGTCCTTGATATTGGGTCTCACTCCGTACAATTCTTTTGATACCATCGTTTAATTCCTGAGGATTTGTCTCTTGCTTCCCAGATCATACATATCCCATCGGGATAGTAAAAATACCTGTCTCGGTCCCCTTTCTCTGAATATAACGCTGGTGAAGGCGATGTCAATGGAGGAGTTGTTTTCTTTTGAACTGAAAAACGAGCACATTCACCGTTTTATACAGCGGGGTTAGCGAGCGAATAAAATCAAAAATTGTCCTTAACAGTCTGAGATTCCCCGAAGTTTGCTTCGGGGATCTTAAACTGAGGACAGATCTCGGAGGACCCAGGCATGAAATCCTCGCATATCCTGGGCCGTGTCTCGTAAATTGCGCATTGAGCTGATTTTTCTTTCCAGTCAAGAAAGGGGCAGCCGTTGAGATGCCGTCCATCAATTGCCGAGACGAGACGATCGCCTGCCCATACGGGAAGATCGCGATCTATGATATGGAGAATGTCAGTCCTTCCTTCTTTTTTCCAGCGTTTAATGTCCTCATCGGTAGTATATGAGATGAGATGCGCGAGACAACATCTGCCGCATCGTGTGCATGTGATTGTTTGTCCTTTTTTCATCAGGATAGCCGTTTACTTTATTTCTTGTTCTTGACCGAGGGCTACTCATATACTACATATGCAGTCATATAAGAAGAAGACAGTGAGGGAACATGGTTGTGAGTGTGAATAAGACTCAGGACTATTACAGATATCAGCCGATAGATCTCATGACTGAATATACCATATGTGAGTCCCTTTCCTCCATCAATTCACCCTATATGGTGGCACTGAAAAATCCCCGTTCCTATGGTTCAATAATCGGCGAACGTTTACGGGAGGAAGGTATCCTGAAAGGTGGATGCAGGGTATGTGAGGTCGGCGGAGGGTATGGGAGCCTCATGAAGGGCCTGCTGGAAGAGTATTCGCACTCGGTGAAAAAGGTGTTCATGACAGACCTCTCCATGTTTCTCCTCAAAAAACAGAGAGAGACATTAAATCGGTGGGATTCAAAGGTGACATTCATCAATGGAGATATAGTTGAAATTCTGCACCTTTTTGACGGAATGGACGTAATAATTTTTAACGAAATGATGGGTGATCTCGATACATGGAGAATTGATGACGGGAAAAAACTCCCCAGTGAAATCGCAGCTTTTATCAGACGCTATGAATTGGAAATTCCCACCGAGGGGTCTTTTAATTTCAATTACGGAGCCCTTAAAATAATCGAGGCACTCTGCAAAGGGGGGACGAAGGCATTTATTACCGAACATTCCAGTGATCCCATTATCCCCGGTACTATGGAATATCTTGGAAGGGGACTCGCTTCCGGAGGGTTTCCACGAGAGATACGTCTGAAGGGGCATTCTGAGTTCACGATACTGTTTTCTCATCTTATTAAGGTGGCGAGGGCTCTGGGGAGGAAAGTTACGACAGGTTCGCTTATTGACCTCGTTGGAGTGGCCGATACGAATAAGATGAGATTTATCTTTCTGTCACGGGCCTCGGCAACGGATGAGCAGGAGATTATCTATGAACTTCTCGATAATATCCGCGAGTACCGGTGGCTCATCATCAAATAATGCCCTTGAGTTTTCTTATCGTAAAGGGTAGGAAATTGAATCTCCCCGCAACAAGTTGCGGGGAATCTCCGATTGTTAAGGAACAGGTTTATTTTATATTCACTCGCTAACCCCGCCGCAAGCAGCGGGGGAATGCGCTCGCTGTTCAATTCGAGGCTCCAATCACATGAAAGGGATTTTCAATGGTTGGTGCTTACACCAAGCGAGGGAGCTGAAAGGATGAGATTTTTATTACGCTGGCTTATATTGACGATAGCTATCATATTTGCCGCTTACTTTCTGGAGGGGATAAGGGTGGAGGATTTTTTCTCCGCTTTTTTCGCTGCGGCACTTCTGGGGCTGCTTAACGTTTTTTTTCGACCTGTACTCATTATTCTGACTCTTCCCATAAATATACTGAGCCTCGGTCTCTTTACCTTCATAATCAACGCGCTTCTTTTGAAAATGGTGTCGGGTGTCATATCGGGTTTTGATGTCATCGGTTTCTGGGCTGCCATTTTTGGTTCACTGATAATCAGTATCATAAGCGGTCTTCTCAATTCATTCGTCAAAGGTGGGGATCAGATACACTTCAGGACCTATAAGAGAAATGGGGGCAGGAGAGACAAGGGTAATTATATCGATCTTGAGGAAAAGGACGACAGTAAGTGGGAATAATGAAGCTTACCCCGGCGATGCGGCAGTATCTGGACGTTAAGGAACAGTATAAGGATTGCATTATCTTCTTCCGGATGGGTGATTTCTACGAGATGTTTTTCGAGGATGCCGTCACTGTCTCGAGGGTCCTGGAAATTACCCTTACTTCGAGAAATAAAGGCAAGAAAGACAGCATTCCCCTCTGCGGTTTTCCTCATCATGCAGCCTCGACCTATATTTCAAAGCTGATCGACAGAGGCTATAAGGTGGCCATATGCGAGCAGGTTGAAGATCCGAAAGAGGCAAAGGGGATTGTAAAAAGAGAGGTTGTCCGCATTGTCACACCTGGCCTGGTGGCGGATTCGGAGAATCTCTCGGCAAAGAAGAATAACTTTCTTGCAAGTTTCTCACTGAGAGACGAGACCTTCGGACTGGCATTCATTGATATCTCAACGGGTGAATTCCGTGTATCTGAAACTGAAAACAGGGAGGTGTTCCTCGATGAGATTGCCGGTCTCGAGATAAAAGAGCTTCTTATATCTCAAGAACTGAGCGGAAATTCCATTGTAAAGGCATTATCTCCGGAGATGAATCATTGTGTCGTGAACTATCTCGCCCCCCTCAGCTTTACCTATGATGGCGCAATCGAGCTTCTGAATGAGTATTTTGATGAGAAGGTGATAAACGATATAGGTCCGGAAAATCACACCGCTGCGGTAGAAGCGGCGGGAGCGGTTCTCGGATATGTCAAGGATACCCAGAGGGAAGGATTTGGCCACATTAACACTATCGAGTGGCATGAGATAAAGGGCCATCTCCTGCTTGACGATACGGCGAAAAAAAACCTCGAACTTTTTCAGACAATCCAGGGAGGAAACAAGACAGGGACACTGTTTCATGTCCTTGATGAGACCGTTACCGCCCCAGGCGCGAGGAGGCTCCGGTGGTGGCTCAATTATCCCCTCTTTGATCCCGAAATGATCAAGGAGAGACTTGCCGCAGTTAAAGAGATAAAGGAACAGCATATCCTGAGAAAAAACCTTCGCGAAGCGCTTTCCCATGTCTATGATCTCGAAAGGTTAGGAGGCAGAATCTCAATGGGAATAGCGAACGGAAGAGACCTGGTCTCCCTCAAGACATCCCTTGCAATGATACCTGCCATCAAAGAGGTTATTGACGGATTGGAATCGGCAAAAATACAGATCATTCGCGGCGGTATTGACGGGATGCCCGATATCGCAGAGCTTATAGAGCGATCGATAGTTGATGAACCTCCGCTGACAATAAGCGAAGGGTATGTAATTAAGAAGGGATACAACGAAGAGCTGGACAGTCTGGTTTTTCTTGCCACCGACGGCAAGAAGTGGATTGCCAAACTGGAAGAAAAGGAGAGGAAGAGAACGGGCATTAATACTCTCAAAGTCGGCTTTAATAATGTATTCGGCTATTACATCGAGATAACAAAGGCAAACGTGGAGCTGGTACCCGATGATTATGTGAGAAAGCAGACACTTGTCAATGCCGAGAGGTACATTAACGATGAATTGAAGCGGTATGAATCGACAGTCCTGAATGCGGAGGAGAGGCGGAAAAAGCTGGAGTATGACCTCTTTGTCGATATACGGAATAAAATCAGCTGCGAGATAGAGAGAGTCCAGAAAACGGCATTTCACCTTGCCGAACTGGATGCACTAACTGCCCTGGCGGAGGTGGCGGAACGATATAATTACACCTGTCCTAAAGTAAATAACGACGATTATATAGAGATACGGGATGGACGGCACCCCGTTGTGGAGAGGATGAATCTCGCCGATGGTTTTGTGCCGAATGATACTCTCCTCGACACGTGTAATAATCGTTTCCTCGTGATTACCGGTCCTAATATGGCGGGTAAATCAACCTATATCAGGCAGGTGGCGATCATCGTGCTTATGGCACAGATGGGGAGCTTTGTTCCCGCCGCAGAGGCAACGATCGGTCTGGTCGACAAGCTCTTTACCAGGGTGGGGGCGGCGGACAACCTTGCCAGGGGGCAGAGCACCTTTATGGTTGAAATGACGGAAGTTGCCACCATCCTGAAAAGTGCAACACAAAAAAGCCTGATACTTCTTGACGAGGTCGGCAGGGGAACAAGCACCTTCGACGGACTCAGTATTGCCTGGGCCGTCACGGAGCATATAAGCAGTTCTGAAAGGCTCGGTGCCCGAACGCTCTTTGCAACCCATTATCATGAATTGACCGACCTCTCCAGGACCCAGGAAGGGGTCAAAAATTACAGTATCGCAGTAAAAGAATGGGGAGAGGAGATCATATTTCTGAGAAAGATTGTCGAGGGCGGGACAAACAGGAGTTACGGCATTCAGGTGGCGAGACTGGCCGGCGTACCTAATGAAGTCATCCTGCGCGCACGGGAAATCCTGGATAATCTGGAGAGGGGTGAACTGGATGAAGTGGGAATGCCGAGGATTGCCAGAGGTGAAACGTCCGCTACGAGAAGGGGACAGGAACAGCTGAATCTCTTTATGGAAGACAGGGATTATATCCTGCGCGAGTTAAACAATCTCGATATTTTAAACGTTACGCCGATTGATGCACTGCAGAAGATCAATGAGTGGCAGACGAGAATAAAGGGGAAGAAATGACCGGGGGCGCACCCGCAACCCCCGTCTTGTAGGCGGGGTCAAGGGGCGCAATTAAAAAGGAATATATTATTCGCCTTCGGCTCATGAATCTTCGATTTCCTTGCCGGGAAGACCCGCCCTGTGGGTGGGGAGCTTCATTATTTAATACATACCTTTCTTACCTGGTTGAAGTCCGTAAAGCCCCGAAAGATTTTTTCTATACCGTCCTGAAGCAGAGTCCTCATTCCTTCTTCAATCGAAGCATTTCGTACTTCTTCGATAGTAGCCTTTTTCGTGACGAGTCCTTTGATTCTGTCCGATGAAACGAGCAGTTCATGAAGGCCCATTCTGCCTCTATATCCAGTGTTTTCACATTTCGGACAGCCGGCCGCTCTGTGAAGCTTAAAATTTTCATCGTAGGGAAAGTTAAGCGTCTCAAACATCTCTTCCCCGTAATTTACGACGAGCTCATCGTATTCTTCTTTCGTGGGATGGTATTCTTCCTTGCAATTCTTGCAGAGTGTTCTCACGAGCCTCTGGGCAAGGATTCCGAGAAGGGAGTCGGCAAAATTCAGAGGGTCGATACCCATCTCAAGGAGCCTCACAATCGTTTCGGGAGCGCTGTTGGTGTGAAGCGTACTGAAAACGAGATGCCCCGTCAGTGATGCCTCGATGCCGGTTTTTGCCGTTTCATAATCCCTCATTTCTCCCACCATTATTACATCGGGATCGGCCCGGAGAAAGGCCCTCATAGCGCCGGCAAAATCGAATCCTATTTTGGGGTTGACTTGAACCTGCCGAAGTCCGTACTGAGTAATCTCTACGGGATCTTCAGCCGTCCATATTTTTGTCTCCGGTTTATTGATTTGTTTGAGACAGGCATGAAGAGTGGTCGTTTTACCCGAACCCGTGGGTCCCACGCAGAGAATCATTCCATATGGTTTTTTTATAATATCCGTGAGGTTATTATAGGTGGGTGTAGAAAGACCCATATCTTCCAGGGGCAGCGTCTCTCCCTTTGCCAGAATACGCATGACCACATCCTCCACCCCTCCTTGAGTGGGAACTGTTGCCACCCGAAGCTCGATTTCATCTCCGCGGGGCCTTCTGAATTTTATCTTTCCATCCTGGGGGATTCTTCGCTCAGTGATATCGAGATTTGACATAATCTTGATTCTCGAAACGACTGCAGACTTATAGTTGAAGGGGAAGGTCTGATATTTCATCAAATCCCCGTCTATCCTGTATCTGACCTCCACATTCTTTCTGGAAAGATTTGGCTCTACATGTATATCAGAAGCGTTTCTGTTATAGGCATCGTTGATAACTCTGTTGACCAGCTGCATAATAATGCTGTCGGATTCGGTGACTCCCTCATCCTCGGCGTTATCATCCTCGGCGTCGAGTTGTCCTATTATGTCGGAGATGGATCCCGCCCTATCTTCGGTCTGATAGAAGAAATTGATATATTTTATTATATCACTGTAGAGGGCAACGTCATACACGACAGCCCTCGTCTTCAGAAGGTTCTCTATCATATCCCTTTTAAGGACATTATTCGGATCATCGATGACTATTCTGACCTTTCCGTCTTTTCTTTCCAGAGGAACCCACATTTCTCTTCGGAGATATTCTTCCTTGAGATTCTTAAGAAGGTCGAAGGGTGTAGGTGCCTTGTCGCTGAACTGGACAAACTCGCAGCCATAAAATTCAGCAAGAGACTTGCCGATATCTTCCTTCGAGATTTTGAAGGTCTTCATGAGATAGTCTTCAATAGTTTCCCTGTTTTCGCGTGATTTCCCGTAGGCTTCTTCAAGGTCCTCCGCCGAGATCAGGCCGTATCGTATGATATAATCGAAGCGTGACCTTTTTTTCTTTTTTATCCTTTCGTGGTTGAAGAAGGCTATACCGAGTACGTCCCCTATTTCCTTTAGAAAGGCCTCATCATCTTCGCTGAATTTATTGTTCCCATTTTCCTTATTGAGGATCTGAATCACACCCATGACTTTTCCTTCATGGAGAATCGGAACGGCCATTACCTGGGTGGTCTTTATCCCCGATTTTAGGTCCCAGCTCGAATCAAAGGAGAGTTCGGTGCCTATGCTTTTTAGTTCCTCGCTGTCATAGGCATCCGTTATATTGACTACTTTCGTGTTATTGGCAGCATAACCCGCGATGCTTTGATTTGTTATGGGTAAGCGTATCTCGGAGAGTTTTGATCCTGCAAGAAACATCGAATAGATCTCATTGGTCGATTGGTCTTTCACGTATATCGTCACAGACTTTGCATCGAAGAGGCCCAGAATCTCCTCCCTCAGGTCAACCAGTATGTTCTTCAGGTTCTGCGCCGCATTTATACGGTTCGTAATGTTCTGAAGGGCCCTTCTGATATTCAGTTTTTCTTCGAGCTCAGATATCTGAGTATTTGCCGGGCTGTTGCTATGCTTTGTATGTGCCTTGAAGATATTCATAATTGTTCATTCCTCTTTGGGGTAATGGTTACAACTCCTTACTATAGAACAACCTCGAAGGATTATCAACAGGAAATTCTGTAGTTTTTTTAAAGTAATGGAATTGAAAAGCGAGCGAATTCCACGCTGCTTGCGGCGGGGGAAGCGAGAATAAAAAACAAACATTTTCCTTAACAATCGGAGATTCACCGCAACGTGTTGCAGAAAGATTCAATCCCTAGACGTTTAAGAATAATTATTTGCAAGGTGTCAATTATTCTGAGAATATATTCAGCAGTTTGTGGCCTCTTCAGGTACCCATGGTTCTCTTTGCCGTGAAACTTGTTGTAAGGCGGAAGAGGGTCCCGCCTGTTCTGATTAGAGGTTGCACCATTTTGGTTTTTAATGTAAAAATCTTGCGCGAGATGGAGTGCATGCATTTTCTCTGAGAACCATGAATCGAAGGAACTGGCAAATGCAAATTCTTGAAAAGCTGAAAGAGGTTAACCTGTTCAATAATAATAATCTGTATAAAAGATTGAATGTCGTTTTCGGACTATTTTTTCTGGTTCCCGTCCTTGGCTTTATTTACTTTGGAATGAAATACGACCTCTTCATGGATCGATACATAGGCCTTTTCCTTTTAATCTTCCTGATATTTTCTTTCCTCGGCTTTGTCCTGCTTCGCAAGTTCGTTGATAGGATCACAATGATATCACGAGATGTGTCGACGAAGGTGCCTTCAGAATTTACGGAAGGTGAGGGCGGAAAAGAATCAAGCGAGCTTAATAATATTGTGAGATCCTTCGATACGCTCGAAAGACAATTCAAGCTTACCTTCGGGCAGCTGGAAAAGAGGGTGCTCGATGTATCGGTGCTGCGGGAGCTCTCCGATCTCTGTTATATAACCTTTGATCCAGAGGAGCTTCTCTATATAACTCTGGAGCGAGCCATGAAATTGACGAACTCCGATATAGGGTCCGTCATGATACTTGAGCGACCGTTGAAGAGGAATTTTGTCGTAAAGGCAAACATTGGCCTGGGAGAACATATCAAGGTGGGGCACAAGGTCGATTTTGCAACGAGTGTCGCAAAGTATGCCGTGATCAATAAATCACCCCTTGTCGTTGAAGATATTGAAAAGGACAGCAGATTCGGACGGGCAAACCGTCCCCATTACGGGACCAAGTCTTTTATCTGTATGCCAATAAAAACAATCAAGGATATCATAGGGGTGCTGACAATTTCGAGGAGGGGAAATGAGGAGCCTTATAGAGGCGAAGATGTGGAAACCCTGATACCACTTGTCAGTAATGCGGCCTTTACTTATGAAAACCTTCGACTTGTAAATGAAAGAGAACAAGAAGCACGGTATCTGAATGCTATTGAGAGGGCCCTGAAAATCGTCAATTCAAGCATACGGGAGGATGAACTCCTTCAGGCGGTTTTGAAGGAAATACAATCAGTGGTACCCTTTGATCTCGCAATTATAATGACTTCAGAAGAGACCAGGCCCGATCATTTGACGATCATGGATTTTATGACGAACGATCCGACAACCCTGTCAAAGGGTTCGTTATATTTTTACCCCGGCTCTGTCATTGACAGAGTGGTGAAACAGAAGGGAACAATTCTCATTGACGATGCGGATGAGTTATCCGACGAGCGTAACAAGAAACTCTGTATTGATAATGTATCTCAATCATGCATCATGACATCGCTTGAGGCCGGTGGAGATGTCCTGGGAGTTCTTGTACTGGCAGCAAAAGAGCCTGATGTCTTCCGTGAGACCGAAAAATTTGTCGAGGCCATGGCCGGTAATCTTTCTCAGGCAATCAGGAGAAATATCCTGGTAACCGCATTTTTCAAAAGGAATCAGGAACTGGATACGTTGAAACAGATTGGCAATGCCCTTGCTTCCTCAACGTTTAATATCGATCAGGTTCTGAAATATACCATGGATATGATACGGACGGTTATGGATGTGGAGGCGGGTTCACTTCTTCTTCTGCAGGGAGATGAACTTGAGTTTAAGGTATCCTTTGATGTTGATGTTGATATCCTCCGGAAGTTTCGACCAAAACTTGGAAAGGGGATAGCCGGCTATGTTGCTGCTCGAGGAGATTCTCTTATTGTCAATGATGTAAAGGGTCATCCTCAGTTTATGTCCAAGATAGACGAATATACCGATTTTTCAACCAGATCAGCACTCTGCGTTCCTATAATATCCCAGGGCAAGGTGTTGGGTGTCATCGAGGTACTCAACAAGAGAGGTGGGGATTTTGTTGCCAGCGACAAGGATCTCCTGCATTCAATTGCCTCATCCGTGACCATCGCCATGGAAAATGCTCGTCTTTATGAGGAAACGGTCTCCATGGCGGAGCAGGAAAAAAATATACGACAGATGTTTCAGAAATTCGTTCCCGAAAAGATCGTTGACAAGATTGTACATGGGAGAGAAACTGAGAGGAAGATAATTGAAGAAATCAAAATGCTTACCCTCCTCAATATCGATATACGCGGCTTTTCGGTTCTTGCTCAGAGTATGGGACCGCAGAAAACGGTGTCCGTGCTTAATTATTTCTTTTCCATCATGGGCGGTATCGTATTTAAACATCACGGTATCGTCGACAAGTATCTCGGTGACGGATTTCTTGCAGTTTTCGGGGCACCAGTTTCGAGCTCCAGAGATGCGGACAATGCAGTTTTTGCCGCCCTTGAAATGAAAGAGGCGATTGACGAGGTGAATAAATATTTTCAAAAAGAAATAGGTAGCTCCCTTGAAATCGGCATAAGCGTCAATACCGGAGAGGTTATTGTGGGAAATATCGGTTTTGAAAAGAAGATGGATTACACGGTCATCGGAGATCCCGTTAATATTGTCTTCAGACTGCAGGCCCTTACAAAAGCTTTTGTCAACAGCATTCTGATCAGCGAGAAGACCAATCGTGCGGTACAGACCAGGCTTGATGTACGCGAGGTGGAAAAGGCGTTGATTAATTCTTCCCTTGAGGGCATTACAATATACGAGCTTATCGGTCTTCATGACAGTAAGATAATATCGCAAGATGATTGAGTCTTTCCTCTCA
>CAYSHT010000020.1:0-7421 GCA_964430915.1 uncultured Syntrophaceae bacterium
AAGATCCTCGATTTCCATCTCGCGTATTTCGATGTCGGGTTTCTTGCGCTTACTGGCTGGGTCCTCGTTGTCCTGTGTTTTCATAAATGGTTCTTTCTCTCCATTACATATAAAGTGGCCTATAATATAACCTCTGTTTTTCGGAATGTAAAGGGGATTGGATTGAGGAAAAAGGCACAGAGGGACATAGAGACGAAGGGACATAGGCACAGTAGCCCGCCGATTTATCGGCAATACCAAAAGAGCCCAATTAATTGGGCAGCTACAATGAATAAAAAAGACTGGATTCCCGATCAGGTCGGGAATGACAGGTGGTACAGGTCGAGAATGACGGAGAAAAAACGAGATTGCCGCGTCCCGATTTCATCGTGACTCGCAATGACAGGGAGTTAAATGAGTATGTAGCCCGCCGATTTATCGGCAAAGATAGGGGTCATTGCAAGGAGCGGAGCGACGCGGCAATCCCATACAAATAAGATCGAGATTGCTTCGCTTCGCTCGCAATGACGGTGTGGTTAGCCAGATGAATGGTGCAACCACGAATGGCTAATCGGATGTGTCACTTGTGATAGAATTGATACTGATCTTTACCAGTGTCACGTGCCCTTCCACGTCTCTTTTATTTTCTTCTGTATTCTCTCGCTCCTCTTCGTGCTATAATGCTCTGGTGTCTGATAATTTTTAACAACCTTTTCTTTATTATGCAGGGGGATCCTAAGGAGGGAACCATGATTAAAGAGAAAAAAGAATTAATACTTTATCTTACCGGCATCGCTGTTTTATTCATCGCGGGTCTTTTCATCGGCTACTATGTATGGGGCATCGAACGTGACGAAAAACCCGATTTCACACAATACCTCTCCAAGACCATTGAATACATAGAGTCCCTTGAAAAGTCGAATCTTGTCCTCACTGAAAAAACAGTCGCGCTGGAGGATCATATCGCCACCATGAGCGATGAGGCAAATGATCCCGCTAAACTGAATGAAGAGATCGATGTCTTAAAAGAAGAGATCGCGGTGCTTAAAGAGCAAAACACATCGCTCCAATCCACGATAACTGAGAACGGAGAACGCCTGAAAGAAGCCGCAAATTTACAGGCAGACCACGAGAATTTATTGAGTGAAGCGAAGACTCTTGTCATGCAGAGAGAGGCCCTGCAATCAGCGATTGACGAGAGCAAGAGTTTTATTGAGGAGAACGACAGGCTCCAGGGTATCATCGACAAACTTACGAACGATCTTGCTGCGAGTAAGGCTCAGATCGAGGCGGTTCAAGAGGTTGTCACGCCTGAAATCGTAACCCAGCAGCCGGCACAATAAAACTGCGTCACTTCTGGCGTACAAAACGCAGCTTTGCGATACCACGTAATAAGCGGGAACACATTCTACAGGCATGACGAAAAAGGAAGAGAAATTCTGGCTTACGAAATCATTTGAAGAGATGACACAGGACGAATGGGAATCCATCTGCGACGGCTGCGGACTATGCTGCCTCCTGAAACTCGAGGACGAAGATACGAAGCAGATTCACTACACGGGGGTGGCGTGCCGTTACCTCAATCTGGAAACCTGCCGCTGCAGATTCTACGAAGACAGACTTAAAGTATTTTCTGAGTGTATTGTCCTAACCCCAGATAATATAGACGATTTCGAGTGGTTACCAGTGACATGCTCCTACCGCCGCCTTGCCGAGGGAAAGGGACTTGCTAAGTGGCACCACCTTGTATCAGGAGATACTGAGACGGTTCACGATGCGGGCATCTCGATCCGCGGTAAGGTGATCAGCGAGAAATATATTAAACTGGAAGATCTGGAGGCCTATATCCTGGACGCCGAGATTTAAAACGGCTTTCTTTCACGATTTACAATTTCTTTTAGAAGGATCATACCAGGGCCAGGAAATTTCTGGTCCGTTCATTCTTCGGGTTGTCGAACATTGCCTGGGGCGTATTTTCTTCCATGATCACCCCTTCATCCATGAAAAGCACCCTGTCTGCCACCTCTGCGGCAAATCCCATTTCGTGGGTTACCACCACCATGGTCATGCCCTCATGGGCCAGCCTTTTCATAACATCCAGGACCTCTCCGATCAGCTCCGGATCGAGTGCGCTGGTGGGTTCGTCAAAGAGAATCGACTTTGGCTTAAGTGCCAGGGAACGGGCAATAGCCACTCGCTGTTTCTGCCCGCCGCTGAGGTTATCGGGGTAGACCATCGCCTTGTCACTCAACCCCACCTTCTCCAGAAGCTCCATGCCGAGTTTTTTCGCCTCTTTTCGAGGCATATTTCGCACCTTGATGGGGCCCAGTGTGACATTATCCAGTACTGTCATATGGGGGAAAAGGTTGAATAACTGAAAAACCATGCCCGTTTCTGCGCGGACATAGTTAAGGTCGGTCTTTTCATCGGTGACATCAAAGCCGTCAACAATAATGGTGCCTGAGGTAATTTCCTCCAGGCAATTTATACAGCGAAGGAGGGTACTCTTTCCGGAACCGCTGGGTCCGATGACCACGACAACCTCCCCCGGTGTAATATGAAGATCGACCCCTTTCAAAACCTCAAGGGATCCAAAACTCTTGTGTAAATTATTAATACGTATCATCAGACAATCTGCATTTTTCTTTCAAACATGTTCAGTAATTTTGCAATGGTCATGGTGAGGACAAGATATATTATGGCAACGGTGAGCCATACCTCAAAGGCCCTGAAATTGGTGGCGATGATCTCTTGTCCCTGCCTTGTCAGCTCACCGACCCCGATTACCACGAGGAGTGAGGTGTCTTTCAGGCTTATGATAAACTGGTTTCCCAGGGGCGGTATCATGCGCTTAAAGGCCTGGGGCCAGATAACAAACAACATTGTTTGAAAACGTGAAAGTCCGATTGACCGGCCTGCTTCGGTCTGGCCTTTGTCGATTGATTGTATGGCACCCCGGACGATTTCCGCGATGTAGGCGCCAGAATTGAGCCCGATTGCGATAATACCGGCAACCAGAGGGGGTATCCTCATACCGGTAGCAAGGGGCAGACCGAAATAGAGAAATAAAACCTGAACCATTAAGGGGGTACCACGAATGCTCTCGATATATATTCCTGCAATTCGCTTTGCATAATTTTTCCTTGATGCTTTGGCCAAGCCTGCCACGGCACCCAGAGTGAACCCAATAAGAAGGCCAAAGAGGGTAATCCATATCGTGAGTTTCACCCCCTCCAGCAGAATCGGTACCGATTCCCATATAACACTGTACTTAAAAACAAAATGACTATTCATACATACACGCTCACAGAGAATCGGCAATTGCTATTGCCGATTCTCTGCACCTTTTCAAATAATAGAGATGTTGAAATGAGTGTCAGTTAAATCAAGGGCCCGTCCGGTGAGACAGGCAGGTGATCAGCACTCTATTTCGGTTCCGTTCCGAACCATTTCTTGTAAATCTTCGCGTATGTCCCGTCTTCCATGAACTTAAGGATGGTGATGCTTACTTTTTCTCTCAGTTCACTACCCGCGGGGAATGCGATTCCGTAAGGCTGTCCCTGATAGAGGGGGCCTACGGTCGTCACTGCGCCCTTCCCCTCTGTCTTGATGTAGTACAGAATGGCAGGGGAATCGAAGATAACCGCATCGGCTCCACCGGTGCCAAGCTCCATGTACGCGCCAACGATATTGGGAAACAACCTAACTTCTTTGGTCGCGAAACCCTTGACGAAGTCGGCGCTCGTGGTCCCCAGCTTCGTGGCGACAACGACGTCCTTCAGATCTTCTATGCCTTTGATGGTCTTATTGTCGGACCTTACCATGAGGAGCAAACCTGAATCGTAGTAGGGATATGCAAAATCAACAACCTCTTCCCGTTTCGATTTAATGGTCATTCCGGCGATAGCAGCGTCGATATTGCCTGTCTGTAACGCAGGAATCAGGCCATTAAAGTCCATGGGCATCAGTTTGTATTTCAGATCCAGGTCCTTTGCAATCGCGTCCCAAAGATCAATATCAAAACCGACGTATTTCCCGTCCTGTTTAAACTCGAAGGGCATAAAATTGGTATCACACCCGATCACGAGTTCCTTTGCCTGGGCAGCCATACCAAGACCTGCCACGACAAGCACAACGACCATAATTATAGTAACTAGTTTTTTCATACATGCCTCCGTCATATTTTTTTCCCACCTCTTTTTACCGAGAGGCGAGTGTCACAAATAACCAAATTGATACGAACACACAAAAACGGACTTTATATGAATCACTGTGACGTTATTCCGGAATATTGGGCCACTTTGTAATCTTACCCTCGTAATTTTTCAGCGTGTACTCCTTTTCATCCTTGCCCATAATATAATAATCTGGCATCAGCGGTATTTTGCCAATGTTTGTGGCGATGACATACATGGGCTGCGCAAGGCCCGTGGTATGGCCCCTGAGGGCATCCCGGATAAGTTCGGCACCCTTTTCCACGGTCGTTCGAAAATGGTCCACACCGGGTGTGGGCTCGCAGTAAAATACATAATAGGGCCGTATACGAACTGTCAAAAGTTTTTGATGCAACTCCCTGAATGTTTCCACATCATCGTTGATCCCTTTCAAAAGGACCGCCTGGTTTCCCACATTGACCCCGCAGGAGAGGAGATCGTAGACCGCTTTTGCAGTCTTCTCGGTAATCTCCTTGGGATGATTGCACTGGGTGTTGACCCAGATAGGAACCCGGTGGTAGCCACTGAGGATCTTCATGAGGCCGCTTGTGATTCGATGGGGCAGGACAACCGGCAACCGTGTGCCGAAACGTATCATCTCTATGTGAGGAATCTCTCTCAGTTTGCGAATGATATATTCAATTTTATCATCGGAAAGGATAAAGGGATCACCCCCTGTAACGAGAACATCCCTGATTTCCTCATGCTCGCTGATCCATTGCAGCCCTTCATCAACATCAAGGCGGAGCGTAAGGTTCTGATCCACCACCAGTTCTTTGCGGAAACAGTGTCGGCAGTAATTCGCGCAGATATCTGTAATAGTAAAGGCAACTCGGTCATGATACTGGCGCGCAATACTGTCGGGCCTGACCTCTTCGGTGTCACGGTTTTCCTTCCAGATAAGATAGTTTGGAATTCCGTACCGGTTTTCTTTTTCCTTTAATGAGGGAATTACCTGTCTCCTGATGGGACAGGCGGGATCATCAGGGTCCATAAGGGAGGCAAAATAGGGGGTTGTCCCCCAGCGGGTATTCAGTGTTGTAATTGCCTCTTCTTCTTCGGGGGTTACATTGATAAACTTTTTCAGCCTATTAAGGGTATTGACACTATTCCTCAGTTCCGCAATCCACTCTTCCACGAATTATCTCCTTTCTCACGTCAATTGATTCTTCAGGTAAGAAATATAGTCAGATTATCTATCCAGCGCTATATAAAAGGAGTCAACGATTATTTTGACAAAAGGCAAGTGCTTTGTTCTTTTTCAATATAACCTATCGTAAAAATTAATAACTCCTGGGTAACCGTTAAGCTCAATTTTATAATGCTCATCAAGCGAATTATCACAATTTCATGTAAAAATCATCTGGAAAAGACATTTCTGTGCCCGCAGTAAGGAGACAAAGATTGGTGTGTTGTGTTGCGTAAAGAATATCAGCAGTCTACGAAAATGGGTCATGCCCAGAAAGGTAAAATTTTTTGCCTCCTACGTTTTGCTGATATCATTACATTGAAATATTTTGAACTGAAGAGCAAGCACATTACCCGCTGCTTGCAGGAAATTTAGCGAACGAAAAAAATACATTTTTCCTTAACAGTCGGAGATGCCCCGCAACTTGTGACGGGATCTTTAATTTTGGTATGGGATGAATCGAGATTATTTAAAGGCTGTTATGGGTGCTCAGACACTGAAACGGATACCCAGGATATCTCCGTCACTTATAACGTATTCCTTCCCTTCAAGTCGAAAGTGACCCTTATCGCGGACGCCCTTTTCTGAGCCACATTCCACAAGTTTTTCGTAGGAAAAGCATTCTGCTCTGATAAAGCCTCGGGCAAGGTCGGAATGTATCGTTCCTGCTGCATCGAGGGCGGTGTCTCCTCTGTGTATCGTCCATGCCCGCACTTCGTCGGTACCGACAGTCAGGAAACTGATTAGTCCGAGGAGTTCATAGGCCGAGCGGGTAAGCCTGTCACAGGCAGATTCCTTAATCCCCATATCCTCCATGAATATAGCGCCCTCATTATCATCGAGGCTTGAGAGTTCCATTTCGAAGTTCCCGGCAAACTCTATAACCGTAAACCTCTCATCGATTGCGCTTATAAGCGCGCCGTTCCTGCCGAAATTTGCCTCAGCTGAATTGACAATAACGAGAATCTGTTTTTGTGTAAGATACTGAAATCCCGAAATAATACGCCTTTCTTCAATGGTAAACTCTATTTCCCTGACGGGCCGGTTTTCATTCAGTGTATCTTCTATCCTGCGGAGGAGTTTCTCCTCTCGCTCGAGTTCGACCGTTTTCTTACCCCGGCGAAAGGCCTCTTCAATCTTCTCGAGACGGTTTTCGGCAATAATGAGATCTGAAAGGATAAATTCAGTAAGAACCGTGTCAATATCACCAAGCGGATCAGGCGTTTCGCTGAAACTATCTCCGAAATTCCGGACCACCAGGGCAATGGCATCCATGGTCTTTATGTGTGTCACAAATGACGCAGGCAGGCCCCCGTTTCGAGATGTCCCTTCGGAAAATCCGACGAAATCGACAATTTCTATCGTCGCAAAGGTAGTCTTTTTCGGCTGATACATCTCGGTAAGTTTATCCACCCGTTCGTCCGCAACCTCGATGATGGCGATATGGGGCTCCGCCTTCTGACTCGCGTAAGATGTCACTTCAGCCTCGGATTTTGTGAGTGCGTTAAATATTGTCGTCTTTCCCGAGTTGGGAAGCCCGACGAGTCCGATTTTCATTGTTTTTACCTGGTTGTCGAAACAGTAACGTACCTTCTTTGTTGAAGGCGGCGAACAATAAGGCGAAATGGTTCATTTGTCAAGGGGAAAAGTAATGAGGATTAGGGGGAAAGGGACAGAGCAACAAAGGCACAGAGTAACAAAGTAACAAAGGCACAGAGGCACAGAGGACGGGGGTTAGGGAGCCCGTCGTTTTATCGGCAAGACCAAAAGTGCCCATAAATGGGCATGCTACAAGAAACTAGATTGCCGCGTCCCGATTTCGTCGTGACTCGCAATGACGCAGAAAAACGCCCGATGAATCGGGCAGCTACAAAAGGGAAAGGATCAAGATATACGGGATAAGGATTATGTAGCCCGCCGATTTATCGGCAAAGACACGGAGTCATTGCGATGAGCCCAGCGACGCAGCAATCTCGTGCAAATAAGATAAAGATTGCTTCGCTTCGCTCGCAATGACGTGAAGTTTGCTTGCGATGACA
>CAYSHT010000020.1:7521-22966 GCA_964430915.1 uncultured Syntrophaceae bacterium
AGATAAAGATTGCTTCGCTTCGCTCGCAATGACGTGAAGTTTGCTTGCGATGACAATATAAACAAGAGGATTAGGGTATACGGGTTAAGGATAAGTCAGCCATTGTCTTTCGTGGCGGTGACGACCATACGGTTGGTCATGCTTCCGTAATCCCCCTTCCCTGTTCGGTCCATAAAATCTTTCTCACAAGTGACGGAGGCAAAACCGGCATAATGCATCATCTGTGTGATTTTCTCCGGGCTGTAAAGACGGGTGAGATATGTCTGGTCCCTGATACAACCCTCTTTTGCGGAAGTAACGATCTCGCGGCTGCAGATGAAATCATCCCCCAGCATTCTTTCGCGTTTTACGCTAATGTCGTCATTGACCCTGTGCTCTGAGGCGGGCTTAAAGTTCTTCAGGACATACTCCCTGTTAGGAAGATCCAGAAGCAGTGCGCCTTCGGGTATGAGGAGACGAAAGGATTCATTCAGTATCTTTCTGTTTTCATCCTCATTCTCGAAATATCCGAAGGAACTCCCCATGACGATGATAAACCCGAAGCTCTCGCCGGGTAAATCCGTATCCCGTGCATCGCACCGGACGAATGCGGTAGTGAGACCCTCCGCTTCGGCCCTTTTTCTGCCCATTTCTATCAGGTATTCTGAATAGTCCAAAACCATCACATTTTCAAAGCCACGCCGTGAAAGCTCAAGTGAATGACGACCCTGCCCCCCCCCGCACATATCCAGAACGGGGGACGATTTGTCGCGAAGGAGCGAATCCTCGAGAAAATCGACCTCACGGCAGGTTAATTCATCATCACAGACTGAACGCGCATCGGTGATAAGATAGACCTCGTCAAAAAGGTCCTTCCACCAGTTATTATCGACCTGTACCGTCATTTTATATGCGCTCCGAAACTGAAGAGCCCGTCCGAGGCAAAGATGGCCGGGGCGCCTTTCCAGGGCTGGGCCTTCACAAGTATGAGTTCTTCGGGATCCATGTTAAGGATTACGTTCAGCTCATCGGCAAACCACATCTTTTCCAGCGTGAGACAATCCTCCCATATGGCAGCGCAATATGATTCAAGTGCCTTCATCTGACCGGTGGTAATTAACCGTGGCCTGAGGGCAATCTTTATGGGTCCTAAAAGGTAGGTAAACTCATGCTCCAGGGCCATTTCCTCCTGATATCCCACCGCTTCCAGAACTTCATCGTACCCCTTTTTCAGAATATGGTCATTAATTCTTGCCGTTGCCTCGCCGATACCCATCTCAGAGTCGATAACCGCAAGGGGCTGGACACCGCCGCCGCTCCCCACATTCGTGGGAACTCCGCCATATCTGCAGAGAAACCCGAAGAGTCCCATCTTGCCGAAGAGACACCTGAAATCCGTCTGGCATTCAGTCTCTTTCACCACGTTGTTTTCATAATCGAGCTCGGGTATTTTTTCCGTCCAGAGATTCAGGGGAACCTTTTCCTGGACGATATAACCGCCATATTCGCCGTTTTTCAGTGCCCCCGACGCTGACGCCTTTTCCTGAATAACCGCGCTCCGGTTTCAGGACGAGATTATCCCAGTTTGTACGGGTCCACTCGACAAGATCGGATATCTGCTCACCTTCCGGACCGTCGGTCTTTCGTGGGTAAAACTGGCGGGTCCAGGGAGTTCGCAGAATTGTCTCTTCATGGAAACGGTACTTATTTCGGGGATCGGTAATGACCTCAAACATGCTCTTGGAATTGATCGGCTCGGTGCCCCGCGGATTAATCACCCTCCCCTCCCATACCGCCTAAAGCAGGGGTGCCAGTTTGAGCTTGCGATGCAGCGCCAGAAGAACGTCGGTGTTAAAGTCCATAAAGATGACTGAAACCAGCTGGCCGTGCCATGAGACACGTCCCTTTTGGAGCTCCAGTTCATGCGGTGCCATAAGTGCGCTTGAAATCCCCTCGACGGCATTCAGGTGATCGACAAGGTTCCTGTTTTCAGTGACGTCTTCCAGGGTCTCCTCTTCCGCAACCACCGCGATGAAACCCGGACTTAGTCCCTCCCTCAAGCGGTGCGACTCGGTCAACATATCGACAAAATTATTCACCGGATGAAGAAAGGGATGATCAAAATCGAGGATCGCATCAAGGGCACCTGAAAAATGCTTCTCCCAGATCTCCTTCCCGATTATCTGAGTGATTCGCTGATAGTCCCAACCACCGGGGCTTCCCAGGTTCCACTCGGAGTGATAGCCGATAAACTGATCCAAGCCTTCCCCCTTTTCGATTTTCCAGTTATTCGTACAAGAAATGACAGCCGATGATGTCCTTACATCAGCTGGTTTTGCCTATGAGTTTCTTTTCGAGATCCGCGAGGGCTATTTCGCCCCCGCCCAGTATCGTTGTGACGAACGTTTGCAGATTGTTCCTGCCATACTTTTCAAAGAGATTCCGGAACCGACGCTCCCCAATTGTACAACATTGTTGATAGCCTGGATTCAACGGATATCTGCGTGCCGAGGCGCGGGCCCTTCCCATGCTTATCCCCGACTTTTTGAGATATTCGGCGGCAGCGGGAATATCCATTGTTCCCGTCTGAAGACCGATATCGACTTTCCCCCTCACCGCATGCCAGAGCCGCCGTTTCGCGAGGAGTAAGGAATCGGCAGGATCCGTATAATATCCCGTCAGTTTCATGAGCTTTTCGGAAAAACAGGCCCATCCCTCGTAGAAAAGCGGTTGTTCGATAGTCCGCAGGTAGAGGTTCTCCATGCTCCAGCGCGATGCATCCAGAAGATGATGACCGGGATAGGTTTCGTGGGCGCAGAGCATCCTGTATTCCCTGTAGTTTTCGCGATATGCCTCATCCGAAACATTAGTATTTATGACATAAAACACCCCGCCCGTGGGAGGGTGTTTCGGCGGTATGCTGTAGCTGGAAGCGGCACGGATGGCCGAAAGCGAGGGAGACGTAGGGGCGACACGGACGGGACAGGAAGCAACAAAATCTTTCGAAACCCAACCCTCTTTAAGGCAATGCGCTGCGAGCCTTTCTACTTCGTCCCTGTAAAACCCGACAATTCCGTCCTCTCCGAGGACAGGTATCGGAATCTCCTGAAGAACATCAGACCATTTCCGACGCACTTCAGGGGCCGGACCGGTTCTATCCGACAAACTTTTAGCCTCCCTCTCCAGAGTTGCCTCCGTTTCCCTGATCTCTTCATCAAGCGTATACTCCACCTCGTCGATCCCCATGTCGCAGGAGATGTGAAAACGGAATATACGCTCGAGAAGCTCCCACGGCAGAAGGAAATCGTTCCGTATCGATACTGCTAACAGCCTCTCGTTAAAGCGCTCCAGCGCATCAAAAGCCGGTTTAAGCTCGGTCAGTTCCTGACTCAGATATGCCAGATAGTTTCTTGTATCTGCAACCATTTGCAGGCCCATATCAAGAAACAGGAGCGGAACGTCGGTCATATTGTGACCGATTTCATCCAGAAATGTGGCGACCGCTACGGCACGCTCGTGCTTCGCCCCGGGGTCTTCGTCTTCGAGTGCCTCGGCGAGTCCTATACAGACGAGGGTCAGGTAAAATGTGGGCTGCGACTGCCAGGCCCTGACATCGGACAATTGTTCCCGGAGGGTTCGGGCAATCTTTTTATAGAGAGAAATTTCAGCCTGTTTATCAGGATCTTTTTCGGATACCAAAAGGCGGTCAAATCGCTTCTCCCAGGCTGAAAGACGCTTTGCGAATTCGGTGACCGTCTCGGGAGAAAAGCGGTCCCATACGCTCCAGTCAGGTTAGGGGAGTTTGACCTGGGGAAAATAGAAAAACTCATCGCTCGCACAGGAAACGGGAAAGGCAGCGGCAAGTTCCCCGAACATTTCCTGACATATGGTCTGTGAGGATTCTTTCTCTTTCATTTTGAGCTGAGAAGCAAGCGCCTTCCCCGCTTTATGCGGCGGAGTTAGCGAGAAAAAAATACATTTTTCCTTATTACTCCTGCAACAATATACGTCAAAACCGTCATTCCGGCGGAAGCCGGAATCCAGAATTAGCCTGGATGCCGGATCAAGTCCGGCATGACCGGGAGCGCACCTGCAAGCCACGCTCTGTGGGCGGGGTAAGGGGCGCAATTAAAAAGGAATATATTATTCGCCTTCGGCTCATGAATCTTCGATTTCCTTGCCGGAAGCACCGCCCTGTGGGCAGGGAGCTTCACATCATTCATGCATCATTCCCCATCAACGACCGGGTTTTTGCGATTACAATCAGAACTCTTATTAATAAGCTCAGGGGCTCGTCCGGTGCTTCTCGATAGTGGCGTGGAGCTTCTTTGCCGCTTCTTTATGATCAAAGCGCTCACCCAATCTCCGGGCCATTGCACTCATGGTTTTTCTGAGTTCTCTGTCTGTCAAAAGTGACACGACATGACGGGTAAATTCCTTATAGTTGTCGGTCACATACATCTCTTTGCCGTTCACGGGATCGATGCCGAAAGCGGAGAGGTGTGTTGAAACCGTCGGCAGTCCGCAGGAAAGCGCCTCCAGCATCTTTCCGCGAAACCCTCCGCCAAGCTCAATGGGAGACACGAAGACATCGCCGGTCCAGTAAATGTGTCGAACATCGTCATGGGTGCCCCCTTCCCGTACAATGACACGCTCGTTTTGATAGGCGAGAAGCTCATCCGGCGGATCGAAGCCGATGGCATAAAAACAGGCCTCCGGTACCTCTTTGGATATTTCGGGCCAGCAGTGCTGCATGAAATTGTGGACAGCATTGACATTCGGATGATGTCTGAAATTTCCGAGAAATAGTATGTTTTGAGAATCCCACGATTTTGACGGGGGCGGCGTATAAAAGGCCGAGTCAACCCCGTGGGGAACGACGTGGATTTTTCCGGCAAGATCGGGGGCCAGGGAAATGACCGTATCTCTGTCTTCCCCTGTCAATGTCAGAACATGATCGGCCGCACGGTACATCCTGAATTCATACTCATAGAGTTCATCAATCGTCTCGGCGGGAATCTCCTCTCCCTTTTCCACGCGCTGCCGAAAGGCCTGCGTATAGCACTCATGGACGGAGATGATGGTCATCGTATCGTAAGGTATGGCCGGTTGCATACCCTCAATATACTGCCCCATCATCGAATATTCGGCAATTACAGCATCAAAATGGTGCCGCGTGAGGAGTGATCGCAGGGTATCGTCGAGCCTCGCATCGTAACCCCCGTCTCCGGCGAGAAAAAAGGGCGGACGGTTCAGTCTGGTCTGCAGCTCTGCGATCTCATCTGCCGATCTCTTCCCCGGAGAATCGATCAGAATTATGTCGTCACAAAAGGGTGTGAGACTTGTATCGTTGTGATCTTCCTCGGAAGTGGCCGGTGCAAGGACGGTAATATCATACCCCATTTGACTGAGATTTCTGATACGGTGGTGTATCAGAATGGGGCCACCTATGACACTCGCCCTTGGATAAACCTTCGGAATAACAAGTAGTTTCACCTTACCCTCTCAGTTTCTTTCGATTAGGATCAAGGGGGTTCTGCACGTCTTTCTCAGCATCATTTACCGCGAGTTACGATCTCTGCAAGCTTCGCTCTCAACTCTTCTTTTCCTGTCAGCCGCATCATCTCCCGCCACTTTTCCTGCAACTCCATAAAGCTTCGAAAACTGCTTTCTTTTTCCGCCGCTTCACTCTCTGCAATCTCAATATTGTATATCGTCTCAACTTCATCCTTTTCAGCACCTTCATTCCGGTAGGTATCGGCAAGGATCCGGCAGGCATCGGCAACCTTATCTTCCAGGTCATCCTTCAGAAATGCTCCGGGATAGGGGTCCAGGTCTTCTGCAAAAACGGTTACCATGTCGTCGCGGGGTTCCTGTGAGCGGAGTTTTCCCCGTTCACGCACGAACCGGTAGATATCCTCTCTGAGCAGTTTCCAGGTTGGATGGGGCTTGGGCGGCGGCAGATGTTTGATTGCCAGGGTGTTATCGAGGAAAAATTTGCACCCGTTCATGCGCATATTAATTAGATAGTCGATATCCTCGCCGCGGGTTACCTGTGGATCGAAGGGAATCATGCGAAAAATTTCGCGGTGAACCACCATATTGCCGCCAAAGACGAAAGGCGTCTCCTTCAGACGGGGCTCCCGGCCGATAATCCTGTTAAACGCCTCGTTCATCCTGTCAAACTTGTCCCAGTGCACCATCCAGGGCTTTCTTTCACGTTCGAGGCGCCAGTTGCCGTCGGGCTGAAGATAATACCCCGCTACCGCCCCGATAAAATCGGAATCAACTTTTTTTCCGATAAACTCCCGCGCCTTTCTCACGAAATGCGGATCTTCAAAGATCTCGTCATCATCAATCAGCACGGCTATCTCGGCGTCAAAAACATGGGGGATAAAGAGACACAAATTGCGTATATTTGAGTAGCCCTTCAGCTCAAGAAGGCCCTGGTATTCTTCACCGCTGGCCTCTTTGAGAAGGGAATGGACTTCCCTGAGATGGGAATGGCTGAAGAGATAGACCGGAACATCGACTGGCGACGCTGCGATAATTTCACCCACCTTTTCTTCGACCTGTAACTCCACATCCGGCGCATTGGATACGGCAATAATTACCAGATCGAAATCCCTGTCCTCAAGGATATTGATACTCTCAAGTGCCCGTGCAAGCGTGCCCTCTTCGTCGACCGGTGTGGGATGATCGTAGACCGTATCGGTTTCTTTTGCAGCCAATGCCTTTTCGCGTCGCCAGTAAGAGGGTATTACCATAGTGGTCTTCATGGACTGCTCCTTTGCCGTTTTTTTTCAGACAATCCTTAAAACCGTGGTGGCATGGTGTTACATCAGTGTATTACTCTCCATAGACAACGGTGCTGAATTTCCCGTAGAGCCCGCCGAGAACGGTATTTATTTCCGTATCAACGTGGTGAATTTTTGTAATGCCGCCGTCTTTCATGGCCGATGCAACACTGCAGTCGCCAACGACGACAACCCAGAGATAGGCCGTGGCGGAAGCCGTGCCCACTTTTGCCTGATTGTCCGCATTAACCTGCATCTCCAGTGTCGGCATGGGGGTTTTGACATTGGTATAGAGCGCGCCGCATCCCGAAATTAGAACGATGCAGGCCGCTACAATCATAAAAAAGGTTACTTTTCTCATCTTACTCCCTCCTGAAACTTGTGACTTTTCTTCGTTTTGAAGCTCCCCGCAACAAGTTGCGGGGGATCTCCGATTGTTAAGGAAAACATTTGTTTTTTATTCTCGCTTCCCCCTCTGCAAGCAGCGGGGAATGCGCTCGCTGTTCAATTCGAATGAAACCGGTGTCCTTTTAATCGTAGGCCAGGCGGGTTTTTTCGTCCGCCATGGTCGGCTGAATGATCACTTTCCACTCATCATCGTCCCACGTTCCCAGCTGATCATGCATGGTCAGGTATTTCTGCGGTATCGGATGCGTGCCGTAGACCACTTCGAGGCCGTATTTCATTTCGATAAAATCACGAAAATACGAGAGCGAGGGACAGGGAGGATATCCCACGACCAGGCCGGTGGCAAAATGTATCACCTCTGCCCCGTTTTTCTTCATTTCATCAACGGCATATTCAATATTGCCGCCGGGACACCCGTCGCAGGAGGTATACCCCACAACCTCCACCTCCATCCCCTGATACTTGCTGAAAGCACCTTCCCTTTCGCGCAGTGATCTGAAACACTTTCCACCCGCACACCGGCGATAGCGGTCGCAGATGATGATCCCTATATTTATCTTCTCGCTCATGGTACCCCCTTATAAATCCTCTCTGTTTTTAAACACAGGGCTGTCATTACTTTGTAATCGATTCGGAACATTAAATAAAGAAGTTTCAGAGACAACTGCGAGAGAAGGTAAAACATATCCAACGATTCCAGAATGTTATCCTGCTATAGGGCTCACAATCGCAGGACACGACCCGCAGCCGCTCCCTCGATATAGGCCCCCTCTTCCACCACCTGCGTTCCGTTTACGAAGACCTGTTGTATGCCTTTAGGCCTTTTAGCAGGTTCGGAACCAACCGGCGGCGAATCACTTACCTTTTCGGGATCAAAGATGACGATGTCGGCGGCCTTCCCCGGTGCAAGAACACCGCGATCGGTTATGCCGAAGCGCTCTGCACTCTTGTAAGTCATTCTGGCTATCGCCTCGGTCATTTCAAAGAGCTTTTTATCCCTCGCGTAGAGACCCAGAACTCTCGGAAACGTGCCCAGACCGGCAGGATTCGGGTAGCCGTTTTTGCGCAGAATCGAGTCAGTCTCAAAGAGACAGGATTCGTGGGCGAGAACAGATTCAATGACATCTTCACGCCCTGGCTCTCCGCTGTAGGTGTGAAAGAGCATCAGCGTCTCACCACCGCTTTTTTCGCTCAGGGTCAGGAAGGTATCAAAGGGACTTTTCCCCCATTTCTTTGCGATCTCTGTGATTCTCAAACCGTTGAGGTCTTCCCAGCCCTCAACTGCAATGGCCATAACCTGAAAGTCATGGTACATGAAACCGACGAGGCGAAACCCTGTTTCAAGTTCAACCCTGAGTCTCAGCCGTGCCCAGAAGCTTGTATATCCATCGGCACCCATCGAGAGAAACCAGTACGGCAGGACCACATTAATTGTCGTATTGCCGCAGGTATAGGGAAAGGCATCGACCATGACATCGACACCATCCCGCCTCGCGTCGTCAACCATCTGAATACCCCGTCCGGCAGTTGACCAGCTGTTTCGCCCCACAAAGATGAAATGGGAAAGCTGCAGCCTGCAGCCCGTCGCACGCGCGATGTCGAGCATTTCCTTCAGCGCCCGAAGGTTATGCGGTTTCAGGTATGTCGCCGGATAGGTGGGAGAGATCTTGCTGAGCGCCTTCAGGTGAACGGTGACCGGTTTGCCTGCCTTCTCCGCAACGGATGAGAAAGCCGCAATCTCATCGAGGGGCGAATACATCCCCGGTTCATATCCCAGACCGAAGCTCAGACCGCAGGCACCCTCGTCAAAAGACTGCCGCAGGCTATCCAGACAGGCATTCATTTCGTCAGGCGGCATCTGGCCCCGCACTGTATTCGACGACGCAAACCGTACCGTCGAATGCCCTACGAGCTCGGCCATATTTACCACCGGTTCTGTTCTTTCGACGTGATCGAGAAAACCCGCCATCGATCGCCACGTGTAATCGAGGGGAAGTTCAATAATAGACCGCAGGGGAGATTCTTCCAGGAGCTTGACCGAATTTGCCGTCAGTGGCGCGGGTGAAAAGCCGCAGTTTCCCCCCACGACGGTGGTAATCCCCTGTTCGAGGAGGTTTTTTATTAATCCGGGGTGTTCTGGGCTCGGCAAGAGCCAGTCAGAATGGGAGTGCATATCAATAAAACCGGGAGCGATCGCAAGACCGGAAGCATCGATGACCCTGTCTGCCTGCGGCGGTTTTCCATTCACCTTTAGAATGGCCCTTATCAGGCCGTTTTCAATCAGCACATGGCCCGTGAAGGCTGGTGCAGCCGTACCGTCCATGATCGATCCGTTCTGTATGAGAATCATTTCGCCCCCCATTGCCCCCTCCTTTGTCGATAGAGTAAATCCTCCGATTTTGTTTATTTCATCAGCCGGACTGTAAATCTTTGCTCATGCAAGGATACCGCCAATAATTGCCCCGATGATGAGCGGACCGATATGTGCCATGGCAAGAATGAGGCCACCGGCTCCTGCTATGGCACCGATTATCGGAAGTCCCGTGAGGCTCGTCGCGACAAAAAACAGCAGGACGCCAAAGACGATACCCGGCAGGAAAACAGCGAGAAGTGCATTCCCTATTCCGCCGGACTTCTTTCCCCCCACGATACCCGCCACGAGAGGACCGATAACGGGAAGCCAGAATAACAAGAGCGAAATAGCGAACATCCAGATAATGGCGCCAATAATACTGCCCTTTCCCTCTGACATTTTACATCCCCCTTTTTCTGTGTATGATCAGTTATATCGATAAAATTCCCCTGTCCTTTATGCCACAATCTCACCGCCCTTTACAACCATGGCGACATGTTTCGTTGTCTCGATATTGTTGATCGGATTTCCGTCAATAATCGCAAAGTCGGCATACTTTCCCGGCTCGATGGTGCCGACATCGTCGGCCATGCCAATGATATTTGCATTGACTGCGGTTGCGGCCTTGAGCGCCTCTGCATTTGTGAACCCTGCCTGCGTGAGATACCTGAGCTCCTTCCAGTAAGATCCGAAAAAGCTGAGGCCCGTTCCGCAGCAGTCGGTTCCGACCCCAATGGTTCCCCCCGCTTTTTTGATCTTCTCGACGTTTCTGAGCACCGTAGGATAGCCCCGCCTGAAGTACTCGATGTCATGGTAAAACTTCGTCTTATAATCCGGCGGCGGGTAAGGCTTTGTGAGAAGCACTTCCACCCCCGCAATAGACTGCCTGAGCGGTTCCGACAGAAGATCACCGGCCCCGTCGGTTTTGAGCCATTCGAGAATTTTCTCCACCTCAAAAGAATCTCCCACGGTCTTGATGGTGGGGATAATCGCCATATTCTGCGTGACAAAACGGTCGATTTCGCCCTGTTCAAGTTCCTCTGTTGCACAATGCTCAAGGGTATTGACTCCCACCTGAATCCCTTTCAGAAAACCCACCCGTTCCGTATGATGCATGGCAACTTTAACGTTTCGCTTCTTTCCCACTTCCACAAGCGCATCGAAACAGGCATCGGAAAGATAGGGAATCGCGCCGTGAAACAGGAAGGATTGTTCCGAATACTGCGTCTTGAGCCAGTTTGCCCCTTCGTCGACGAGGCGATTTGCCACCGCTTTTATCTCTTCGGGAGTTTTCAAGCGTTCGGCGAACTGGCCGCCCGCAATGAATGATTCCACCGGATTCAGTGTGGGTACCATTTCGGGTACCCCTCCAAAACTGGTAATGAATGAAAGCACCGACATGATCCGGGGCCCCAGGGCTTTTCCGCTTTCAATCTTTTTCCGCCATTTCATGATCTTCTTCGGAAATGCCCCCATGTCTCGTACGGTGGTAACGCCGTATTTGACACAATTGGCAAAATTCATGGCGAGCTGTCCGTTCATCTGGAGGAACCCTTTGGGTGTCGCTTCCATGATAAAGGGAACGGTGATATGAAGATGGGCGTCGATGAAGCCGGGGAGCATGGTCTTTCCCCCAAGCTCAATCCGCTCGCAGTCCTGATATCTTTCGATTGCATCGATGCTCTCGATCTTCTCGATACGATCGCCTGATGTGATAATGATTTTGTCATCCTGAAGTAAATCGGAAATACCGTCGAAAAGCCTCATGTTATGAAACAGTTTCCGCTCTGATGCCATAGGTTCCCTCCCTGTTTTTATAAGATAGCCTGCCTGACATTTACAAGCTATTTCAAAAACGTGAATCGCCTATTCTGCCGATTAGTTACCGATAAGCTCATCGATTCCGGCCTGATTCTTGAGTGCTTCATACCAGAGATGGTATCCCTCGCTCCCCGGATGGAGAAAATCGGGGGCGTTGTAGCGCTCCGGTTCGGTAACGAAGGGGTCGTCGCTTCGTTCCATGAAGAGATCAACATAGAGCACCCCTTCGGCATCGGCAATCTCCATCAGGAGTTTTCGCACTTTCCGGGTTCGCGACGTATAGACCCAGGTAAGCGGCGGCATAAAGGCTGGCGCGTTGCCGACATTTCCCGTGCTCATAAAGACGACATGACCGGCCCGTTCCTTTGCCGTTCGCAGGAGTGTCTCGACAGCGCCTCCGAGCGTATCCAGAGAGGTAAAACGGAGAATATCATTTCCACCCGCCTGAATCAGAATGAGATCATACTGTTCCATCGTTTCATCGTCGAGTTGTGTGACAACATCGGCAAGCTTTGCACCGTTTTCTGCGCGATTTTCGATGGTCGTTTCCGGATAATCCCGAAGAATCAAACCCGCTATAGAATCCTCCGGTGTTTCGGCTCCCGTGCCGACACCGGTACTGTCACCGACAATCAGGATTCTGTATCGCTCCGGTGATGCCGTATTTTGAAAGGAAATACTCCTGTCACTTATTTTTCTGGCCGTAAAAATCCTGACACCGAGCATCGCTGTTCCGTAGAGGGTATATCCTAGGCTGACAACTATAATTACTGCAAGGACATTTTTCATGACCGTCTCCCGAGATAGTGAGACTTTTAAGAATGGTTATTATACATTATTGACCTCAATTGGTAATCGAAAAAAAGAGTTTATATATTTCCCAATTCTGATATATTTCAGAAATCCAACAGGAACAGACAAACCTTTGCATATGTCAGCATGAGACATGAGGTAAATGTGACGGGAGGTCATATATGAAAGAATCATTGATTAAACGTATCACATTCCCGAATGGCGGAACCTTTTCCGTCGTCACCGGCGATCTCCTGAAAGAGCCCGTGGAGACCATCGTGAATGCCGCCAACGGTATGCTGTCACACGGGGGCGGCGTTGCTGCCGCTATTGCGAGGGCGGCCGGTTCCAAACTCGTCGAAGAGGGGAATAGACTGGTCAGGGAACAGGGTGCGGTTCCTACGGGTGGCGCCGTGGTCACAACTGCGGGCAAACTGCCCTTCAAGGGAGTTATTCATGCCGTGGGACCACGAAAGGGAGACGGCGAAGAAGAGAGAAAGCTTGTCCAGGCCGTGGAATCGTCATTTGTCAGGGCACACGAGCAGGGATGGACATCAATTTCATTTCCGGGGATCAGCTCGGGAATTTTTGCCGTCCCTCTCGATATATGTTCCAGGGCCTATCTGGCAGCGGTAAAGCAATTCTTTGAGGAATATCCCGAATCACCACTGAAAACAATTCGCCTCTGTCTTTTCGAAGGACCGCTGCTGGATCAAGTGAAACAAGATACCGAGGAATTGTAAAAATACTTTGACACTCAATGTCTCCTTACAACAAGGAGGTAAGGATATGTTCGCGAAAAAGACTTCCAAAAACCAACTAACATTACCCAAGGATATTGTAAAAGAATTTCCTGGAATCGATTATTTTGACGTGGGCATTAAGGATAGCAAAATTGTTTTGTCTCCAGTAAAAATTATGCCAGCGTCTGCTTCGCTGTCAGCGATAAGAGATAAGATTGAGCAACTTGGATTAACGTATGAAGATGTGACAAACGCTGTCAAATGGGCAAGAAGAAACAAGACAAAGTGATTGGATGACCTTTTTACTGAAATGACACACAATATTCAGGCAACTCTGCCTGTCAATCAGCGGTTACAAGGGGGGAAATAGATGACAGGAAAAACACATCTTTATGTATTATGGACGAATGGTAATCCGGTTACAGCAGAAAAAATGGTGTTCATGTATACCATTAATTCTCTCATCAAGGGTTGGTGGAAAAAGGTCACTCTCATAATTTGGGGTGAACCCGCTAAATTGGTCAGTGAAGGTACCACTATTGAAGCTCCCTCGCAACAAGTTGCGGGGAATCTCCGATTGTTAAGGAAAATGTTTATTTTTTATTCGCTCGCTAACCCCGCCGCAAGCAGCGGGGAATGCGCTCGCTGTTCAATTCAAAAAAAGATAACGGAAGCTTTAGATGCGGGTGTGCATGTAACCGCATGCAAAGCCTGCGCAGATCAACTGGGAGTGACAGAAACTCTGGAAAAACTACAGATTGAAGTCAAGTATTGGGGACTGCCATTAACTGAGCTTTTAAAAAGCAACGAACGGCTTCTAACAATATAGACATTTTCTTTACCTGACTAGTGCTCTACTGCGTTTTGCACCCGACGGGCAAACACTGAAGCATCCCCCTCATCCTGGCGTTATGTTACAGTTTAAATGTTATGTGGAAAGACAATAGAGCTGTTTTTTAAACAAATCTTAAAAAAGAAGGAGAGGAACAATGAAAAAAAAGACATTTCTACTATGTATTGTAACTTTAATATTTATAACTCTTATGTTTCAAAACGCATACGGTGCCACCTATATGAAGCAGAAACAGCATACTGATGCTGTAACAATCATGGGGACCATGCAACCTGCCCACGATGTGATTGTTGAGTCATGGATTACACCAACTAAAATGGTGGTCAAGAACAAAAAGCAAAAGACTGTTATTGATATAGATAAAAAGATCATCACTACGGCCAATCATGAAGAAAAGACAATCGTTACGATGCCAACGGATTTTTCGAAAAAGATGAACAAAGAAATGGGAAATATGTCCCAGGAAGAAAAAGCCAGTTTTGAGCAAGTTATGAGTAAAATGATGCAAATGAATGTTATTGTGGAAGAAACAAAGGAAAGAAAAAAAATTGGTAAATGGAATTGTCGAAAATACATTCAAACTATAGAAACGGCAATGGGTGCAACTAATTCGGAAATTTGGGCCACAGAGGATATTAAAATTGATGGAGAACTATACGCAAAACATTCTGCTGGAATGATGGCGCAGATGCCGGGCATGAGCCAAAACATCGACGCTATCATGCAGGAAATAAAGAAGATAAAAGGCGTGCATGTTTATTCAGAGCAAACCACCATGATGATGGGACAATCCATGAAATCCTCTGTCGAGCTGATGGAATTCAAAGAAGTTAAAGCACCGGGCAGTATATTTGATTTACCGTCTGGCTATAAACATGTAGATGCGTTTAAACAATAGAAGAAAATGGAGAGGACACTATGGTTTACTGGACTCGTCGTCGAGGCTGAACATTAGACATCAACAACCACGGTCAATTTATCTTAGACATAGAAATTCTTATGGAGGCGAACATGGCTAAAACCAACTTTACCATTGATGAACAGCTCGGCATTTTCACCCTGACCAACCCACCATTAAATCTTATTGATATGGAGATGCTTGATGAATTTGAAGCATTTTTAGACAACATCGCGCAGTACGATATACGGGCCATCCTGCTGCAGGCTGAAGGCGACATGTTTTCCGCCGGCGTAAATGTTGAGGATGTTTTTAAGGGCCGTTCGCAATCCGAGGCACTGGCAATGCTCGAAAGATTCAACCACACGCTATCCCGTTTTGAACAGCTACCGCTCCCTACCCTGGCTGTAGTGCATGGCGATTGCTACACTGCCGGTTTTGAAATGGTTCTGGCATGTGACATGGCGTGGGCTGCGGATACAGCTAAACTGGGTTTGATTGAGGCGGTAATCGGCACCACACCGATGGGGGGCGGAACTCAAAGGCTCACACAAAGGGTTGGGGCAGCCAGAGCCGCCGAAATGATCATGTCCGCCAGTTTTTATGATGCCGCTACCCTTGAAAAATGGCACATTATTAATCGTGTGCTTCCTCAAAACGAACTCATGGATAAGGCACTTCGATTTGCAAAAAGACTCTCCAAGGGACCGACCCTGGCATACGCTGCAACCAAACTATTGATACGAGAAACCAGAGACAATGGCATAAAGGCTGCCGACAAACGCCTCCCTGAAATTGCAG